>CAMAQB010000162.1 GCA_945860285.1 Akkermansia muciniphila | reverse complement strand
TTCGCCGTCTCTTATGCCCTTTCCCTGAACCTCGGCGTGTTCCGCCAACCGCCGGAGGTGGAGGCGATGACCGGCCCGTATTTCCGCATCATCATGGCATCCATGGTGCCTGCGCTGATGTCCATCGCGCTGAAAAACCACGCCGATGCACTCGACCGGCCGTGGCCGCCGTTCTGGATTTTCCTCGGCGGAGTGGCGCTGAATGTTTTCCTGAACTGGGTGATGATCTACGGCAAACTCGGCTGCCCGATGCTGGGACTGGAAGGCGGTGCTTATGCGACCCTGATCTCAAGGATGGCGATCCTCGTTGGCATGATCGTCTGGTTGCACCGTGATGCGGATCTGCGGAAATGGACGCCCTACCACTGGTTCCGTAAGCCGGTTTTTTCTGAGATCCGGAAATTTCTTACCGTGGGTTTTCCCGCAAGCATCCAGATGATCACCGAGGTCTCCGCCTTCTCGGTGGCCGGTCTGATGATGGGGCGATACGGCGCTACGGCGATGGCGGCGCATCAGGTTGCACTGATGTGCGCAGCGACGGCATTTATGATCCCGCTTGGCCTTTCCATGGCGCTGAGCGTGCGGATCGGCACGGCGGCGGGCGCAGGGGAAAGGGAGCGGTTGCGCCCCATCGCGGTATCGGGCTGGTGGATCGGGGCTGCGTATTCGCTAGTCGGCGCGCTGGTTTTCGCGCTGCTCGGGGAATGGATGGCGTCGTTTTTCACAGAGGAAAAACCGGTGATTCGCCTCGCCGCGTCGCTTTTGATTGTGGTGGGCGTATTCCAGCTTTTCGACAGCATCCAGGTCGGTTCAGTGGCGATGCTGCGCGGCCTACACGATGCGAGGATACCTGCGCTGATCGGATTTTTCGCCTACTGGATGGTCGGCCTACCCATCGCGGTGCTGCTTTCCATGAAATTTGACCTAGGCGCTGTGGGCGTCTGGTGCGGGCTGGCGGTAGGGCTTTTCGTGGCGTGCGTCATGCTCGCTCCGCGCCTTTGGAAAATGACGGTGCCCGCAGTTGCCAACCCGGATCGCGCCTGAGGAGGATGCGCGAGCGGTTGCGGGGGGGAACTACCAATGCAGCCAACGCGTGGCGATGTGCTCGTGGAGTTGACGCGTGAGTATGGCAGCAAGGCCTGGGCAAAAAAAATCCACCCCTCAACACAAGGGGTGGATCAGCAACCAATATCTAACTACCGATTAGAAGGAATACTGGAGTCCAAGTGCGATGCCCAGATCTTTTTCGAGAGCGGAATCACCAACGACTTGCGTTTCAACGGAAAGTGTCGCAGCGACATTTTCATTGATCTGATATCCAACATGGGCTTCGATGAAACCAAGATCTTCGTCTTCAAATAATTGGCTTGGGGTGGTCTGCATCGCAAAGAGATGGTTGTATTGCAGCCCACCAAAGAATTGACCGGATTGATACTTAATTCCTACTTCGGCCATTAGGCCTTCAGTCGAAATAATAGTTATATTCGCTACGTCAAGTCCAAGATACCCGTAACCCAGTCCACCGACCAGCGAGAATCCCTGTTCCAGCTCATGGGTGTAATTCACGATCAACCGGGTGTCTGTGAGGCTGAAATCGGCAGCAGCGATAGTAGCGTAAGTTTTCTCAAAGCTTCCATCTACCGAGAAACCGTGTGACAAATCAAAGCCGCCCACGAGTTTGAAACCGCTAAGTTCTTCTGTGATGGAATCACCGTCTAACGCGGCTGTAAGTTCGTTGTAGACGCCGCTCACACCCAGATAAGGGCTGAAGCCGGCTGTTGGGGAACTAGCAGTTGGTGCAGTGGCCAGTGTGTCACCAGCATGTGCCATGGCGCATGTGAGGACTGTTGCGGATAGGGTAGCGATGTAGTATTTGTTTTTCATTGTTTTTAGTTGTGGTTTTCGTGTCAGACTGCCACTCGGCTTTTTCCTAGAAGTGTTTTTGACTGTCTATTATTTTGCCAAGCTTGTAATCAGAACGATTACAAAAAAGCCGCTGTGACATGCGCTGACAAGCAAAATTTCAACTTCACTAGAGAAAAATTTGCACTGAAACTCGGTGCGGTCGATTTCGCCGCGCTCGAAACGGGCGGCGAGCTGGCGGGATGTTTCCAACCTCGCCGGCGGATAGGGGCTGGGTTTCCGGAAACGAAAAGGCGGAGTTTCCTCACAGATGGCGGGTTCCGCTGAGTTTCACCGCGATGAGAGTGCCGAGAGCCAGGGGCACGCCCATCTTCCATCCTAACAGCTCCATACCCATAATGACGGAGGCGACCGGTGTCCGGGTGGCAGCTGCGAAAAGCGCGATCATGGAGATGCCCGCGAACAGATCGACCGGCGCGCCGAGCCACCACGCGAACGAGTTTCCTAGCGCGGCTCCGATGAAGAAAAGAGGTGTAACCTCGCCGCCCTTGAACCCGGCGGAGAGCGTGACGACGGTAAATACGAGTTTCCACAGCCACGCGGTCGCCGGGGCGTGGGTCTCCGGCGAAAGGAAACCTGTCAGTGTCAGAGATCCACCGTGCTCCGCCAGCGTCCCGAGCCCGAGGTAATCCGTGGTGCCGACCATCAGGAACAGTGCGATCACGATCAGTCCGCCTACGCCCCCGCGGACGGCTTCGTGGGGAAACCACTCGCGGAATTTCCGGGCGGTGAAATGCGAGCCGGAAACGAAGAGACGGCAAACAAGCGCGACGACCGCTGCCAGCAGGATGAGCTTGAACGCGATCATCAGCCAGCCTGCGGGCGAGTGGCCGAGGTGGATCGCGGGGTAGGGCGCGTGGTGGATGCCCCATGCGAGGCAGATGAAATCCGCCGCAAGCGCCGTGAGCAGGCAGGGAATGAGTTTCCGGGAAACAACCCGATTCCCCACGAACTCCAGCGCGAACACCGCACCCGCGAAGGGTGTCCCGAACACAGCCCCGAAGCCGCCCGCGATCCCGCAGCAAACCAGTAGCCTGCCCGCCTTCCGGTTCCCCGCGAAGCATTTCCCGAAGCCCGCCGCGATGGCCGCGCCCATCTGCACCGCCGTGCCCTCCCGCCCCGCCGAGCCACC
>CAMAQB010000161.1 GCA_945860285.1 Akkermansia muciniphila | reverse complement strand
TGACTTGGAAGGAGATGAGTGCTTTGGGTAAACCTTTGTTGTAATTAATTTTGTTAGGATTGCGAGGCATCCGACAATCATAAGGATGTATTTACCTTGTACAATCCTAAAGTGTTTTTATTTTTAGAAAACCTTTAATCTGTAAAGCTTTTCCCTAGCTTGATCGCCGTGGAAAGCAAAGCCTTAAAATTACATCATCGTATATCTTTTGGAAAAACTCCGCCGCGAGGAATGTCACAACGTGGCCGCGATCGCCGGGGCAGAGCGCGTGGAGGAATGCCACAACGTGGACGAGGCGAACGCGCTGACCGAGGAGGATGGCTGGTTCAAGGTTTCGCCGTATGGTGAGTTCTCTGGAAAGATTCCGGGGCGCATGCAGAAATTCGGCAAGGCGGAGGCAGAGCGGATGGTAAGCCATTTCAACTCCCTTGCTGGACGGCTGGGGCGGATGTTTCGCGGGCTGCCGATTTACATCGGGCATCCGGACGTGGATCGCAGCCTGTGGCCGGATGAACGCCGTCTGGGCAAGGTGCAGGAACTCCAGGCGCGCGGCGATGGCATGTGGGCACGCGGTGAGTGGAATGCGCGGCCAAGGTCTCCTTGCGGAACTGGAAAATCCGCTCGGGTTTTTTCCGCACATACAAGGCGTGAGTAATCGCGCCGAGCGGGCCGAAGGGAAGGGCATAGTGGACCAGGTCGGTCATCAGGACGCCCTGTTCATTGGCCTCGAAGCGGTGCAGGTGATGCCATAGGCGGTAGGGGCCGTGGATCTGGTTGTCGATGAATGATTCCATCGGCTTGACCGACTGGATCTCGGTCACCCAGCGCAGGTTGATCAAAGGAGTCAAGCGCATGAGCTAGCAGATGATCGGTCCGTCGATCAGAAGACACCGATCAGGGCAAGCACGTTATAGAGTGCCCAGAGGAAGGTTCCGGAGATGGCAACGATCAGGAGCTTGGCGCAGAATTCAACTTGCGGGCGTGTCATGGCGCGGCATTGATACTGGAACGCGATGGCATGGCAAGCACAAATCGCAAGGTTGGCGGGAAATGGGTGTGGCGCGCACCAGAATCCGGACTTGCCAATGCAGTCATTCCCGTTCATCAATCGCCCGTCATGGATCGCTATCTGCTGCTCATTTCCACGGTGCTCGCGCTGGCAGGCGCGGTGTGGGGCGGGCTGTCGGTCCACCGGGGCTTGCGGACCTGGTGGACCTTGATTTTGATCGCCGCCGCCTTCCTTGTTCAAATCCTGTTTCTCAACCTGCGCGGAGAAATGCGCGGTGCCTGCCCGCTGCGGGACATCGGTGAAATCCTGGTGTTTCTCGCCTGGTCATTGACGTTTTTTTACCTGGTGGTCGGGCGTTCCTACCGCCTTTCCCTCGTGGGACTGTTCACCGCCCCGGTGGTGGTGGTGTTTCAACTGCTGGCCTTGTATTCCGGCGTGATGGATGTCGATCCGGTGCGCTGCATTGGCGTCGATCCTTGGCGCGAGGCGCATTCTGCGGTGTCAGTTCTTGCTTATGGTGCGTTTGCCCTGGCTGCCGTGACCGCGGTGATGTTTCTGGTGCTCGACCGGCAGTTGAAGGATCACCATTTGAAATCGGGATTGTTTCGCAACCTGCCGCCGGTGCGCGAACTTCTGGCCGCCGTGTTGCGGTTGCTGTGGATTGGTTATCTGTTGCTGAGCGCAGGCATTGTCGCGGGCTGGCTGATGCCTCATCGCGGCGGCTGGTCCCACCTTTTGACCGCCGTTGCGGTGTGGCTGGTGTACGGGATGTTATTGCTGGTCAAGCAGTGGCGGGGAATGACGGGTCGGCGCCTTGCGGTTGCGGCGGTGGGATTGTTTGTATTGTCGCTGGGGGTGTTCGCACTGTTGTGATGGATTTGTTGTGTGTCGGTTTGAATCATCATACCGCGCCTGTGGAGGTGAGGGAGCTGTTTGCCGTTGCCCCATCGAAACTGGGTGAAGCGGCGAGCGAGTTGTGCCAAAAAACCGGCGTTCCCGAAGCCGTGGTCATTTCCACCTGCAATCGCACCGAGATGTATGTCGTGGGCGGCCAGCAAACGATTGTTCGACTCCAGGAACTGTTGGGCGGCGCGGAGCATTGTTATCACAGCGAGAAAATGGATGCGGCCGTGCATCTGTGCCGGGTTGCCAGCGGACTGGACTCCATGGTTCTCGGCGAGACGGAAATTTTCGGTCAAGTCAAGGATGCCTATCGTGCCGCATGGGAGGCTGGTGCTACGGGCGGAGTGCTCAATCGTTTGTTTCAAAAGACCTTTTCCATCGGCAAAAAGGTGCGCAGTGAGACGGGGATTCAGGAGGGTGCGACATCGATCGGCAACGTCGCGGTGGATCTGGCGGAGAAAATTTTCGGTCACCTCAAGGACAGCGAGGTGATGATCCTCGGGGCAGGGGAGATGAGCCGGGTCACCGCGCAAAGCCTGCAGTCGCGCGGTGCCCGAAGCATTTTTGTCGCCAACCGGTCCTACGACCGCGCGCTCGATCTGGCGCGGCTGATGAATGGACAGGCGGTGCGCTTCGACGACTGGCAACAGGTGCTGGCCCAGGTGGACGTGGTGATCGGTTCGACCGGTGCGCCTCACACCATTGTGCAGAAGTCCGATGTCGAGGCCGTGCGCCGCAAGCGCAAGTATCGTCCGCTGTTTTTCATCGACATTGCGGTGCCGCGCGACATCGATCCTGCGGTCGCCGAGATCGAGGAGGTTTATTTGTACGATATCGACACACTGGAGCAAATCGCCAATGAAGCACGCACGCAGCGGGCACGGCAAATCGAACTCTGCGAGCAAATGATTCGCGAAGAGTTGCAGAAAGCGGCACTGCCGGGGCTGGGTGCATGAGGCATCGCGATCGCGTCCTAACGGCGATCAAGCCAGGGAAAGGATTGACAAGAAATGTCGCAATCAAAAGGCAGGGAACGATCTCCGAGCGTTCCGGTGGGGGACGGACGCGGATCACCCTAACGTGATCTGCCTTCACCCCACTCTATCGTTCGCCAACAAAGCGAGTTAGTCAGGAAGGACCATCGAGAGTTATGAATCCTACCCAAAAGGCAATGTTCGCGGCACTGTTGCATGTTCATTCGCGAAAACCCGCGCCCGGCAGGATGCCGAACGCAGCCTGCGGGACGCAGGCGCTCCCCGGGGAGAAATTTCCCTTGTATATTCTTCTCGCCATGTCATCACCGAGGCGAGAATATCGCTTTTGGAATGACCCGGAGAGGTTTTGCAACACCTCTCCGGGAGTGTGAGATGAGTTTGTATCTTTCCCTAATCCTTTGAGATTGCTGGCAGTTCAAACCTCTCACACCATGGCTGCTTCAGATCGGACA
>CAMAQB010000160.1 GCA_945860285.1 Akkermansia muciniphila | reverse complement strand
CTGCGTCATCGGCGGCACCCGGCTGTGTCTTCACATGGAATGGCGCAAAGGCAACACGGTGAGCTCCAGCGGCTGGATCGAAGCGATGGAAAAAGTCTGGCGCAGCCCCACAGCCCAGCACCGCATCCGTCTCAACCGGGGCGACATCGGCTTCGGCCAAGAACCCATCATGGCCTGGCACGAACAAGGCAACGGCAAGCGTCCCTCCTTCCTCTTCAAACTCAAACTCACCGCCAACGTCAAAAAAGCCATCGCCCACATCTCATGGGACGATTGGCAGGGCAAATCTAACGAAGGACTCGTGCAACTCTCCGAAATCAAACTCAAGCTCAACGGCTGGAATTGCGAGCGCCGGGTGATCGTGGAGCGCACGCTCAGACCGCTCAATGCGAGTCCGCAAGGAAGCTTCTGGCAGCAGTGCAAGGAAGACTTCAGCGCGTATGTCACCAACCTAACGGCTGAAGAAGCCGATGCGTTTCAGATCGTGCAACTTTACCGCCAGCGGGCGGATGCCGAAAACGTCTTTGACGAACTCAAGAACCAATGGGGCTTCGCCGGGTTCTGTTCGCAAAAAGCGGCGGTGAGCCAGAGTTCGGCGCGCATGTTGTTGTTGATCTACAATCTGTGGAGCCTGTTTGTGAGAGTGCTCAAGAATCAAGGCGGTCATACCGAAGCGATCAAAAGCCGCTACGAGTTGCTGCTCATCCCTGCCAAAATGATCATGAGTGGACGTCGCAAAATCGTAAAACTGGCGGTTGGCAGCAAGTTCGCTAGCTTCCTGAAAGAAGCCTACCAAAGGCTTGAGCAATGGTTGAGTCAAACTGCGCCGCAGTTGACTCTAACAATGGGAAAATCCCCCCCGTGGCTGCTATTTGACCCCACCCAAGCCACCTCATCAGCCATCACATGACCCACTTATGCCCCTCATCCGCTTGCCAACTGCGGTTTTTAGGTTCATGATGTGCCCTCCTGGATCAAGCCGGTGGCGGTCATGGTGAAGTTGGAAAAAATGATCGTGTCCTTCAGGCCGTTGCACATCACAATTTCTGGAAATTCGTCGCTGCTTGCCCGCTCGGTCATTTCGCTTCCGCGGCGCCCTTGTCCTTCTCCTTGTCGGGAAGGATCGGGGTGTCGTAGCCGCTCAGATCCGCGGGTTTGACGTTGCGCGCACAACCGCCGAAGGAAAATGTCCGCGGTTTGTACGGGCCGACAAAATCAATCGGCATGTTGGCGGTGATTTTCGACTCCAGGCCCATCGCCCAAAAGGCGCCGTTGATGATCATGCGGCGGTAATTCACATCCAGGATGTCTTCCGACGCGCCCTGGGTGCTGTGAAACACCCGGCCTTTTTTGCCGGATGCGGAAGTGTATTCGCGCGTCCACGTGCAGGGCATCGGCGGCTTTTTGGCATCCAACTCCGCTTTGGGGTCCATCGAAACCATCGGCTGGCTGCTGGCGATCACCGTGAAATCCGCCGCCGCTTTGCCAACGTAGGCTCCGGCCTGGCAATAGGCGAGGTCGCCGACACCGCGCAGAATGGGGTTTTCCTTCTGCGCCGGCACCAACTGGATCTGCGTCGCCTGACGGTGGTTGTCGCCATAGTGCCCAACCCAGGTGTTGCCGAGAATCTGATGGCCGAAGCCGTCTTCATATCCCGTCACCTTCGAATCGAAACTGTATTTCGCCGTCGGTTTGTTGGCGGGGATTTTGAAGGCATGGGACGATGTGCGCAAGCCGAGCACCGGACCACCGCGCTCGAGATAATCGGTGATCGGTTTCATCTGCTCTTCGGAAGGATCGAGGAAACGTGCGAAGATGAAAAACAGGTCGGCGTCCTTCAAGGCCTCCAGACCGGGAATGTTCGAGGAGCCGGCTTCGATGTTGCCGTCCTTGTCGAGCCCGAAAACCACGGTGCATTTGAATCCATAGTTTTTCGAAAGAATGCGTGCGATCGCCGGACAGGTTTCCTCGCCACGATATTCATGATCAGAGGCTAGGAACACCACATGTTTGCCTTCGCCAATTCCCTTGTCGCCGCTATAGGTCAGCTGGGCGGAAAGAAGGGAAGGAACGAAGAAGGTAATCAATGATATCGTGTGCAAAATTCTCATAACTTTGCGATGCTGGCAAATGCCCTGCATTATGCAACTGCAAATATGCCCCATAACACACTGCGATCATTTCATGCAGATTCGCAAAAACAGGGGCAATTCTCCCTCGGGGAGCGCCTGCGCCCCGCAGTCTGTGGCCGGTATCCTGCCGGGCGCGGGTTTTCGAGAAGGAGAATGCGATGGATCAGCAAAAGTTGCCTTTCAGGGCAGGGAAGTTTCTCCGAAAGTTCCGGTGGGGGCAGGGTTGTTTGCTCATGAGGCTTTTTCCTGACTCACCGGCGTTGTTGGCGATGAGAACGTATGATGAAGGTTGGTTGCGTTAAGGCGATGTGTCACCGCCCCCCACCGGAACGCTCGGAGATCGTTCCCTGCCTTGGAAATCCCTGCGAACGGGGGCCTGGGGTGAAGGTTGGTTGCGTTAAGGCGTGATGCGGCCGCCCCCCACCGGAACGCTCGGAGATCGTTCCCTTCCTTTTGAGACATCTTACCATCCGATTGCGCCTGGTCTCCACACGTGGGGCCATTGGTCGTATGATTCTACTAGTCCCTCGCGAACAGGGTTTTGGCGAATGTAATCCCACTTGTCTTCATGATCGGACTCATTGCGAATTCGATGATCAAAATAATCGATCTGCCATTCGATGCCATACTTTCGCGCGATGAATCGCTTCCATGATGACAAAACGGAGTTGATTCCCTTCTTTTGATCCCATGAAAAACTGATCAGTGCATGCAAATGATCGGGCCTTAGAAGGAATATCTCCGGCCACCAATGACGGCTGTCCTGATAGAACTGAACGGAATCAAATATTTTTTGCGGCATATCATCTGCCGTCAGTTGTGCTTTGCCGCGTTGTTTGCAATTGATCGTGATGAAATACGTTGCGTTGGTGTCGACCCAGTCGGGTGGGATATGTCCCCTGCCGCGCGCGTCTCGTTCCTGTCGTGAGTCCGACAACATAAGATGTTTATGTTAGAGATTTCATTGCGAGAGACAATCGAAAAGTATGGTGGGTAGTAGATTTTTTTGCAGCAAAACGTTGATTTTTTCTCACGCGCCCTCTTGGCGAGTGCCTTTCAGGGCAGGGAAGTTTCTCCGAAAGTTCCGGTGGGGGCGGGGTGGTTTGGTCATGAGGGTTGTTCATGAATCACTGGCATTATCCTAGAAACCGCAGTTAGAACGCTAAAATAGGCTCAAATGCGGTTGATTTCGTCTTCAAACCATTGATGCAGCGTTACCAGCATGCAAATTACATTTTTGCCATGTTTTCACCCATTAGGTGAAACGAAAAACGAATCTTATTTCCTCTCTAGCCCATGTTCTACAAGGCTTTAAGAGAA
>CAMAQB010000159.1 GCA_945860285.1 Akkermansia muciniphila | reverse complement strand
ACGCAACGCCCTACTAGCGGTCATCCCCTTCACCGATAAACAAAGGCTCCCAGCCCTAATCGCCGATTACCAAAACTCCCCGAGCCTAGCAATCAAACTGATTCTTCACGCCAGTCCGGTCCCGTAACCCCTCAAGCCAATCGCCCTGCCAGTTCAGCAATCGGCGGGAAATACTCCCGAGCACAATCACAACCCGGATCTGCTGTTCTTTTCCCGACGCGCCCGGTCGGCACGAAGCCCATTCAGGTCAATACGTCGACGCAGCATCCAGTGCCCGTAAAGCCACCCGCTCAGCGCCCCTCCCAGGTGGCATGCATGACCAACTTGAAAAAGATCCTCGCCAAAAATCCGCGATCCTGTTCTGCCGATCTCCGCGAAAAATGGCAGGTGAAGACCAGGTTGAAACAAACTTAAAAGCAAGGAACCGAGCAACACCCCGGCGCCGAGGTTTTTCGCACTGAGCGGCAGCGGAGCCATTCGCGATTGCGGTGACAGCGTGGTGGTCAGCAGCAACAGCGCAACGCAACCGGCTGATGCGCCGACGAGGACGTTTTCGCCCGAAGAACCGAGCAGCAAGTGACACAGCCCGCCTCCAATAATCCCCAGCAGAAAAACCTTCAGCAATGTCACTCCGCCGAGCATGAACTCGATCCGCGAGCCCATGAGCAACAGAAAGATTATGTTGCACAACAGGTGGAACCACGAGCCGTGCAAAAATCCATAACTGAGCAATTGCCAAGCATATCCATGCATCAGTCCAGCACGCGAGAGCCCGGCGATCACATACCAGTCGGCCACTTCCTGATATCCGCCAAGCCATTCCACTGCGGCGTGAATGGCGGTCAACAGCGCAACAAGCATCCAGGTAACCCGCGCCCGACTCAACTCTCGCAATGGCGCTGTCATGATCCAGGAAGGAAAATCCGTCTAGTGCTGGTCCTGCGCCCGCGGTTCACGTTTCACCACGTCGTCGGTGCCACACGAAGTCACAAATGGCCCGCCTTCAAGTGGCGCCACACCGGAGAACGCGACATCGGGCATGTCCGATGGACGGCCTGCGAGCGGGAAGTCCTTGCGCAAGGGAAAAAACGGATATCCTTCCCACATGAGAATTCGTTTCATGTTCGGATGACCGTCGATGGTGATGCCCATCATGTCGTAAACCTCGCGTTCATGCCAGTCCGCCGCAAGCCAGAGATCGACCACCGAAGCAACCGACTGCTCCTCGCCGACCGCCGCTTTGACCCGAAGATGTTTGCTGTCATCGACCGTGGCAAGTTCATAGACCATTTCAAATCGAGGATGATCACCAAAGTGGTCGAGGCTGGAAATATCCAGCAGAAAGTCGTAACCCAGACTATTTTTGCAATATTCCAAAAGCTCGCGCAAAGCCGACAGTTCGACGGTGATCGTATGTTCGCCACGAAACTCCACGCTGCCGAGAACCCGGGTCGTGAACACGCCCTTCAATGTGCTGATATCTGCTGCGGACATGATGATTGTATGCGTCGTATGTTAGGCCATATCTTCGAAGAACTCCTTCTTCTGCTCCTGCATGGCATGCGTTCCTTCAATTTTCCGCTGCAGTTTCATCAACCCCTCGATCAAGGCCTCGGGACGCGGCGGACAGCCGGAAATATACACGTCGACGGGAATGAGTTTGTCGATCCCCTGCAGGACGGCGTAACTGCGATACATGCCGCCGCTGGAGGCGCAGGCTCCCATGGCGATGCACCATTTCGGCTCGGGCATTTGATCCCACACCCGCTTCACCGCCAGGGCCATTTTGTAGGTCACGGTGCCCGCAACAATCATGACATCGCTCTGACGCGGCGAAAACCGCATCACCTCCATGCCGAAGCGCGAGATGTCAAAGCGGCTCGATGCCGTGGCCATCAGCTCGATCGCACAACAGGCGAGCCCCATCGGCATCGGCCACAACGAATTCTTGCGCATCCAGTTCATCGCGGCATCCACCCGGGTGAAAATGATATTGCCCTCGATCTTCGAATCGTAAGCGGCATGTGTTTCTAACAAATCGGTGGTTTCCATAAATACTCCCCAGGGGCGGGCTCAAGATGCACCGTTTCGGGCCGATCCTCAAGCAGTTTGTGAAAAAATTCACAAGCGCGCGTTGAGTTTTGTGACCAGGATTACCGAAAGTAAAGAGAACTCGTTTTTTGAAAAAATCTTGCCTCCCGCAAATCTATGGTTATTCTTCGATCATTCGCACAAACGGATGAGGTCTGAATAACTGCGCTCTAGGCGGCTGGCAATGACCGCAACACATTGCTGCCTAACCAGCCGAAAGGCCGGGGAGGCAGCGGAGCGGGTCCAAGCCGCTTTCTTCGGAGGGAGGCCAAAGGCCGTTGCGGTCGACTTGGTGCGGCTTATTCACTACCCGTCTACCTGTGAGGATCAAAATAAACATTTCCCCAATCCTCTGCGAAAAATATCATCGTCACTCTGCTACTCGTCGCCACAATCCGCGCCCAAGAACCTGCTCGTGAGGATGCGGTTCTTATTGATCCCATAGCCATACAGCCGACCTCTTCCGATGCTCCTGCCCCCGAACCCGAGCGACTCAAAATCGACACCTAAGACATTCTTTCTTCCAAAGTCGTTTATCGCGAGGGCCAAAAATTCACCATTCAGGAAATCGTCCCTATCGATCTTCCTCCCATCCCGGCGGCACCTGCACCAAAACCGCTCACTGCCGAGGAACTCGCGGCACGTGATGCTCGCATCGCACAGGCAGATCCGCAGCATACATTGATGCTCTCCTGCACCGTGTATGACGGCGCCCGCACGCTCATCAGTTGGAACAGCCAAGGCGTGACGCCCATGCAAACCTACAAAGCATGGAGCAATGTCAACTTCCACCACTTCGATTCCCTCCGCCGCTTCAAGAAAAACCGCACCACCTACATGCTCATGTTCATGGTCGGCGATGAGGACACCGCCAGGGCCGCAGCCCGCGCTGCCCGCGCCGGAAAAACCTATTCCCCGCCATTCATTCCCGAACTGCCCGCCGACAGCAGCGCCGAGCCCCGCTTTCAAGTCATCCAAGGAAACCCCAGCGCCGAAGAACTCGCGCCTTTATTCGGTCTGCATGAAAATCTATCGTGAAAACCACAACGAACTCATCGCCGAACATCAACGCCTGACACTCGAGCGTGCACAAGCCGCCGCCGAACGCCTCGCCAATCCCCCTGATCCCAAACCCGACACTGGGCGCGGAAGAGCGACCAGAACAAACTACATTTAACCACCATCGAGCCAAAAGAAAACACCAACGAAGCAGGAGGTGCCCAGTGAAAAAACTCGTCCTCCTGCACACCCTGATTTTCAGTGTAGTTGAAGTGCGCTAAAATTCTGGACCATAATCCAACCAACAACAAGAATTAGATTATGAACAAAACGAAGCGAAAATTCACAGCAGAGTTCAAAGAGCAGGCATTGGGGCTAATGAGCCTGGGGAAGCCCGTGGCTGATGTAGCCCGAGAC
>CAMAQB010000158.1 GCA_945860285.1 Akkermansia muciniphila | reverse complement strand
CAGGATATGAGGACATCGTCGCAACCGGCCAAAACGTCAGCTACACCGCCCCGATCACCCCCGGGAAAAAAATCTTCCGGCTGAAGGTGTGGCTGACACCCTGATCGCCCCGCGCGCAGAGTTCGGAACGATTGTTATTGTTCGGGCTGTGGATAAATGCACGCATCGATCACCGAGAGGACCTCATCCAAAAATTCCTTTGGGGCTCGGCCGATGCGTTTCAGCTCGCGCGCGCGGAAATCGACGGACTTGATCTGTTCGCACATGACAAAACCCGTTAGACCCGACCCGACGGGAACACTGACATGGAAGGGTGTCTTGCGATCCGTATTTGTGATGGGGCAGCAGATGGCGAGGCCGGTTGCGCGGTTGAAGCGCGTCACACTGACCACAAGTGCCGGGCGGCGGCCTTTTTGTTCATGGCCCGCCTGCGGATCAAACGTGATCGTCACGAAATCACCTTGCAATGGAACATGACCCCGCATCACCAGACTTCCTTGCCGACCACTTTGCCCCAGTTGTCTTCACCGCCAAATGCTTTCGGCGAACTCGCCGCGACGAGATCTTCAATGCGATGCCGTCCCCGGATCGATGACGATGCCGCCGACGGTGTGATCGTGATCTGTGAACGGTCCTTGGAAATCTCCACAATCATTGATGCGCCAACAGCGATCCCCAGCGATTCCACGATCGACTTCGGAAGTCGAACCCCCTGGCTATTCCCCCAGCGCTGTAATTTTGTCTTCATGCATGGAAGTATAGCCCTGGGATATACATGGTCAAGAGGGAAAAACGTCGGGGCGAAACACGGCGATCAAGCCGGGGAGTTGCTCAAAGGCAGGGATCGCTGTCCCTGGCGATCCGGTGGGGGCAGGATGGTTGACGGGTAATCATCCTTTCTGACTCACTCGGTTTGTTGGCGAACGATAGCGCGGTGTGAAGGGTGGATGGCCGAAGGTCAGGGCAGGGAAGTTTCTCCGGGGAGCGCCTGCGTCCCGCAGGCTGCGTTCGGCATCCTGCCGGACGCGGGTTTTCGCGAATGAACATGCGACAGCGCCGTGAACATTGCCTTTTTTGGAAGGATTCATAACTCTTGATGGTTCTTCCGGACTCACCGATGTGGTTTGCGAACGAGAACGCGGGGTGAAGGGTGGTTGCGTTAGGGTGAAATGTGGCCGCCCCCCACCGGAACGCTCGGAGAGCCTTCCCTGCCTTTTGATTGCGCCATTGCCTGTCCATCATTTCCCACACTTTATCGCGACGTGCGAACAGATCACTCCTCCGCCGATGACCGACGCTGGGTTTTCTTCTGCGACAGCATGCGTTTGTCGGCAACCATGCGTTGCTTCTGGCGGCGGGACTTCTGGCGTTTCTGGCGGCGGATTTTTTCCATCGCCTGCTGGCGTTTGGATTCAACACCGTTTTTGATTTCATCGATGCGCTCACACAATTCCTTGCGGGCGAGATAGCGGTTCAGCTCGCGCGAGCGTTCGCGCTGGCATTTGATTTCGATGCCGGTGGGCTCGTGTTTCAGATAGACGCAGGAAGCGGTCTTGTTGATCTTCTGTCCGCCCGAACCGGAGCCGTGGATGAATTTCTCAACGATCCCGTCCTCGCGGATGCCGAGCGCCTCCATGCGTTTTTCCTGCGCCGCGATTTTTTCGGAAGAGATCATGGGAAGAAACAAGACGACCAGACAGAAGATTTACGACTTGAATGAGGGGAAATCAAGCGGGCTGTTAATTTTTGTGAACGATTGAAACAATTATGGACGAGTCACGCGGGGGTGTCAGAACTGGCATGGTATCTGCTTGCGATTTTTGTGACTTGGGACAATTTTGGACAGAATTTCAGAATTCAAAATAAAAAAAATAAATCTTGTGCTATGGAGCAGAATACAACAAAAGTAGGTATGAAAATAACTAACCTAACAAAGAATTATCATCAACTGGAGCAATCGACTTGTCTTTTTTAAAATTTTATTTCGTCTGCATTCCCCCAATCTAAACTACATCATGAAACCATCCTTCCGGTTCCTCTCAGCCCTTTCTCCCAAAGCCAAACGCCAACTCCGTGCTTCGAGTCTCGGCGGTGCGTTTGCCATCAGCGCGCTGACGCTCATGGTTTCCAGTTCTCCTCTGCTGGGTGCGTCGCTCTACTGGGACGTCAACGGTACCACCGCTGGTTTCTCCGACATACTAGGGGTTTGGAATACCGGCGCCTTCTGGAATACCGATAGCGGCGGCGGTGCAGGAACCCTGAGCGCAACTACAGCCTCTGCGGACGACTTGTTCATCTCGCAAGCAACGACGAACACCGGAAACATCACGCTGTCAGGAGCGACGAAAAATGCCAGCAGCATCACCTTCTTGGCGAACGTCGGGCCGACTGTGTCCCTGACAAGCGGCGCAACCATCAAGATCGGCGGCAGCGGGGCATTCTCCGGCATCCGCCAGCAATCCACCGGCGACAACGCCATCGCTTCGGCCCTTCAATTGAACTCGGGCAACACGGCGTTTGAGTTTTCCAATTCAAGCACCGGACTACTGACGATTGGTGGTGCGGTGACCGGCACGGCCACCTCTGGGAACGCCACCCTCGCCTCCAACCTCACCAGCGACGGCGGCAGCTTCACCAAGCTCGGGGCCGGCACGCTCACCCTCTCGGGAGCCAGCACCTACGGCGGCGCCACCACCGTCTCGGAAGGCAAGTTGGTTGTCAATGGCAGCATCACCACCAGCATCACCACCACCGTATCCTCCGGTGCCACACTCGGCGGCAGCGGCTCCGTGGGAGCTCTTACCATCAATTCAGGCGGCTTTGTCACACCAGGCAACAGCCCGGGCGTTCTTGCGGTGAATGGCAATTATTCCCAAGCAGGTGAATACACGGCGGAGATCGCCAACACCACGGCTGGCACGGGCTACGACCAAATTGACGTTATCGGCACTGTGGACATCTCGGGTGGCAGTCTCGTTACCTCATTCTCCGGCACCTACGCCCAAAATGATCTGCTGTTCCTCCTCCTCAACGACGACACGGATGCCATCAACGGCACCTTCGCGGGCTACGCGCAAGGCGCCACGTTTGCCTCCTACGGCTACATGGATTGGCAAATCAGCTACACAGCGCAACTCGGCAAACAATACCTTCACCGGCGGCAATGACATCGCGGTCATGGCGATTCCCGAGCCCTCGTCGTGCACGGTGGCCGGCATCGGCCTTGCGATGCTGCTGGGCCGCCGCAGCCGGTCGCGCAGGAATCACAACAACGCCTGAACAAGGCGAGATTGAACAATCGTGATAATTTGTTTGTCCCCATCCCATAGGGGCCGAATGGAAACGGCTTTCGACCGCGTAGCGGTATCATAACCCCTAGCAGCCTGTCGGACTTAGAAAGCACAAGATAAAGCCTGTCTGAGCGCCTTCGATACAGCATGTTGTGGCGGCAAGGCCCCATACTAACCGTTAGATTTCCTGATATACATTAATTTCAGAAATTAGTGAAAATCAACTACCAAA
>CAMAQB010000157.1 GCA_945860285.1 Akkermansia muciniphila | reverse complement strand
TTGTGAGAGTAGGTCGTCGCCAGGTATATGCCCAGCACCTTTTTTGAGAGAAAAATGCTCCAACATTTTCCCTTCAAAAAAGGTGCTGGGCTCTTTTTTTGTACTGAAAGCAGTTCCCTTCAGCTGTCGCCGAATAGAACGCAATCATTTTCAGCCGTCGCCGAAGTCGATCGTTTTACGTCGTTTGGGACGCAGTGGCGAGCGTCCGCCGTGTTTATGGCGCATGGGATCGAATAGCGCATCCATGCCATGCGACTTGATATCGTAAACCGCGGTCAGCAGTTCGCCAAGGCGGTCCTTGGGGAAGCCGCGCTCCTTGAACCAGGCGAGATATTCCATCGGCAGGTCACAGATCCACACGCCGTCGGGAGGGCATTCCTTCGGTCCGAATTTTCCGTAGGGCATGCGCATTTCGCCGATGTCAGACAGCAGGCGGCGGAAATCATCGCGTTCCATTTCACCAGATTCCATGCGCTGATCCTAAGTGTCCATGCCCATAGATCAATGCTGTAGTACATGTTTGTCGGCGCGCGCATAGTTCCAAATAGAATGACAGCGGATGAAAACGTGATCTGGAATCATGAGCCACGTCAGAAAAAACAGGTAGAGAGCGCCCGGCAAAAATCCAGGAAAAACGAGGCTCCAAGTCCACGCACGGCGAGGCAAAGTGAGCTGTCATCGTGCCTTCATGATCTAAGGAAGATCAGAGAACAGCCCTGTGGAGTGCATTCAGCTACGCATAACGACACCGAGAGGACGTTACTTCACGCCACCGGGCGACCTCCATTCAAAAGAATCTCAACCGGGGTGTGGGCCTTACTCGGCAGAATGCTACGACTCCTAAGGGCCTTTTTGGCATTGCGATCAAGCGTGCGTATCGCGAGAGAGTTCACCGGTAAGGGTTTGGGGGGCAATCAGTACGGGCGAAGGGGGCATCGAGTGGTGCTTTCAATTTTTTTACAGCTGATTTTTTCACGTGGTTATTGTGGAAAGGGCGTTGGTTCTTTTTGACCGGGTTGGTTCCCGGCATTTGCTGATGTAGGCTTTCGGGAAGTGATGTCGAAGATGGGAAGGATTTTTGAGTTTTGATCGACCATCTGCGGGCGAACGATGAATGGTCAATTGGCAATCATGTATCAAACTCACGCGCCATGACTGGTAACTTCCATGTGCCTCATGCCTGTTTTGATCAATGCTCTTGCGCAAGGTGTTGAATTATGGATGCTTCCGGCGTGCATTTACCCGGAGTTATCATCGTTGCGGTTCTGCCCGCTTTCCTGTTGATCATGTTAGGGGCAGTGCTGCGTCGGGCAAAAATCCTGCGTTCCGAGCATGACGAACCGGTAATGCACGTGGTATTTCACGTCATGTATCCCTGCTTCATTCTGTCCAAAATGCTGGGCAGCGAGGCATTGCGCAACGGGTCGGTGGTGGCATGGAGTATCGGCATCGGCTTTTCCGAATTGCTGGTTGGCGGCTTGGTGGGATTCCTGTTCGGCATCTTGCTGCGATTGGAAAAGGGCAACGGTTTGAGGACATTTGCTTTTTCCGTCGGCATTCAAAATTTCGGCTTCACCGCGATTCCCATCGTGCAACAGTTGTGGGGTGACGCGGCGGTTGCGGTGTTGATTGTTCACAACCTCGGTGTCGAGCTGTCGATCTGGACCGTGGGAGTGATGTTCATGTCGAACGACAAGCGGATTCCCTGGAAAAAACTGATCAATGGTCCGGCGATTTCCGTGGTGCTGGGGTTGATCCTGGTTGGTTTGCGGGTGGATCGGTATTTTGTCGGTAATCCCGATGTCTATCTGTTCGGACCGATGCGCGAGTCGATGAAGTGGCTTGGTAACAGTGCGTTTCCGCTCGCCCTGGTCATCACCGGTGCGCTGATGTTCGACATGATCCGTGTGGAGAGACCATCGGCGCGCATCGCCCTGGGCGGATCCGTGTTGCGGCTTGTAGTGATCCCCCTGATCATTCTTGCGGCGGCAAAATGCTTGCCTCTTTCATTGGAGCTGCGCCAGGTTCTGGTGGTGCAGGCGGCGATGCCTGCGGCCATGTCGCCCTTGTTGATTGCGAAGCTTTACGGCGGTCGACCAGGCATTGCCGCGCAGATCATCGTGGCTTCGACAGTAATCAGCCTCTTCACCCTGCCCTGGGTGATTGCCTTTGGCATGAAATGGATTCTCCCTTGACGTGATTATCGCAACATGCGTGCGGCGCGTGCGACGCAATCGCCGAATCGCTCGATTTCCTCCGGGGTGTTGTAGAGTGCAAAGGAAGCTCGCGTGGTGCCGCTGATGCCGAAGCGCTTCATCAATGGCTGGCAGCAGTGATGACCGGTGCGCACGGCGACTCCCATTTGATCGAGAATGGTTCCGAGATCGTAGGCATGGATGTTTTCGATGGCAAAAGACAGCGCACCGCAGCGGTCGGCGGGTCCGAACAAACGCATGCCTTCAATGGCCGTGAGCCGTTCTTCCGCTGCGCGCATCAGTGACGTTTCATGCCGATGAATTTCATCCATGCCGAGTGCATCGACGAAATCGAACGCGGCGGCCAGGGCGATGGCGCCCTCGATATTCGGTGTGCCTGCTTCGTATTTGAATGGCAGGTCGTTGAAAGTGGTGTGGTCAAAAGTGACTTCCTTGATCATTTCGCCGCCGCCGCGATAGGGAGGCAGACTTTCCAACAATTCCCGTTTTCCCCAGAGCGCGCCGATGCCGGTGGGGGCGTAAATCTTGTGACCGGAAAAGGCGAACAGATCGCAGTCGATGTCGGCGAGGGAGACACCCCGATGAGGCACTGCCTGGGCCGCATCGATCATCACCACCGCGCCGTGTTCATGCGCCGCGCGGGTCATTTCCTTCACCGGGTTGACGGTGCCGAAAGCGTTTGATATCCAGGTGAGAGCCACAATTTTCACCCGCTCCGATAACATCTGTTGGAATGCGTTCTGATCGAGTTCTCCGCATTCATTGCAGGGGATGATTTTCAGCACAGCCCGGCTGCGCTGGCAGGCCATTTGCCAGGGCACGATGTTGGAGTGGTGTTCCAAAGTGGAGATGAGAATTTCGTCCCCCGGATGCAGGCGCGAGGCTAGGCAGTGGGCGGCGAGGTTGATGGAATCGGTGCATCCCGAAGTGAAGATCAGCTCGGCTGGGTCCGAGACCCCGAAGTGGCTGGCGATGTTTTGTCGGGCCAGCTCATAGGCTTCGGTGGCGGCCCGGGCCAGATAGTGAGTGCCGCGGTGGATGTTCGCATTGATGGTTTCATAATAGTGCCGCGAGGCATCGAGCACTGCCAGCGGCTTTTGTGTGGTGGCGGCGTTGTCGAGATACACCAGCTGTGATCCATTGACATGGACTTTCAGCAAGGGAAACTGGTCGCGCGCATCTTGGAATTTGCTCACCGCGCACTGTGTCGCGGATTTTGCTGATTTCCACAAACAAATTATGCGCGGCTTCAGAACTGTTCGGCATGGTTGATGCTTCAATGGCCAAAAACGTGGATCTGCCCTGGTGCTGAGTTAGCTTGGCGGGTTCCGGGGCCTTATCTGCCCGCTCTGTGGGCAGGTTGCCGCCATCAGGGCACGACAAGACTCGGGAACTGCGC
>CAMAQB010000156.1 GCA_945860285.1 Akkermansia muciniphila | reverse complement strand
TTCCAACTGCGGAGCTTCTTCTCATCGATCTTTTCCTTGGCGCGGCCCACACCCACAGGAAATCAGAAACGACCCAATAGTACAAGTGACAATTTTGTCACATTGGAGCACTAAATCGGTCAGCAAAGAGCATGCCGAACAGTTCTGGGCTGAAATGGTTTTATCATCCGAGTAATCTGCGCAATCTGTGGTTAAAATTCGGTTTTCAGGTTTAGCCCGTCACGACGCTCGGGCTATTTCTTTTCAGGCGGGTAGATGTTCTTCCAATCGCCTTTCATGCTGACGACCGTCCAATTTTTCGCGGCGGCTTCGTCGAGGCCTTTGTCGAGTTTGCCGATGTGCGACTCACGGTCATAGGCCCATTCGCGCGCGGCGTCGTCGTGGTGGACATAGAGACAGAAACGCGGACCCGCACCGGCGGCGGTCCATTGCAGCATCTGCAGGTCGCCATCAGAGTTGCCGAAGGCGGCGATGGGGCGGCGACCGATGTGGCGCTGGATGCCGACAGGTTTGCCTTCCTTGTCATCGTTGTGGGCGATCTCCGGCAGCTTGACAAGAGCCGGTTTGCCGTCGCGGAGTTCATACTTCAGCCCGCCGCTGCTGCCGATGACTTGCTCAGGGGGTATGCCATAGACTTTCTCCGTCCATGGCCGCATGAACTCAATGCCGCCGCCGGAGACGATGAAGTTTTTGAATCCGTTGGCCCGGAGGTAGGAGAGCAGTTCGACCATCGGCTGATAAACCATTTCGGTAAAAGGCCTGCCGGTTTTGGGGTGTTTGGCGGTGGCCAGCCAGTCGGTGACGGCCTTTTCAAATTCCTCCGTGGTCAGCCCCGCGTGGGTGGCCATGACGATTTGCACCAGCGATGCTTCGCCACCCGCCAGAGCGGATTTCATGTCGCCTTTGAGCAGCGATGCGAATGGCTCCTTGTCTTTCCATTCGGGATGCCGGGGCGCCAGAATTTTGATGCGGTCCAGCGCAAAAAAGAATTGAAAATACATCGGCTGCTCGGCCCAAAGGCAGCCATCGTTATCGAAGGTGGCAATGCGCTCGGCGGGAGGAACAAAGTCGGCAGAGCCTTCTTTCGTCACTTTTTCGACAAAGGCGGTGATGGACTGTTTCGCCTTGCCGTCGTTCCAGGAAGGCAGCGGGTCGGCGGCGTGGATGGAGGTGAGAGCCAGTGTGCTCACCAGCGCGGCGGCGATGATGTGATGGGTTTTCACGATTTATGTTTTTTGTTAGTTGTTGATTGGTTATTTTAGTCGGTGCGGACTTTCGTTGATCTTGCCAGTGAAGGCGACAGGCATCTGTTAGATATTGGAAACGTTCAAGCCGGTGTTCATGCGTTCCTTGAGGGCCATTTTGCCCGATGTGTAGCTTTCGCCAAAGACGTGGGCGAATTTCGAATCGACGCGACAGTGGGCGGTGCGGAACATGGGAATTAGACAGCGCAAAAGGGATTGATCACGGTGATGCCGTCGTAGTCCTGACCGTGGTTGAGGTCTTCGCTGAGGAGATGTTTACAGCGGGCGGCTTTGGCGGCGGCGAGGATGGCGGCGTAGCAGTATGATGTTTGAAAACGGTCTTTGAGGGCGAGAGCAGACTGGAGAACAGCGACCGTATTTTCCTGAATGTGGAAACGAAGCCATTTCTGGATCAGGCGAGTTGCGATGTCGTGCGGGAGGTCATCGGGACGCCGGGCATGGGTTGCTTGGACGTAGAATTCTTGCAGCACTTGTACGGAGAGCGCGAGATCCGTGCGGGTGAGAATTTCGTTGGCGATCGTGGATTTGACTGCGTTCGCGGGATCGAGGTCGAGCGAGCAAAGCAGAATATTGGTATCAACGAAGCGCATGACGGGTGTGGAGTTCTTCGCGGCTGAGATTGTGGGCGGGGTTGAGGCTGAGTCGCCGGTTGCGGAGTTCTTCGCGGAGATCCCTTTCCTCGCGTTCGAGACGCTGGAATTCAGACTCCGATCCGTCGCTACTGGTGAGGCGCACGATGTAGACCTTGAACAGGGCGGAAATGGAGGTGGACTGCTCGGCTGCTTTGATGCGGTCCAGGCGATAGAGTTCGTCATCCACGCTAATCGTGATGTTTTACATAGCGGCAATAAATCATCACAGTTTCACAGTAACCGCAATAGAGTTTTCGGTGAATTTCGCGACACTGAGGCGCGCCGCTGCGCTCTGTGCGGTCAGGTTCGGCGGCATGCGTAACTGCGAAATGTGTACACAGTACAATTGATGCAATGAATGTTTGGTTGCATTTTGGCTTCGCTTGTTGTGGCTGTAGTTTGGTGAAACGCCAAAGCGCCTGACGGTGAGGGGATCGTCAGGCGCTCTTGTTCGATCGGGAGAACGCAGCGAATCACGCCTTGCCGGAATCGCCGCCGCCGAGGCTTGCGAGCAGAGACGGCAGCAACGAGGCGAGGCCTTTCGCATCATCCGCGCCTGCTTCCACCTGTCCGCTGGGCGTGAGCTTGTCGATGATCTTGGGCAGGTGGTCGGCGAGGAAGCCGGAAGCGAGTGCAGGGTCGATTCCCAGGCCCTTGGCAATCGAACCGATTTGATCGGATCCGAGCAGGCTGTTGATTTGATCCGGTGAGATCGACTTGTTTTCGCCGAGGCCGACCCACGAGGAAAAGATGTCGCCGAGTCCGCCTTGGGAGAACTTGGCCATAAGTCCCTGGATGCCGCCGTTTTTTTCCAATAATGAAGCAAGCGCGGCTCCCAGCGGATTGGCGTCTGCGGAGTCGGATTTACCGGAGAATGCGGAAAGTATCGAGTCAAAGAGTCCCATAATTGTTGTGTGGTTGATTGCTATTAAGGAATGGTTTCGTTCAGCCTTTTTTTGCCGTTTCGCTTTTGTTTTTTCGGACGACCCGATAGATGATAAGGAGCAGGATGGCTCCGGCGGTGGCGATGATGATTCCGCCGAGATCGAAGGATTCGATTTTGCCGAGTCCGATGAAGCTGCCGAGAAATCCGCCAACAACGCCGCCCACGATCCCGATCAGGATGGTGACCAGAATGCCGCCCGGGTCTTTGCCAGGCATGATGAATTTCGCAAGTGCGCCGGCTACAAGGCCGAGTAGGATCCAAGAGATGATGCCCATGGTTTTTTTGGTGTTAAGGTTGTTGTTGTTTTCAAGTTGCGCTGCATACAAGCATCCGCGGGCTGTCATGGCAAGTGACAAATTTGTCATGAACCACAATCACGGGGAGACGAAACATGGTCCTACTTTCCGGAGCGCAGTTTGGCGACGACAGCTCCCTTGCTCATCAGTTCCAACTCGTTGCCATGGACGTGGAAGCTATTGACGGACCGCAGAACCGTGAGGAAACCACTTTCCAATTCCATCAATTCCGCTGGTCCGGCCATCCTGGTGCTTCGCAGTGCGCCCATGGTGACGCTCTCACCGACCAGTGCGTAGGAACCACTCGCGCGGTTGATGCCGCCGAAGATCGTTGTAAAAAACAGGCCTTCGTAGGAAGAATGGGGCTGTTTTTTGCGTGATTGACATGGGATGAGTATGCCAAATTCTCTACACTAATCCAGTCAATTGTTCCACAGCTATGATTTTGTTATTGATACTGGTTGTGAACAGTAATCTGGGATC
>CAMAQB010000155.1 GCA_945860285.1 Akkermansia muciniphila | reverse complement strand
AAGATGACCCGTCAACCATCCTGCCCCCACCGGATCGCTAGGGACAGCGATCCCTGCCTTTGAGCATCTCCCTAGCTTGATCGCCGTGGACAGGTTGGTGCAATTTTTGATTTGACCCAGTCTCGGTTCTTTAGTAGATCGAATGAAGTCATTATGCCAACTAAATTAATATTACTAGGAAATGCGCTGCTGCTGGGGTCGACATCGCTGCTGTCTGCGCAGGATGTAACCAGGCAAAAATCACAGGAAATTTCAAGCGTGCTGCTTGATGCGGGACTCTGGTCCCTGTCCATGGAAAAGCTCGAGTCGAAGTACCGTGTCGAACCGACAGACGATGACAAGCGCATGGAAGAGTTCCGCCGCAAATCGATCGAAAGCCGTGGCGGCGATGCCGGCGATCCGTATTATGGAGGTTTCGCCTGGCTGTCCGATAAGAAGGACGGACTGCGGGCGGAAGCCGGTCGATTGAAGTTGTTCGAACAAAAGATTGGTGAGGTTGTCGTCAAAGGAGAAGGCGGCAACGTGGGAGCCTGGAGCATTTCCCTCTTCAACCGTGGTGATGACGGAGACAAGGCTCCGCGAGCCCTGCATGCGGAATTTGAAAAATGGAAAACGCTGCTGGATGAAAAAATCGGCGTGGCTGGTCAGGAACACAAGTCGAAAGCTGCCGTGAAACTGGAGGCCTATATCTGGAAAAAGGGTGACTCCGCCTGGCTGTTGGAGAGCAGCACCAGTGAGGATGCCACGGGATATTCCCGCGCCGAGTTCATGCGTATCCGCATTGCTTCGATCTCGGTTGCTGGAAACACCAAAATAGCGGGGCGCACATCACTGAAGGCCAACGTGACCAAAAAAGACGACGGCGATGTATACATCCAGAACATTCCCATGGTTGATCAGGGCCAGAAGGGCTATTGTGCGGTCGCCACCATCGCCCGGGTGACCGGATACTATGGACTGGACGTGGACCAGCATGAAATGGCGCAGTTGGCAAACGCATCGGAGTTCGGCACTTCGCCCGAAGAGATGGAAGAGGCGTTCAAAAAGATCGTCGGCAAACTGCACATCCGCACCACCCAGCATTTCGAACTCACGGATCGGCAGTTTGATGCCGACGTGCGTGCCTACAATCAACTGGCGAAAAAGGACTATCCCAAGGCACGGACTTTCAAACTGGAAAAAAACCAGGTGTTTATCCCGGAGGGGGTCTGGTCGTTGATGGATCCTGAGGTTTTTGTCAAAGTGAAAGCTGAACAATCGGGCTGCAAGCGTTTTTCCGGCAAGGTCGCGGAATACATCGATCAGGGAATTCCCTTGTGCTGGTGCCTTCGTCTCGGCATGTTCAAGGAACCGAGCATTCCGCAGACGCGCGGCGGTCACATGCGGTTGATCATCGGTTACAACCCGAAAACCGACGAGGTGGTTTATACCGATTCCTGGGGCAAGGGGCACGAATACAAAAAAATGCCCATGGCACAAGCCTATGCATGCAGCATGGCCGTCTACAACATGTCTCCAACCCGTTGATGTTTCAGATTCGCCATTGCCAATCCAGGGCAGCGGGCTATGATCGTTCCTGCGGATGAACATGTACGGCATCGGGATCGACGTTGTGGAGGTGGGTCGCATCGCTTCGTCCATCGCGGAATTCGGTGATCGATTTGTCGATCGCATATTCACGGTATCCGAGAGGCAATACTGCTGCGACAAGATCAAACCCGAGCTTCATTACGCGGCCCGTTTCGCCGCGAAAGAGGCGGTAGCAAAGGCTCTCGGTACAGGCATTGGCAAGGATGTCGGCTGGCTCGACATGGAGGTTGTGCGCGGCGACAACGGCGAACCTACGATGCGGCTGAGCGGCAAGGCTCTCGATTTTTGCCGGGAACACGGCATCATCGAAGTCAAGATCAGCCTCACGCATGCTCAGGAATACGCGGCCGCCAATGCCGTTGCCTTGGTGGAATCGAGACCTTGACAAAAAAACGCAGTCTCAGGCAGGCCGCAGTGTTTCCAGATAGGCTCCGGCGGCGCGCAGGAAACCGGCGGCAATACTGCTGCCCGTGCAACGTGCCTGCAGTTCCAGTCCTGTCGCCAGGGCGATGATCAGATGTGCTTCATCATTCGCCTGGATCGCCGAATGAACGGTTTTGCGGCTCTGCCCTTTGCGCAGAGCCTCGCTGATGCCCTGGTGCCATTGCTGCATCAGTCGCGCCATCGCTTGTTGCAAAGGACCGTCATCATTGGGAACGGAACAGGTCAGGGTGGCGAGTGGATGGCCGGTAAAATCCCTGCGCGGCGTTTGTTCGATCATCCGAACTTGCTCGTGCAAGATCGAGTGAAGGACGGCGAGGGGATTGTCTTCGCCAGCCCGCAGCGGAGCAAGCCAGGTCGATTCCAACAGTTGCGGCAAGGTATCCTGCAGCCATTGAAGAGACAAGTCGTCCTTCCCTGCAAAGTGGTGAAACAATGCACCCTTGGTGATTCCGGAGTTCTCGACGATCGCATTCAATCGCGCCGCCTGAAACCCCATGCGACAGAATTCCTCGCCTGCATGGCGGAGGATGGTTGCGCGGGTGGCGACGGGGTTTTTTTTCCGTGTGCTCATGCGTTGATCATGACATACCGACCAGTAGGAGAAAAGTCCGAATTTTTCCCGGGTTACCCGCTGTAAGATGAGTTCGCCGATATCCGTAATGCGCTTCACATGAATTTTCCATCCGTTTTTTGTCTGGTTGGTCTGCTATCCGCGGCCACGGTTTCCGCGCAATACGAAGGATGGCAGCATTCGGGTCTGGTGGCGGTCGTAACCACGCCGGAGGGAGCCAACATTCCTGCGGGAGTGACGGTCGAAAATTTCCCCCTGTTGGTCCGCTTGGACAAGGATTTTTTTGATTTCAAGCAGGCGAAAAGCGACGGCGCAGATCTGAGGTTTTCCTCTGAAGGCAAAGCGCTGAGCTACCAAATTGAGCAGTGGGACACGCAGAAAGGCACGGCCAGCGTCTGGGTGCTGATGCCGAAAATCCAAGGCAATGAACGCCAGGCATTGAAAGTTTTCTGGGGCAAAGCGGATGCGGTGGGTGAATCGAACGGCAAGGCGGTTTTCAACGAATCGAATGGTTATGCGAGTGTGTATCACATGGCCGAACCTGTGAGTGATGAGACTGGGACAACAGAGCCAAAAGACCAGGGCACGACCGCGACAGAAGGCATTGTCGGCCAAGCCCGGCACTTCGAGGAAAAGAAGGGGATTTTCGGCGGCGACAAGATCGCCGGTTATCCGTCGGGACTGGGACCGATGACGACGGAAGTATGGTTTCGCGCTGAACAAACCAACGGCACGGTGGTGGCATGGGGTGAGGAAAAAAAGCCCTGCAAAGTGATGTTCAACTTCCTGAGCCCTCCGCGCATGGCGATCCAATGTTACTTCGCCGATGTCGAGGCGAAGACTCCGCTGGCCACGAACCAGTGGTTCCATGTGGTTCATACCTATTCCGAAAAGGATTCGCGCGTGTATGTGAATGGCGTGCTCGACGGCAATACAACACCCGTGCTGAATCTGCCCACAACATCGCGGCTGTGGATCGGCGGTTGGTACAACAACTACAAGTTTGTCGGCGATGTCGACGAAATGCGCATTTCCAAGGTCGCACGCACGGCGGACTGGATCAGGCTGCAGTATGAAAACCAGAAACCGCTGCAAACGTTGGTCGGTCCGCTGATCCAGGCGGGCACGGACTTTGCGGTGTCGCAGGAAAAAGTTTCCCTGGCCGAGGGCAAGAG
>CAMAQB010000154.1 GCA_945860285.1 Akkermansia muciniphila | reverse complement strand
CGCAGTTCCCGAGTCTTGTCGTGCCCTGATGGCGGCAACCTGCCCACAGAGCGGGCAGATAAGGCCCCGGAACCCGCCAAGCTAACCCAGCACCAGGGCAGATCCACGTTTTTGGCCATTGAAGCATCAACCATGCCGAACAGTTCTGGTTCATAATCTAATTCTTGTTGTTGGTTGGATTATGGTCCAGAATTTTAGCGCACCTCACTACGCTATCGCTTCGGTGTCGATATCGATGGCAGTGAGATTGCATTTTTTTAGCTAAAACTTGATATATTGCCAGTCTTATTCTTTCTGGCGCAACGACCTCTACCAACCTCTTTTTCAGGCTTTCCCCGGTGTCATTCTATTTGGCTCAATGCGCCGTGTTTTCACCATCATTTTATTCGTTTGACTGTCGTATCCGATGCTCCATAATCACGTCGAAATGGCATGGAGAATTGACAACGCGGTCCTGCGCGGTGAAATCGACAACACGGTCCCAGGCCTGACTACCGGGAAAATCTGGATGGTTCATCAGGAAGAACCACTGCTTCTGAAACTGGAGGGGGATTGTTGGCGCGATTTGGCAGGCTCGTTGCTGAGCTTTGTCAATCCCAGCCCCGATCACGATCTGGGGCCACCCGAGTTGGCCAACCCGCAAACCGGGCAGGTTGGTGACATGACAGCATCGCGCAAATGCCGGGTGTTTTCCGATCACCCGGACAATCGCGACTTCACTTGGAAGAACATGTTGTCGCTCGAATGGTTTGATCAAATCAATGGCAGGGTGTTGATCGAAGCACCCGGTTTTGAAATCTCCATCTGCGGGGGCAAGTGGCGGCAAACGGAACAACAGGAAACAGCGCAAAAGTCGGCGAATCAAAATGCCATGCGCGACTTTATCGCGGCCTTCATCTGCCGGAGTTCGACGGGGGATGTTTGGACATCGGAAAATGCCGACGAGTACCAATGGGAACAGCGGCTTCGCGAATCGGACCGACTGGCTGAGGCCTTTCAGGAGGTCCTGGAAAAATATGGCGACGATCAAGACTACCAACAAAAGCAGGCTTACGCGATGGGATGGGACAGCTTGACCGGCGTTCCGGGCATCATTGATCCTCTGGAACTTGCGCTCGATGAAGTCGAAATGGGCGAGTTGTTTGAAGATGATTTGGATGAGGAATGGGAAAACGAACTCATCGACGACGAATACGGCGAATACAAGGTGCATCCGCTCCAGCAAAAAGCCCATGATGTCACCAACGCAGCCCTCGATTTTCTTGGTGCCTCGATGGATACCAATGAAGCAGCGAGCAAGCTCTGCACGAGCCTGATGCAAGTGGCTTCAAAACTGGCCGGAGCGCTCAATTTCAGTACCGAAGACTTCGAGCAGGAGCCGGGCTATGTTCTGGCGATTCTCAAACGATGTCTGCACTGGCAAAATGATGCGATCGCCGCTTGTCAGGAACTCATCAGCCAAAGCAGCGACACTCTCGCCGAGCAATCATTGAAAAACATCCGCGATTCTATTTTTCACGTGCGCGATCAGATCACCGAATTGCGTCGAGAATTAAAGCAGAATTAACATTTGACATCCCCAAATCAGACGGTATTTTTTCCACGTAACCATTATGAAACTCGTTCTTGCATCCATCCTATTGGTAGTTTCCCTCACTTCATGCAACACGACCATCGGTGTCGCCCGGGACATGCGTCAGGCCGGCGAGGGCCTGGAAAAAGCAGCTCAGGGCAAACAAGGCGGCGGCGCGGATACCGGTGCTCCGACGTATTGATGGGCCTCCAATTCACTCTAACATTGCGTTGGAGTATCCAAGATGAATGGACCGCGTAGGTGAGCGGTCTTCAGGAAAATTCTGTTGTCGGGCGGCTTATCCCGACAAATTTCCGTCGATCCGTTTCCCTGGCTTTATCGCCATGCTGCATGATTTCTGTGAGGCACTTTGCGCTTTATTCTTGTCCTGCTTGGATTAAAGTCGGCCCGTGACCAGTTCATCCCATCATTACGCCCTAATTCTCGCCGGTGGCTCCGGCTCGCGTTTCTGGCCTTTAAGCCGAGACAACCGCCCAAAGCAGTTGCTGCAACTGTTCGACAGCACCACGTTGCTGGAACAGACGATCGCCCGGCTCGATGGACTGGTGCCTCTTGAAAACATTCTCATCCTCACCAACGAGAAACAGGAAGCCACAGTGCGCGAAATCGCAACGATGTTGCCGTCGGAGAACATTTTTGCGGAACCCGCCAAGCGAGACACAGCCCCGGCCGTGGCACTGGGCGTGGGATTGATCGCCGCCCGCGACCCCGAAGCAATCATGCTCGTTTTGCCTTCGGACCAGTTGATCTCGAACAACGCCGCATTCCAGTCGATCATGCGCGATGCCATTTGCGCCGCCGAACACTGCGATGGCCTTATCACCATCGGAGTCAAACCAACATGGCCTTGTCCGTCCTATGGCTATATCGAACGCGGCGAACGCGCTTCGATTGTCGGATTGCGTTGCGAGAACCTGCCCTATGAGGTCAAACGTTTCCGCGAGAAGCCGAGCAGCGATCTGGCCGAGCAGTTTCTCGCCCAGGGGGGATTCACCTGGAATGCCGGTATGTTTGTCTGGTCGCTGCCCGCTGTGATCGGCGAACTGACACGTCAGGCCCCGCAACTGGCGCACTTCATCACTGAAATCCGCCGATCTGCCGATGCCAAGGCGACAGTGGCATCGCAGTTCCCTCATCTCACGCCGATATCGATCGACTACGCATTGATGGAAAAAGCACGGCGCGTGCTCAACATTGAAGCCACCTTTGACTGGGATGACGTGGGTTCCTGGATCTCCATCGCCAAGTATCTGCCCAGCAGCGGCATCAGCAATGCCTGCAACCAACCGATCACACAAATCGACTCGGAAAACAACATCGTATTCAACGCCCGCAAGGGCTCGCACATTGCGCTGCTCGGTGTCGATGATCTGATCATCGTGCAGACCGATGACGCGCTACTCATCGCCAACCGCCACCAGGCCGATGCGATCAAAAACCTTTCGACCCTGCTGCCGAAAGATCTTCTCTAACGAATTTGTGAGCGAACCTGGCGAAAAGTTCCCCCACCCTGCTCTGGGTATCGACCACGGAGACGCCCGTATCGGCATTGCCGCGACCGATCCGGTTGGCATCATGGCGCATCCTGTGGAGACCATTCATCGCCAGAAAACCGACGCGTTGCAACGGATCGGTGAGATCATCACGTCGCGACGGATCGTGACCCTCGTCATCGGCCTGCCGTTGCATCTCGATGGTCGCGAGGGTGAATCCGCTGTCAAAGCCCGCCAGTTCGGTGCCATGCTCCGCGCCGCGCATCCGTTGATTCCGCTGCATTACATCGACGAATCATTCACCACCGTCAGTGCCGCAGAAAAGCTGCACGAAGCCGGGCGAAACGCTCGGCAGCAGAAGCAGTGGATCGACCAAGCGGCAGCGGTTGAGATCCTGAATGTGTGGATGGCAGGTCATGGAGTCGGATAGAGAAACGCACCAAAGGTCAAAGGGAAACTTCTCCCCGGGGAGCGCCTGCTTCCCGCAGGCTGCGTTCGGAATCCTGCCGGACGCGGGTTTTCGCGAATGAACAGGCAATTGATCAGCAAATGATGCCTTTCAGGCAGTAACTGTATTCCAAAAGCAACGGATTTTTTCGTTTTTTTGCGGTGTCTCTTTTGCTCGAGTCGGTGGCTTTGCCTGGCTTCCTTGGGGGCTAGCCCCCAAACCCCCAGGATTTTTCGCTTTTTTACAGCAAC
>CAMAQB010000153.1 GCA_945860285.1 Akkermansia muciniphila | reverse complement strand
CTTCCAACTGCGGAGCTTCTTCTCATCGATCTTTTCCTTGGCGCGGCCCACACCCACAGGAAATCAGAAACGACCCAATAGTACAAGTGACAATTTTGTCACATTGGAGCACTAAATCGGTCAGCAAAGAGCATGCCGAACAGTTCTGGTTCCGTCGGTAATCCCCACAAACCAAGTTTCTTCATCCTTTTTGTTGCCAGCTTTTCGTCGACCCTGTCTGATAGTCCACACGCTTTACGCAATGCTTTTTTTGTTGGTAGTGATCTGGTCGCAAGGTGAAGTTCGCAGAATTTTTCTAGCATGTATCTATCTTCAGACCCTGCGCCGCTCCTTGATCCCTCGGGAATCCCCCTGCTTTCGATGATCGCAATGATGCGCCGCAACGCTGGAACGTCTCTCTTTTCGATGATCTCGGCGAATTGTAGCGCGATAGGGGCCAAGGCGAATAATCCTTCGTTTAGATCGTCCTTGAATTTGCCGTGATCTCGTTGTGCCAGAAAATCCTGAGCGCAATCAATCATTTCGCTTTCCCTCTTATGGTTTGAATGTGTCAATCCACTGAATGCCACGTCCCGCGCCTTGATCGCATCCGGAGCGCAATAGAATTGCAGGAAGCGATTTTTGATATTTTCCGGTAAATCAATCTCATGAATCTGAATCAAAAAATGTAAAATGCTGATGGATTGTTCTCGTCTTTCGTGGATCGGTAGCAAGTTCAATTCTTGCCAGTTTTTATCCGCGTCAACTTTGAACGTATCAAATCCCGCGTAGTTGATTGTTACCAAGTTTTTCTTTGTAGTTTTTCCGCTCATGCTACCACCTTTCCAGCCATGGCCGTGGAATGTTTTTTGCACAAATGCCCATAGACCTGAGCACAAAGGACACCGCCATCTTTGTGGCCCATCCATGACGCTAGTGTCGGAAGATCCACCGCTGATTCAATGCACCGGGTTGCAAAGATATGGCGCAGGTCGTGTACGCGCATGTGATCGATGCCCAGACGCTCGCAGGATGCCGCTAGAGCGATGCGCGGGGACTTGATGAGCATAACCGGATCGGATGCGCCTGTGGGTATCTCAGCGGCTCGCAGTCGGGCAAGCAGCGACTTGGCGGCAGGGATCAGCGGGACTTGTCGCAGGTCGTCATTCTTGGCCGTTCTGACAACTAGGTGATCATCCTTGATGTCTCGCCATGTGAGGGACTGCGCTTCGGAAATTCTCAGCCCGGTGTAGGCGAGAAATTCCACCGCCGCCGCCGTTGCTTTCGAGTGCGATTTGTTTTGCGATAGAATGTCCTCCACGATCTTGGCAAACGTCACCGCCGCGGGTAAGTCATGCTTCATTTTGCGGGGCCTGATTCTTTTCAGCGACAGCGGCAGGTTGCTCGCTACGAATCCCGCTTCGATTGCTCGGGCATAAGTGCGCCGCAATAGTGCTAGTGCGCCGTTGTATCGGGTGGCGGCAGTAGCGGCGGCGAATTTATCCATCATGGCTCTGAGTTCTGCCAGCGTGATCTTGGCGATACTCAGGGACATGGGATCAACTGGCATGTTCGCGCCGACCTTGATCAGTGCAATGGCAATTTGTCTGTAATAGTGTTGGGTCGTTTTCTTGATGGCAGGATCATCACGATCAGCCTCGGCCTGCAATGCCGCACCGAAAGTCGATGCCTTGGTCGCGTTGGATGCGCCGCGCATTTCTGCCAGAACACCGGGCAAACGATTCTTGGCGATGTTGTAGTCCTCGGTGTCAAGTGATCGGCGAATTGTCTTGCCTGATACTTTCGCGCTGGCATAGTATCCGCCGCCGCGATGACGAAAGAGACATGTGACCTTAGATTTACTGAATTGTGCAGTTTGTTGCATAGTGTAGTGAGTTGTTGCAACAAAGGGATGCACGATCGGGATGCATTTGGCAAGAAAAAGTTGATTTTTCCTTATGGGGGCTGTAGCTCAGCGGTTAGAGCAGGGGACTCATAATCCCTTGGTCGTGGGTTCAATCCCCACCGGCCCTACCTTATGGAATATAGGTTTTTTGGCTAACAAATATTTTCCGTCTCGGCTCGGTGGCTCTATGGTGCCGCTACGTTTCGGGGACGGTTTCGACAAGGCACGAAAAAATCAGCACCGTTTCCGATGCTGGCCATTCCAGTCCTTCCGCAGGCGTGACACTATTGGTCTTCAAAAACCTTTGATTCTTTCCTTTTCTTCAGTCTCTATTTGACTCTGAATTTTTTTCCAAGATACCGCATCGGTGATTACCAATACCTTGCCATTTTTTTGAATAATAAAAAAAGGCCTCTGCGTATTCAGGTTTTAAAGCTGCATTATGTTCATTAGTAATATCTACGACTCGCCGATTGCCAGCATTTGCTTTTACAATCCCATCGCGCTCAGTCTTGCTAAGCTCGGCCATGGGGTCGGTATGGTTAAACGTCAAATAACATGCCTTGTCATCAATAAACTGAATACACAGCCGTCCCACAGGATAAATCAGTAAGACGGAAAGCGGGCTGGTGTTAAGTTGAGATCCCTGCCACTCGGTAGGGGTGTATATGCAAAACAAAACACCAACCCGCGCCAATGTAACCGTCCTCAAGCAAATGCTCAACCTCATTCCTCGGGGATTGATCAATCGCCATGCTCTTGAAACTGGGGTGGAAGCCAAAGCGCGCGCCTTCTCCGTGCTCAGTCACCTGTCCTCCATGCTCTTTGCCCAACTCTCCCACGCCATGGGACTCAACGATGTTTGTGACTGGATGCGACTCAAATCAAGCGTGCTGGCCAGGTTTGGTGTAACTCCACCTTCCAAAAACGGCCTCTCCCACGCCAACAAGGAACGCAACGCGGACTTCGCCCAAAAACTCTTCTGGTCGGTCTTGGGCCACCTTCAGCATGCCTGTCCCGATTTTGCCGGAGGGCGCAAAGGAAAAGGTTTGCTGCGGCGTTTCAAAGTCAAAATCCACGCGGTGGACTCCACGGTCATCCAGTTAGTCGCCAACTGCATGGACTGGGCTAGTCACCGCAGACGCAAAGCCGCCGCCAAAATGCACCTGAGCCTCGACCTTCACAGCTTTCTGCCATCATTCGCCATCGTTGATACCGCTGGCGAACACGACAACAAGCGCGCCCGCGAACTCTGCGCCACGATCCAAGCCGGCGAAATCGTGGTGTTTGACAAAGCCTACGTCGATTTCGACCACCTTAACGATCTGCACCAACGCGGCGTCTGGTGGGTCACCCGCGCCAAGGACAACATGAAATACCGTGCGCTCAAAAACCACCCGGCCAACGATAAGAACATCCTCAAAGATCAGGTCATCACGCTGCAAGGAAAGCACAAAGGGATGAAACTGCGCCGAGTAGAAGCGCGCGTAGAAGTCGACGGCGAGTGGCGAGTGATGGTCTTCATTACGAACAACACGACTTGGAGTCCTCGCTCCGTGTGCGATCTCTACCGCCGCCGTTGGGACATCGAAGTGTTTTTCAAACAAGTCAAACAGAGTCTCAAGCTGGGCAGCTTCCTCGGTCACAGTGCCAACGCGGTGAAGTGGCAGGTTTACACGGCACTGCTGGTGTATGTGCTGCTGCGCTACATGGCGCACCAGTCGGAATGGGGGCACAGCTTCACGCGGTTGTTTGCCGTTACGCGTTCGGCCTTATGGGAGCGGATCGACTTGTTAGCCTTGTTGAAATCCTATGGGAGTAAGCGGTCAACAAAACCCCACTATCTATCGCTCGGATTTTTTGCGTATGCTTCGCGGTCATGTCCGATTCCCACCATCCCACCACCAGCATCATCAAGTCCGACTGTGCCGGACGCACCCGCTACACCCGCCAATACAAGCAGGAGGTTCTCGCCGCGTTTGAGACGAG
>CAMAQB010000152.1 GCA_945860285.1 Akkermansia muciniphila | reverse complement strand
AGTTCCCGAGTCTTGTCGTGCCCTGATGGCGGCAACCTGCCCACAGAGCGGGCAGATAAGGCCCCGGAACCCGCCAAGCTAACCCAGCACCAGGGCAGATCCACGTTTTTGGCCATTGAAGCATCAACCATGCCGAACAGTTCTGATTTTAGATAGTTTATGCAAGATTAAATTTCATGAATTTCATGCGCTATTTTTTGTGGGAAGGAAATCTATTTACGACCCTGTCAAAGTCCTTGGGTCTCCCCACCCCCATCCAAATCATATGAAAGGAGCCATTTTTCGTTTTACACTTTTTTCACGTCTAGATCCGTCGTGTCAGGAAAGATGATCGTGGGTTGCCAACCGAGTTCTTTGCCTACGGCTGCGATGGATGCACGGGTTTCCGGCACATCGGCTGGATGTGCTTCGTGGTGTTCGACCTTTGGTGTAAAATCTGTAAAGCCAGACCCCGAAAAGTGTTAAGCAGCTACGACTTTTTGCGCGGCTTCCAGCATGTCCATCACCGAGTGGTTTTGGCCCGTCCCTACGTTCAGGACTGCGGATCCATGTCCCTCCCAGTGGAGCGCCAATTCGACTGCTCTGGCCACATCCTCGACGTGGGTGAGGTCGCGGCGTTGGCTGCCGTCGCCGTTAATGGTCACAGGTTTATCCTCCATCATTCGGAGGCGAAACGCTTCCAAGGCAAGATCAGGCCGCTGTCCTGGTCCCCATACGGAAAAGAACCGCAGGGCAAGAAAGCGCATGCCGTGCAGCTTGGCATAGAGGCGGCCCCATTGCTCACCATGGAGTTTGGTCAGAGCGTATGGGCTGCACGGATCTGGAGTGCTCGTCTCCTCAGCAGGCAGTTGTGTGTTTGGGCCATAGACGCTGGAGGATGAGGCAAAAAAGAAATGCGGCGTGCCCATCTTGCGGGCGTGCTCCAGCAGGCGTATCGTGCCCATGACATTGGTGAACTCGTAGCCCAACGGGTCATGCAGTGAGGTACGCACACCGGGCAAGGCGGCGAGATGCACTACCGCGTCGAAGGTCTTTTGCGGGAGCAAGTCCTGACGGATGTCGCACTGGTAGAACTTGCCCCCCTTGGGCAGTAACATGGCAAACTGATACTTATGCGCGGCGACGCCAAAGAGCAGAAAAAACACCGGCACAAAGTAAGAGGAACGCGACCTTCGGTTCTGGAACTGCTGTAATGGTGATAAAGGTGTTAGCTCCGTTCGTATCATCCACGAAATTTGTTCCAGGCGATGTGTCGTTGTAATTAATAGTCCATGTATTTGCTCCGAAAATGATCGATGAGCCGTTGACAAGTGGCGCCAAGCCCGATCCAGTATTATATTGAAAAATCCCTCCATTCCATGGGTCAACTGAGCTAATGAGAGTGAATTTGGTTCCGAAGATTTGGACTGACATCGGCGATAGATCTGATAGGCCGAGGATCGCGCCCTCCTGTATATTTACACTGCCGTAGGAATACATCAAATCTGCTTCGAGCGTTGTGGTGTTGATTTCGTAAGCGTAAAGCGAGCCCGAGGAAAAATTCACCGTTCCGCTCCCGAATGACTCGATCGAATTCCCTGGAGACAAAATGCCCCTGACATTGATATTTCCCGTCACACTGCCAGCTCCACCGAGCTTGGCATCCTCTGCTACATTTACGGTGCCCTCACCCGTATGATTGCCATTGATGCGCAGGTCTGCACCAGCGTTGACATGGGTTTGACCAGCGTAAGCATTATTTGCCGTTAAAATGGTGGTTCCCGAACCAGCAGCGGTAAATGAGCCGCTTCCTGTGATGGCTTGACTGGTGAAATCCACGCCCTGCCTTACAAGGTTGTTCCGATTAATGAACAACGCAGAATCATTAACGATCGCGCTGTTTATGGAAATCGCTCCGCCTGAACCGCCATTCCCGAGTTGCAACACACCACTACGGATCATCGTCTGGCCCGCGTAGGAATTGTCACCTGTTAATTCGATTTTCCCGTTTCCTTCTTTGATGAATTGCCCCGCGCCGGCAATCGATCCGGAGATAACTCCCGATCCATCAAACGTAGCCATTGCGTCATTTGCCAAGGTCACGTTCGTGGAGATGGACGAAGCATTCGCCAGAATCACCTTGCTCGCAATGCCCTCTAACAACAAGTTGCTAGTTTGGCCAAGTGCCGTATGGCTCATGATTTCAAGCTCACCTCCCTGCATGGTGATTTGACCGGAAAACGCATGGGAATCCCCCCCCATCGTGAGTTTTCCTGAACCTCTTTTGATCAATTCCCCACTGCCGGAAATTCCGCCACTTAGCACAAGATTAGTGGAAACATCCGCAGTCACCCGATTGGTTCCGCTTCCAGCGACTACAAGATTCGCAAGCACCTCGCTGACGCCATCCGACTTATCGTAGATGATCCCGCCTGCGCCCGGATTCAGACTACCACCAGCCTCGGTGTCACCCGTAATTTTCAGGCTCCAGGATTCCAAAAAACCTGCGGCACCTTGCCTGGTATCGGCGACGAGCAAACTCCAGCGATCACTACTCAACATCTGCCCATTCAGTGCGGACAGTCCATGCGTAATGCTGGAGGCATTGTAGGCTTGCGCCGTAGCATACGGATTGACGGAAAGTCTCCCATCCGCGGCAAAAACTCCGTTTGTTGTTGTAGCATGGAAAACATTGGTGGCATTTTGCGAATCATCAAAGACGAAATCAGCCGATGAGAGCGAGCTACCCCATTGCCTCACGTCGGTTGCTCGCGGTCGATTGACCAACACGGCCACGCGCTCATCTTCACTGGCAGTGCCATAGGTTAATGAAACAAAGTAGTCTCCCAAGCGCATGGTGTCACCTGTCGCGCTTCGCATCACAATACGGGCGTCCACATCCAAAATAGAAGTCAATCCGCTTTGGGAAATCGTTCGCACATCGACATACTGTCCATAATCGGTAATGTTGGTCTGCGCTGAAAAAAAACGCTCGACCACGACTTGCGCCCTAAGCGGCAAAAGACACATGGGCAGCAATAGAAAATAGAGATGGCGCGGCGTCATGGGATTTCAAAAAAGTTAACGCCTTGCGCGGACAAACATGCTTTGTTTCCACTCGGAAACGTGATTTCCAGCTAAAACGATAGATACAGTGAAAGAGCCCGTCAATCCTGTTGGAACAATACCAGATGAATGCCATGTGATCAGATCGGCTGACCATTCCACTTGGTAGTTTTGCCCGGGGACACCGATGAAATCCATTCCTAATGATGTCTGATTGCCATCAAAAATAGGGATTCCGGTGTGAACGAACTGGAGTGTGAAAGGAGGATTGGCGCCCTGAGCATTCACCGTGACGACTCCATTGGCATTGGATACACCATCACTGATGACATAGCCGAACGCTTCCGTCGTAGAGTTAGATGGAGTGAAAAAAATCCATCCATCGTCCTCTTCTTCGCCAAGAAATACGCTGTTTCCGTTTCCTGCAATAACGGTCGTCAGGATCAATCCCTGCGATGTTTTGCTGCCATCGGGCAGGATGCGAATATCGTTCGCCAGAAGCTTTTGCAAGGAAATCGAGATGGCGGAGTGATCGGCGGGCTTAGTTAGGGAGTCGGGCATGGCGAGCGGTCCGCTAATAACAAAATCACGATAGGCGCTGCCCACATATTCTTGGCTCAGACTGCTGGCGCTGACCCGATAGAGACCGGGAGTCGCCGGCGGGGTAGCCGATGACGTGTAGACGGTGTCATTCCTGCCCTCGTATATGAGTGCAAGAGCATCAACATGCTGTGCTTGTGCCAAAAAAGCTTTGGGAGAACCATCCGCAGCCAGACTGCCCGGCGCAACAAAATCGACCGAGGGCAGAGCATCAGGATCGAACAATTGACCCGCAAAACCGGCACGCAACCGATATTGGGCGGAGACTCCTTCCGAGCCGGGGGAGTTTGAAAAAACTCCTTGGTAATTAGCGCTGCTACCAAGTTGACCACCCTGATCGATGGATGAAGGCTGAATGGTATAATCCGCGCTCATCAGCGACCCTGCAAAATGAGGACTCAGCAAAATCAGGATTAGAATCAGATAACGGTTCATCAGCTCAACGACTTTCGATTAATGCTTCCAGTTTGCGGATGCGGGCTTCTTGATCCGAAAGACGTTTTTTCAATTCCGTATTTTCTTGGTTAAGCTCCTGAATCGCAGCAGCAGAATAAATGGTGAGCGGATAGGTATCGACCCGCAGGATTTCCGAGCCATCGGGCAGTTTCTCGCCGCTGCTTTTCACATCATCCGGGAAAACCTGTTGGAACTCCTGGGCGATCACGTTCGGATAGCGGCGGTCCTCGATCTCAGGGTGGGCCGCCAGATAGTCCCCGGTGTAGCGGAAATCCACCAG
>CAMAQB010000151.1 GCA_945860285.1 Akkermansia muciniphila | reverse complement strand
AACTACTCCGCATCCTCGAACTCAGCGGTTGCATCATCACCTGCGATGCGATGGGCTGCCAGAAAAACATCGCCAAAGAAATCATCGAAGCAGATGCCGACTACGTACTAGCCCTCAAAGGCAACCACGAAATCGCATTCGAAGAGATCGGCGAGTATCTCGATGATCTCGCCCGCGAGAAACAAAAGCCCCGCGAGGCCAAAGCCGCGCCCTTGCCCGAAGACGTGCGGAAGTTGGAAAGTCACAGCGAAACGGAAAAAGATCACGGTCGCAGCACTACCAGGCGCTATTACCAGAGTGATCAGTTAGAGTGGTTCGCAGAAAAAGGCGAATGGGAAGGACTCAAAAGCGTAGGCATGGTCGAGACCACCACCGAGAAAAACGGAATCACCACGGTGGAAAAACGCTACTATCTATACAGAATGGAACTGGATGTGAAAACGTTTGCCAAAGCCGTGCGGGGGCACTGGGGAGTGGAAAATACCTGCCACTGGGTGATGGACGTAATCTTCAAAGAAGATGAAAGCCGGGCCCGCACAGGCCACGCCGCTCAAAACCTGGGAACGACACGAGGTCTGGCAATGAACTTGATCCGGCGGGAATCCACCAACAAAAGAGGAATCAGAGGACGAGTGAAACGAGCGGGCTGGGATAACACCTACTTGGCGAAAATCCTCAAAAATTAAAATGCGTTTGCCCTGCCGCTACATGTATTTTATCTTCCCTAATCAAATGGCTTGTGCCATAGTGCAGTCATGCGTTCGCTTTTTGCCGGCCTGAATATCCTTTTCCTTTGCGTGTCCGCGCTTCAAGCGCAACAACCGGAGACAGCCGCGCCTGAAGAAACACCCAAGGCTCTACCCCTGCCTGCAGCCCCCGCCCGTGATGAGGATGACGGCGTCAGGGTCGCGGTTCTGGGTTATCACGATTTCTCCAACACCCTCAAAGAGACGGAGATGCGGATCAATACGGGGAAGTTCCGCCGGCAGATGTCAGCCCTCAAGGAACAAGGGTTGACGGTCATCAGCATTGCGGATTTCGCGGCCTGGAAACGGGGTGAGAAAACCATCCCGGCCCGCTCGGTGTTGATCACGGTCGACGACGGCTGGAATTCGACCTATACCGATGCCTATCCGATTTTGAAGGAATTCGGCTATCCTTTCACGATCTTTCTTTATACGAAATACGTCGATGTGCAGGGCCGTTCACTCACATTGCCGATGATCCGCGAAATGCAGAAGAATGGTGCCTCGATCGGCAGTCATTCGCTGTCCCACCACTACCCGTCCACGGTGAAGTCGCAACAGCGCAAGGGACCGAAAATCTACACCGAGTATCTCGCCCGGGAAATGGGGCAATCGAAGGAGTTTTTGGAGAAGAATTTCAACCAGAAGGTCACAGCCTATTGTTATCCCGGAGGTTTTCACACGGATGAGATGTTTGGCGAGGGAAAAAAAATGGGCTACGAACACATGTTCACCGTTTTGCCAGGAAAAATCAAACGCAGCAGCGATAACAACGCTCTGCCGCGCTACATCATTCTCGGAACCTACGACAAGATATTCACCCTGGCCACGGAATTTCGTGATTCGTCTGTCGCCCTCGCCGATGCCGTCAATGCGCCCAAGCAAACCACTGCCTACCCGGTGAAACCGGAGCCGGGATCGGTGGTCAATACACGCCTGCCGACAATCAGCGCCGACCTCACGACGGTGACTGACATGAAACCGGAGACGCTGGTCATGCGCGTGGCGGGCTTTGGCGACGTGCCGGCGGTATTCGATCCAACGACAAAACTGCTGAGTTGGAAAGTCAACCGCCGCTTGCGCACCGATGTCTGTCAGGTTTCGGTAAGCTGGAAAACCATGGACAACAAGGTCGTCGCCACTCCGCTGCTATGGAATTTCATCATCGATAAAGAAGCCGCTTATCAACCGAATGGGGGGTGATGTCCGGTGCGGTCGTTTATGAATTGCATTGCCAAGCGAAGGTCCAATCGCTAAACAATGCCGCGTCATGTTGGAGATAGAAACAATCGGAAACTACCGGGCCCAGTGGGGCGAAGGGCCCGTCTGGTGGAAGGGTTGCCTCTATTATGTCGATATCGAAAACCACAAGGTGATCCGATTTCACCCGGCAAGCGGTGAGGAAAAAACCTGGGCTGTCGGACAGCGCGTCGGCACCGTTGTTCCCAGGGTGAGTGGCGGGCTGGTGTGCGCCGGCGATCACGGCTTCTTTTTTCTGGACGAAATCACCGGCACAGTCACTCCGATTGCCGACCCTGAAGCAGGGAAAACCGACAACCGATTCAACGATGGCAAATGCTCTCCCGACGGCGCGTTCTTCGCCGGCACGATCAGCCTGGTGAAAAAGACCGGTGACGCACGGCTCTATCGGCTGGATCCCGACCTCAGCGTATCCGCTGCATTCGGTCCGGTCACGAACTCTAACGGAATTGTCTGGTCAACTGATGGAAATACCGTTTATTACATCGATACTCCACGCCGGGAAATACTCGCCTTTGATTACCGCAACCGCACGCTGCAGAATCCGCGCAGCGTGGTTTCTACTGCGCACATTGATGCCTCGCCCGACGGCATGTGCATCGATGCCGACAACAATCTCTGGGTCGCATTCTGCCACGGGGCCTGCGTGGCGTGCTTTGATCCCGCAAGCGGCGCGGAAGTCTCCCGCATCGACCTGCCCTGCCTGGAGACCACCGCCTGCGCCTTTGGTGGCGATGACTACGCCGATCTTTATGTGACCACCGGCATTCACAAATCCGTGATCGAGGAGCATGCCGGGCGTTTGTTCATCATCAAAAATTCCGGTGCGAAAGGTATGCCCGCTCATTCATTCCGTGGTTGATCGCGAAAAGCGGATTTCTGTCTTTTCAGAAGTCCGGAAAGCGCGTAGGCTGCCTGCCCGGCAAGGGTGAAAGGCAGCTGCGGATTTTTCCGTGCTTAGTTCGTTTCGCCCACCGTTGAATCATCTCTAATTCCACGATCATGTCATTGTTCATCGACCCTGCGACCTTGCCGGAAGAGGGTATTTCGCTCAGTGGCGGGCTTGCTGCCGAGATCTTTGATTTCCCGCCGCACGACGATGCCAAGCCTGTCAGCCCGCTTCATTACGACCTGCACGTGCAGCGATTTGGCTCGGAATTGTTGTTGCGCGGCGACATCTCCGCCCGCTTCGAATTCACCTGCGTTGTCACACTGCAGCGTTTTTTGCAAACAATCAGCCTCGAGGACATCGCCATTTCGCTGGAGTTGGAATCGGAATCTCCTGTTGACATCGCCGAGTCTTTGCGCGAGGAGATCGTCTTGGAACTGCCCGCCGACCCTCGATGTGATCAGGCAGACGAGCCGATGGAATGTAAAATCGATTCCCCGTATTTAATACTGGACAATTCCGCGAATTCCGCATTAAACTCGCCGCCCCCGCCTGCCGCGGATAACCGTTGGTCGGCTCTCGATGCCCTCCCGGACCTTAAAGACAACAACTAACGACACCACACACCGCCATGGCCGTACCGAAACGCCGTCAATCAAAAAGCCGCCAGAAAATGCGTCGTGGCGCCAAACGCTGGCACGCACCGCTCTTGAAATCGTGCCCTGAGTGCAGCGAAAAAGCGCTGTCTCACATCGCTTGTCCCTCCTGTGGCTACTACAAGGCCCGCAAGGTTCTTCAGGTGGACTCGCTGTAAGCAAGTCTGGCACTGCTTTTTTCGCTTTGCATCGTGTCCCACGGGGCACGATGTTTTTTGTCGTGATCCCATAAGAACCTCATCCGATCATGTTCTGCATAGTCGGGATGATTTGTTCCAACTCAGTCATGACAACAAATCGATCACGATCGCAGTGTTTTTCCAGCAGGTCGATGAGAGGTTTCCAGAACGGCACTCCGTTGCTGTCGTGACGGTTGAATACAATCACGGGTTTGCCCGTCACGAGGGGATGGTTCTGCTGTTGGAAAATCATCAGCGCCAGCATTTCTTGAACGGTTCCGGCACCCCCGGGAAAAATGACAAATCCATGGGAGCGTTCGATCATGACTTCCATGCGAGTGTAAATGTCAGGTCGGAGCCAAAAGCTGGACAAGCCTTCGGGCAAGCCCTCCAGCTCGATGATGTGCGGAACATTAGAGCCACCCGCCCAGCCGTCCGCATCCACCGCTCCGCGAACCACCGCGCCCATGATTCCGGTTTTTCCCGCGCCTGAAACGCAACCCATGCCGGCCTGTGCGATCAATTCGCCCATCCGGTAACCATCTTTTAGATATGCTTCGTCCTTGATGGTGGCCGAGCAGAAAACACAGATGTCCTTGCGTGCCTGGTCGGAGGCTCCATTTTCAAAGGAGTCGACCGCTGAGTCTCCCGCGGATTTTCTGCCGATGTCGGGCACACCGGTTTTCACTGCCTCGGTCAGGACTTCGAGTACGTGCTCCGGTTCGTTTGCCGGCAGCAAATACCGCAGAAATTCCTGTTGAATGGTGCCCAGACCCCGCAAATGGCCCAGCAGGGCATACAGTCCGTCCCAACATCCATTCGCGTTCATCAAGACCGTGGGTTTGCCAAACAAGTTGGCATCCAGAGTCTGGTAGCCGACAAAGATTGAAACCGCCTTGAAAAGATCTTCCAGTGTCGCACCCGGGGTGAAAACAAATGCATCCGCCTCGATGATTTTGCGTTCGATATTGCCTAGCAGTCTGTCTGACTTAAAATTCCGCTCAAAATCAATATGTGGACTTTCAGGTCGAGCTAACACTTGATTTGGTAGTTGATTTTCACTAATTTCTGAAATTAATGTATATCAGGAAATCTAACGGTTAGTATGGGGCCTTGCC
>CAMAQB010000150.1 GCA_945860285.1 Akkermansia muciniphila | reverse complement strand
CAAGCAGACTCCCTAACCACCATGCGCCAACCCATCGACATCGACTACGTTTCCAAAGCCATCGTTGGCATCGCCTCGCCGGTGGTGGGTGTCATCACGTCATTCCAAGAGCAGATCGAATGGCACCTGCGTGTGTCGTCGCTCTGCGTCGGCCTCGCAGTCGGCGTGATGTCTCTGGTGAGCATGTTCAAAAAACTTCGCCGCCGTTGACATCAGAACCTGGTCACCATGAAAGCACTCAAATACCTCAGCTTCGTCGGCAAGGTCGCCGGTCTCGTATCCGCCCTCAACGTCATCCCGTTCGTCGATCCCACTATCGGAGTGGTCGTGTTCGCCGCCGCCTCGATCCTCAAGGACGCAGTGAACCGCATCGGTGACCTACTGGACGACGGCAAGCCCAACTCCAGCTTCAAGGGTTGAACAACATCAAACCGAAACGCCCCCGGATGGCTCGCGCTGTCTGGGGGCGTTTTGTTGGTGGGTCGGACTCGGCAGGATTAACCTAATGTGGAGCGTGTCCCTAGAACGCACCCGCCCTGGGACAATCCTTGCAAAAATCTCCTTGTCAGCTGGCCCTCCGACCCATATTCTCCATTCATCAGCTAGACATTCGGGCATCTATCAGATTAAGAAAGTCGACAGCCCCTTAAAACAGCTTGCCCGCCCACCAATCATGAACATCCGCTTTTCATTATTATCCAGCCCCGTTGTTTGCCTGAACCTTACATCTCGGGGGGCAGCGGCGGTATTTCTTTTTCTCATGGCGGGTTTGGCTGGCACCCTGAATGGAGCCGAACAAGATCTGCAAGCGGATCTTGCTGCGGCTTCAAGCATGAGGGAGGCGGCGCTGGAAATGGAACTCAAGCCGCTCAATAAGATTCTGGAGCAATACAAACTTGCTTTGCAGCGCCTCAAGGGCGCGGCCCAGGCGGAAGGAGACTTGGATGGAGTTGTTGCGGCGGACAAGGCGCTTAGTAATTTACTCACTGGGGCGGCATTCAGCCCGCTATCTGGGGCGGCATTCAGCCCGCTATCAGAAAATCCGAAAATCGCCGGAATTCAGCAGGCCCATCAAAAAGCCCATGACGAGTTAAAGAAACAGGTGGAAGTTCGCTCGGTGGCTGTGGCACGGGACTACAGCAATCAATTGGAAAACATGGTCAAGGAGTTGACCCGAACAGGGAAGACTGAAGATGCCCTGAAAGTCCGAAAAATCAGGGAGAAGTTTATCGATGATTACAAGGCGGCGAGGGCTACGAACGCCACAACTCCAGCTAAGATACAAGTCAAGAATGCAAAGGGGAGCGGTTATGGTCTAGCCACGTTCCCGAAAAAGGCGGCATGGATTCAAAGGGCAACAAGTGTTGATAGCGGACATTTGTTACAGATCTCAGATGGTGTCATTCTAACCAATAGCCATTATAGCGAGGACGGCGTTAAGTGGAATGCCGTGAAATATCCGAGCTACAGTAACTGGCTCAATTGCTCTGGATATGGGGCCAATACATTTGTACTGACTGGCGCAGGTGGGCAAATATTTACCAGTCGGAATTTTAAGAACTGGATAGATCACAGCCCGGGCGGAGAAGACATAACAAGTGTTATTTACGGCAATAACACATTTATTGCACGTAAATATTGGTCGCCGGGAGGTTGTTGGGTGAGTAAGAACAAAGGGAACTCATGGACCAGTGTCGATACTGGTGGAGCACCAGATAAAACCTACTGCGGAATGTCATACGGAAATGGCATTTTTGTTTATCCGTTGGATAACAGCGTTAGAACAAGTGTGGATGGAATCATATGGGCCAATCATGCGATTTCATCATTACCCTCTGGTTTTGAAATGCGTTCTGCAAGCCATTTCAATGGCAAACTTTTTATAGGCTCATCCGAAGTAGCACGATCTGAAACAAATGTCAAAATTATAACTGCATCATCGCCGGATGGGATCAATTGGGAATTTAAAGAAAGCTCCATAATTTCATCATCGGCCGGCAAGTTCCGTTCAGTTGGAGCAGGAGGTGGATTCCTGATGCTGCTAAGTCCTGCGACTAAAGCGGAAGTATGGATAAGCGACAACCAGGGAGACACATGGACAAATGTTGACGGCCCCTGGTCGGATGTCGAAAAAGCAGAAGCGCTCTTTGTTGTAAAGGGAAAACAAATTGTTTTAGCAACGGGCCGGGAAATATATTCATCAACTATACCCTAGATGCTTTAATAGCCTTCATGACCAAGTTATTTATGTGTTTTGATCATCCCACATATATTTGTGTCTATATGTTAGATCTGAGTTTGCCTAGACCATGAAGCCCAACTCAATACCAGCGAAACATTCCATGAGTAAAAAGATAGGGAAAGAATCGAAGAAATTGCCGCCTGATGTGACCGACATTGTGAAGCACCAATCTGGAATAATTTTTAATGAGACAAGAAATATCCCGGAATTGACCGATTCTGTGAATGATGTGCTTAGATTACTCGCTATGCGAGATCATCAAAAGAAGTCCGGAAGCTAGCAACATCTCACAACGTCCCGCGACTCCGAAAACCACCCTGCAGTTGGCTCCCCACCGCCCCAACGCCTCGTAGGCCCATCAGGCACCAAAGGGGTTCGGCGGGCGGGGCATGAGAATCCGGTGTTGGTTGCGATCTCCAAGAACCGGATGTTTCACAAAGCCAGCCGCCAAATATTCGTTGGCAAATACTCATTGTGTCGTTCTCTTCGTTTGGTTAGGTGAGCGCTCAATCGGCGTCCACTTGCCACCGGGGGCATGGAGAGCATTCATATTGCCCTACATGTCCCGAGTGCAGTGATTACGGCTAGCAGCGTCCACCTGGTAGTGCTTCCGGACGGCCGCCAGCACAGCCTCGAAGTCGTAGAGGTAGAAGCGGGGTGTGATCTGGATGTAGGGGATCATCCGCTTGCCAACCCAGGTGTCGATGCTCCGGGTGCTGACTGACAGGCGCTTGGCGAGTTCCTTCTTTTTGATGAGGGTGGGTTCGATGGTGTTCATGGTTACGCACCGTTGGCGCTGTCAACGCACAGGTTTTACTTACGTAAGGAAATCTTCCGAAGCCTTTCCCTGATGCTCCACTTGAGTTCGCTCGGCAGCCATCCCTCGGGTGGCGTGATTGAGAACCATGCTTCGGCCATCTGCGGTTCGACCACCTCCCGGTAGTGGCGGAAGATCATCTTCGGCGAGTTACCGGCCTCCAGAGAGGTCCGTGCCACGTCGCCGGTCTCCGCTACCCGATAGCTGATGAACGAGTGTCTGAGGGCATTCTGACGCCATCCGCCGGGAATCTTGGCCTTCACGGCAGTATCGCTCAGAGCGCCTGAGTAGTCGGTGATGGATATGATTTTGCCGGTCTCGCCGCGCCAGGGGGCAAGCCATGCTTTCAGGTTGTCCGATAGCGGAACGAGCCGCCGCGCTGCTGTCTTCGCTTTCTTGCCTGCGATCTCGATGTGGCCGCGATCCCACTTGATGTCTTGCCAGTTGAGGCGACATACCTCGGCTGATCGGATACCGGCGAATCCACCGATGGCGATGAGCGGCAGGATGCGAGCGTGGGCCGCTAAAAGTAGCCGTTCCATTTCCTCCGGAGTGAAGATTTCAATTTCAGTCTCCTCCTGCTTGAACGACTCACTTTGTTCGGCAGCCGTCTTGCGGTCGGGATGCAGGTAGCCGTTGCGTTTGGCAAATCCGAACATGGTCACGATGTTGCGGCGGATGCCATTTTTACTGACCGGACCGAGCTTCTTGAGTCCGTGAAGAAACCGGTTGATGTCGGCCACCGTGACGTCTGCGATGTTCCCAGATACGGCGTCAGTGAACCGCTTCAAGCTGGCCGTAGCGCTCCGGACATAGATGGCGCTCACACCTTTCCGCTTGAGTGACACGGAGAACTCAGCGGCGGCTTGGACGTTGCTGCGAGTCGGGAATAGATCGCTGCGGTTGGCTTGGTAGAACCGGACGGCGTCGGAAAGCGTGATGCCCACCACGGCGGTCCTGGCACTGACCCATTCGTCGATGGCAGCGGCTAGGGTGACGCCGAATTGTGCTGCTTGACGTTCGCAATGCCAGAGGACCTCAAGGTCCCGTTTGGTCGCCTCGCTGCCGATTTGCCAGCCATTGGTGATCTTGACGGTGATTTGCTGGGCGATCATCCTCGCCTCGTCCATGCAGGAGAAGCTGCGGACCTTCCGCCTGCCGCCCTCCTTCCACGAGAGGGTGAACTCAGGGTAGCCGTCCTTCCGGTTCATGGTGTAGACGCGGACTCTGGCGGGGCCATTGCCGATCTCCACCACACTGCTGCGACGTTTTCTTTTTCGGGTCATAGACCCCGGCTTTTGTGTCAACTTGTCAGGAATTTTGTCGGAAGGACCCCCGTGTGTCGTGGCTGATCGGCTGTAACTACATGTATTATCAATGCTTTGCGGCGATGCTCCTTGTCCCTCCGCCATCTTCTAGCACGATCCCCGCAAAGCCTTACCAATCAAAGGATTGCGTGCCATCACCGGAAACCGCGACAGGAATTCCACACACAATTCCACACACAATTCCACACACAATTCCACACACAATTCCACACAAGTTGACGCGGAAGCCGGGTTCGATGACCCAGAAACGCAAACGACGCAGTGCAATCGTGGAAGTTGGAACAGGTCCGGCCAAAGTCCGGATCTACACAATCAATCGCAAGGACGGATACGATCAATTCACCCTCGCATGGAAGGAGGGCGGCAGCCGACGGACCCGCTGCTTCTCCTGCATGGACGAGGCCAAGATGGTCGGCCAGCAGGTGACCGTCCGGCTTATCAATGGCGAAACCGGAGTGTGCGAGGCGACCCGCCGCGACATCGACATCCTCCGGCATTGCGAACGCGCAGCCGTTGAGTTTGGCGTGACGCTCGCAGCAGCAATCGAGGAATGGGTCAGCGCTAGGCGCACCGCCGGTGAAGTTCCGCTATCAGATGCCGTCCGATTCTACGCCGCAAACCGTGCCGACCTGATCGCCGTCCGCTCCAACGTCCAGGTGGCCGCCGAATTTGTAGAGTCGTT
>CAMAQB010000149.1 GCA_945860285.1 Akkermansia muciniphila | reverse complement strand
TGGATTAGATGCGCTCGCGAGTTTTTGTTCCTGTTTGTTATAGTTCATTGTAAAGCGAAAATAGGCAGGAACAGAACTCGTTTAGAAAGCTAAAGTTTCTCATTTTGAGAATTTAAATGCCATCGCTTTCTAATTTTGCAATTAGCTCCAAGAATAATACAATTCATGCCAATACCTGATTTCCAGTCTCTGATGCGTCCACTGCTGCAAGCTCATGCAGACGGCAAGGAGCACATCAATCGTGAGCTTGTGACACAACTTGCTGACCAGTTCGGACTCTCTGACGAAGAGCGTCGCGAGATGCTTCCCAGCGGTGGAGCGCGTCTATTTGATAATCGCATTGGATGGGCTAAGTCACACATTACTCAAGCGGGACTACTTAATTCGACGCGCAGGGCGGTTTCCATGATCACGGATCGAGGATGCGAGGCATTGAGTCAACATCCGGAGCGTATCGACTTGCGTGTCCTCAACGGTTTTGATACGTATCGTGAATTCCGCAGTCGCCGTAAAACCCAAGAGGGGGGAGATGTTCCAGAGTTGGAGATACAAGACTCGCAAACGCCAGAAGAACTGCTCGAGAATGCGTATTTGCAGGTTCGGAGACAGATTGAGAGCGAACTTTTAGCTCTGATTAAGAGCAACGCACCTGAATTCCTTGAGCGAGTGGTGGTAGATCTCGTGGTTCGAATGGGATACGGGGGCAGTCGCAAAGATGCTGGTGAAGCTCTCGGACGATCAGGTGACGAGGGAATCGACGGTATCATCAAGGAAGACCCACTTGGACTTGATATAATCTATTTGCAGGCGAAGCGTTGGGAGGGAACGGTTGGACGTCCAGAGATTCAGAAGTTCGCAGGTGCGTTGCAAGGCCAAAGGGCAAGGAAGGGAATTTTCATAACGACATCGACCTTCAGTGCTGATGCTTTGGAGTATGCTTCTCGGATTGATACCAAGATTATCCTAATTGATGGTCCACGGCTAACGAAGCTGATGTTCGATCACGGCGTCGGGGTTGCGACCGCATCGAACTACGAGGTGAAGAAAATCGATTCGGACTACTTCACTGACTCCTGAAATAGCATGACTAGTGGTTACCCCGAATGGTATATTTTTTATGCTGAAAGTGTTTCGGTGTGAATCCCCAAAAAATATTAGATCCAAAAGGAGGTGAAAATTTCTATTTCCGCGCGACGAAATACGCTTCCCCCCTTTCCCGCACTTTTCACTCCTTCCTCTTTTTCGCCGGTGCCTGCCAGTCTGCCGGGAGAACCTTCTCCACGTCTAGCACGGCAGCGTCATCGAAAATTTTCATCTCAGCCGCAAGTCGCTCGCGCATTTCGGCGAGGGGCTGCTGGTGTTCGGGGGATGCCGCGAGATTGTGGATTTCATCGGGATCGGCGGTCAGGTCAAAGAGTTGGGTTTGATCGACCTTCGGGTAGCGGATGAGTTTCCAGTGATCATGAAGGATCGCCCGCTGCAAATCGCGATAGGCTAACAAAATGCTGTCGCGATGACCGGCCTGAGGATTTTTGATCACGTTGGAAAACTCGCGCGCGCCATCGGGTTTCGCGCCCGCAACGCCGCAGAGAACGCCGAGGGTGGGCATGACATCGAAAAGATAACATTTCGCACCGGTCCGTTTGTTCACCGGAATGCCGGGTCCCGCGATGAGAAGAGGCACGCGCATGGAATGTTCGTAGCAGTTTTGCTTGCCGATGAGGCCGTGCGATCCACGGGCGACTCCGGAATCGGCGCTGAAGACCACGAGGGTGTTTTCTGCCTGCGGCGAAGCATCGAGCGCATCGAGTATGCGACCGATCTGTTCGTCGAGGTAGCTGATGTAGCGGTAGTATTCCGAAAGCATTTTTTGAACATTCTCCCTGGTTCGTGGCCACGAAAGCAGTTGTTCGTCGCGAATGCTCATTTCACCGTTGTCCCACGGATGTTGCTGGAGAAAATTGGCCGGTAGGGGAATGCTTGCGGGGTCGTATCGCAACGCGTAATTCTCAGGGACAATGTGCGGGTCATGAGGACCGTCAAACGCAACGTAACAAAAATATGGATTGTCGCCGCGCTGTGTTTTGATGAATCTGATCGCCTCATCGGCAAAGATGGCGCAGGCGTGTTTGTCGGCCTTGCGGGGCTTGCCGATTTTCCCGTTCTCCAGATCGGAGAGCGGAGCGGAGAGGGGATTGGTCATGCCTCCCGTGAACACCGAGCGGGCTTGTTGGAAGGATTTCGCGATTGCAGACGGACCATTGTGCCATTTGCCGGTCAGGAATGTTCTGTAACCATTTCTGCCGAATGCCGCCGGCCAGGTCTCGTCGCGCAGGAGTTTTTCATCGACTTGAAACAACGGCCGGCCCGAAAGCAGCATCGCCCTGGAAGGAACGCAGGTGGCACCGTGGAAGCCGCCCTGCATGTAGGCGTGATCGAAGGCAAGGCCGCGATAGACCAATCGATCGAGGTTTGGCGTTTTGATGGGCCGATTGCCCAGGGCTGAAATGGTATCGGCGCGCTGGTCGTCGGTGAACAGAAAGAGAACATTGGGTTTTGTCAGTTCCGCAGCGGCGGCCAGACAAGGGAGCAGCAGGCAAACGAGCAAGAAGGTTTTTTCTGACATGAGCGGTTGGCAAGTGAGGCGAGTCCGCAGTGTGGGGACTTCGCTTCAAAAAAGCAATGTCCGCGATCATTCGAGCAGAGCGATAATCTGCGCGGCAACATGCTCAGCGAATCGACGGCGGATTTGTCAGGAGACGCAGGTGTTCGCTTATTTGCTTTGTTGCTCGTTTTGATCCTTGCGGGAAAATTCCACCGTGTCGCTCATGTGCCAGATGACGAGCACGGTGGCGATCACGCTGAGCAGGATCAGCAAACCAAGGGCGACGAGGAGGTTGGATTTCATGGCATGGATGTGCTCAGAACTTGCGAATGCGGGTGTCGCTGGCCAGTGATTCTTTGGTCCGCGGATGATCGGTGGTGTAGTGGAGGCCGCGTGACTCCTTGCGTTTCGCCGCGCAGTCCACGATCAGTGAAGCCACCGCGACGAGATTGCGCAATTCAAGAATGTCGGCATTGACGCGATGCCCCCAATAAAATTCGCGCACTTCCTTTTTCAAATTGCGCAGCCGGGTCGCGGCGCGGCGGAGTCGGTTGTCCGTGCGGACAATCGAAACATAGTCCCACATCAGGCGGCGGATTTCATCCCAGTTGTGATAGATCACCACGAGTTCGTCCGGTGCGGCGGTGTCGCCGTGCTCCCATGCGGGTATTTCGGTAAACTCCTGCGACTCGCGGTTCGGATGAAAATGGGCGAGCATTTCAACCAGACAGCGGCGCGCGGTGACATTTCCTTCCAGCAGGGAGTTCGATGCCAGTCGATTGGCTCCGTGCAGGCCCGTGCAGGCGACCTCACCGACCGCATAGAGTCCCCGCAGGCTGGTTTTGCCGTTGATGTCGGTCACCACGCCGCCGCACTGGTAATGGGCGGCCGGCACCACCGGGATCGGCTGTTTTTCACAATCCAGCCCGAATCGCATCAGGGTGTTGTAGATGAAGGGAAAGCGTTCTTTCATGAAGCCCGCAGGCTTGTGGCGCACATCGAGAAAAACGCAAGGGGCGCCGGTGCGCTTGATTTCATGGTCGATGGCCCGGGCAACGATGTCGCGTGGCGCCAGCGAGCCGCGCGGGTCGTGCTTTTTGATGAAATCCTCGCCTTTCTGATTGATGAGAACGGCGCCCTCCCCGCGCAGGGCTTCCGACACCAGAAACGAGCGTGCCTCGGCACCGCTGGCTGCAGGATTGTAGAAACACGTGGGGTGGAACTGTATGAACTCCATGTTTGCGATCATCGCCCCGGCGCGCCAGGCCATGGCTACGCCGTCGCCTGTGGCGGAGTCGGGATTGGTGGTATACAGATACACCTTTCCGCAACCTCCGGTGGCCAGAATCACCCGGTCGGCGCGGATAATCACCACCTCGCCGGACTCGCTGTTCAGAACATAGGCACCGAGAACGCGGTCGTCGGTCACCATGCCGAGTTTGCCGGTGGTGATCAGGTCGATGACAAAGTGATTTTCCAGCAAGACCAGGTTTTCAGTGTTGCGGGCGGTATGGACAAGTGCCTCCGCGATTTTCCGTCCGGTGGTGTCGCGGGCATGGAGTATCCGGCGTTTCGAGTGCCCGCCTTCTTTTCCTAACGAAAAATGCCCGTCTTCCCTGTCGAAATCGACACCGTAATGAACAAGCTCCTCGATCGTGCTCGCACCCTCGCTGATGATGGTGCGCACCACCGGCTCGTTGCAAAGCCCCGCTCCCGCGTCGAGGGTGTCGGCGATGTGCAGTTCCACCGAGTCGCCTGGATCCCGAAGTTCCTCGTCAAGGACGGAGGCGATGCCGCCCTGTGCCCAGGAGGTGTTGGAGTCGAGCAACGAGCCTTTCGAAAGACAAATCACCCTGCCGTGGCGGGCGGCGCGGATCGCCAGCGAAAGACCGGCTATGCCCGAGCCGATGATCAAAAAGTCCGCGTTCACAACAGTGCTATCAAATGAGGATCAGTCCTCTTCGAATTTGCGGTTGACGATGTCCTGCAGGGCGACCATGGCGGCTTCCTCATCAGCACCTTCGGTCGTCACGCTGATGACCGAGCCGTGACCAGCGGCGAGCATCATCAAGCCCATGATGCTTTTGCCATCGACCTCCTCGCCGTCTTTTTCCACGCGGACTTCGCAGGAGAAGCGGTTGGCGATCTTCACGAATTGGGCTGCGGGGCGCGCGTGGATTCCCAGTTTGTTTTGGATGGTGAATTCTCGTGTGATGGCCATGTGCGTGAAGGACTTAAGTCATATTTCCGGAGGATTGCAATGCGAAAAATTCCGATTGTCAGCGAGTGTTCAAAACTAGATTTTTTGCCTGAGCAAAACTAGACAGCGACGGTTCAAAACTGGATTTCTTTGTTGCTGCATGGATTTTCCTTGGTTTGGGCCGCCAGTCTCGCAAGCTCCTGCATCGTGTGCAGGATACGGCTCTGCCGGAGGGCAACCGGAGCGGCGTGCGATGCGAATAGGGTTCGCGAGTTCCAAAAGCAAACGCAACGGTGAGAGAGAGGCCTCCGACAAAAGTTTTAAAATTTTCAAAAGAGAAAGGGTTGTTACGCCCCTTCCCTTTTGATGGGTAAGATGTTACCGGTTGTCTCCTCGTCCAAAATTCAACAGCCA
>CAMAQB010000148.1 GCA_945860285.1 Akkermansia muciniphila | reverse complement strand
CTCCTGTAAGATGAGGATGATACATGGAGACGGAGCAGTGCTGTTTTCGTTAGGTTCGTGCGGTGAGGACATCCGCTAATTATTAAGATGTATTTACAAAGTACAAGTCTTTTGTTGATTTTTCAACAAATTAAATGCGTTTGCCCTGTTATTTTCCCCGGGTTTGTTCGATACGGCAGTTTTTGTTAGAGTGAATTCCAGTAAATCCTGACGTTTTTCGTCGCGCGGCCGGATGCGATGATCTCGGGTTTCTTGTCGCCGTCGAGATCGGCGATCACGAGATCCTCGCAGGACATGGTGTTGTCATCGATCAGGTGACCTGTCCATTTTTCGCCCTTCTCGTCGGATACGAACATTTTGATGCCGACCTTGGATTCCTTGTTCGGGCTGCGCCAGCCGACGATCACCTGGTCGCGGCCCACGCCGAGCAGGTCGCCGCAGGCGAGCGCGTGGCCTTCGGCGATGGTGTCATCGAGCATCGTGCGCGGCGGGCTTTTGCTTTCGCGATTCGCGTTGTCCTGCTGGTAAATGGCAAGCGTGTTGCCGTGCATCGGTTCGACCGCAACACCGAACGGCGTTGCTTTGCCATCCTTCGGCATCCAGCCGATGCGGACTTCGCCCGCGCCCGCCAACTGCGGCGCATACTGCGCGTGATCCGCCTGAAGCCGGCCATTCCACTTGCCGTCCTTTTGAATCACGTAACTGATGCCTTCCTTGCCGCCGATGACCAGATGCTCGTGGCCCTTGTCGTCGGGCAGTTCGAAAGCATCGAAATTGTGCGTCGCGTGCATCGTGTTGCAGACAACTTCCGATTTCCATGTCTCGCGGGGATTGGCCGGCCGCTGGTAGGCGAGCACCACGACCGCCGCGCCCGCGCCGTTCTGATTGCCGCGTCCATGCAGGGGCACGACGACAAGATCAAAGCGTCCGTCGCCGCGTCTCACCCATTTCATGCGGTGCGTTGTTGGCTCGACAGTTGGAAATTTCACCGCGTCCCACTTCTGCGTGCGGTCGGCGGGAGCGATCAGATAAAAAACAGCGCCGCTGTTGACGGTGTCGCCGGGATTCCACTCGGCACCGACGGCGATTTCGCACTTGCCGTCGCCGTCGATGTCCCGCGCGGCGATGCAGACATTGTCGTTCTTTGTTAGATTCTCCGCCAACACGAACTTCTCCCATGCGGCATCGCGTTTGCCGGGATTGCGATACCAGACAAATTGTTTTTTGTCGGCGAGCAGGATGTCCTGTTTGCTGTCGCCGTCGACATCGGCGATCGCGAGCCCGTAACCGATCTGAATTTTTGTATCGAGATCCTGTGCATGGAACTTCGCTTCAGGCGATTGCGCGTGGACGGCATTTGACAGGCCGAGCAGCAATGCAAGGATGCCGCGTTTCTGGGTTGATGCTTTCATAACGTGGGCATTAAGGCAAATGCGCGTGAAGCGGACAACAACAAAGTTTCCCGCTGCGGCAACAAAAAACCCCACTGGATGTTTCCAGTAGGGTTGTGTTTGCGGAGCCTTGTGCAATCACTCGGCAGTTTTGCCGTTGCCCTTGTTCTCTTGTTTCATCGCGGACTTGAGTTCATAGACCTGTTTGCGCAACGATTCGACTTCCCCCTGCAGTTTCATCAGGCGGCGTTCCATTTGCATGTTTTGCTGTGCCATCGGATTCATCTGCGGATCAGGCATCGTCAAGGCGCGCGGCCCTGCTTGTCCTGCCGTGGAATCAGGCTTGGGCATTTCCTGTTTGATGAAAACATCGCCGCGCTTGCCTTGATGGATGACCTGGATCCGCAGCCCATGGGCATCCTTTGAAGTCGCGGCGACGATGCCGCGCAGTTGCTCAAGGTTCGCCACGTTACGACCATTCGCACTAACGATGATGTCGTTCTTGGCGAGTCCCGCATTGGCGGCCGGACCTTTCTCCATGATTTCGGTGACAGTGACTCCGGCATCTTCGGGAAGACCCAGATGGGCGCGCAGTGTGGCATCGACCGGTTCCACGGTAACGCCGATCCGCCATGGTTTGGCTTCGGTTGGCGGGGTTTTCTTCTCTGCCATGGCTCGACGGCGCATTTCCTCGATCCGGCCTTCTGCCTCGCGGAATGCGCGCTGCATCGGTCTCTCCACCTTCTTGGCAGCATCGGGACTCACGCCGGCGGCATTGCGGGCTTCGGGCGGCGCGGGGCTCGGGGCTTTGTCTTCCTGCGAAAACACTGGTGAACTCACGCCGACCAATAGGGCGGCAACAACGCTTGGGACTTTGAATTTGTTATTCATACGCTGACTGTTATAACGTCACTGCGAATGAGAATTGTCTGCTAGTCCTGTTCTTGTCGAGATCTGCGACGGTAGGCAAACAGTGCCGCTGCCGCAGTCAACAAGGCGATGATCTGATACCCGGAAAAACCGAAAAATGGTTTCGGCGTGTCGCGCAGAAATTCGTGACCCAAACGGAATGTGCCATAGGCGATCAAGAATAGGTGAAAGTGCTGCCCCGGAAGTTTTTTCTTCGCACGCAGGACCAACAGCGCCAGCATCGTGATGGCAAGAAAAACCATCTCCACCGGCACAGCAGGCCAGAGGCCGTGGCGGGTGACAATGCCCTTGCAACATCCGGCATCGAGACAGCCAACGCGACCGAGGATCAGGGGAATCGGCAAGCTGATGGCGAATCGATCACCGGTTGTTTGGCGGAAATGCAGCACTTTTTTCGCAAGTTCCACGCCGATCCAGCCGCCGGGCAGGGCTCCCATGATCGACTTGCCGTAAATCCAATACATCCAGCGCCGGGGATCATCGGCATGCAGCCAGCCCTCGGAAAACAGATAGACGATCTTCGCACCGAGGTATCCGCCGCCGATGCCGGCGAGGTAGATCAGCAGGATGCCCTGCGGCGGTTTGCCACAGCGCCACCAGAGAATCAGAGTGACCAGGATGCCCAGCAGGGAAAATGCAAGATACCAAGGTGATCCGGGAAGCTGCGGCATGATGGCAAGAGTCTCCCGGCGTGGCGATTTCGCGAATTTAGATACGTATTCCCGAGCACACGGCGGCCCCGATTCCCACCACCGAAGCCATCGCGGCGGGGATGATGATGATTTGATATCCGGTGAATACCAGCGCATGCATCAGGACTTTTCTTCTGCGCTGCTCGGCTGGACTGAGACGCACCTCATGGGAGAGATTGGCATCAAAGAGGCCGATGCCATAAGTGATGGCGAGGAGCAAGGTGATTACGGCGATGAGCAAGGCAGTCTGCGATCGCGCGGATGATCCCCCATAACCGCCCAATCCAACGAGCAAGAGCCCAAAGGAGAGAATCACGGCAACGCATGAAGGCATGGCATTGACGAGCATGCGGAAGCATCCATGGACCTTGCGTTCCTGGGGATGTTGCGACTGTGCCGCTACTTCGGCCTCGACTTCGCTGATTGTGCGTTCCGGTGGTTGTTCGAGCATTTTGTTAGATGGTTCGGGATGAGTAATAGCGGCAGAAGGAATCGAGTTTGCCATCAGGGCGAATGACATGGGTGCAACAGCGGTCGATGCGGTCCTGATCCCAGGTCCACGAATCCATGAACGGCTTGATGAACAGGCGGAAGGCGTCTTTTTCCTTCATTTCATAGCGATGGAGGATTTCGCCCAGTTCGGTGTTCTCGCAACCGCATTGGATGAGGTCGGCCAGTTCATAACGAACCTTGTCGCGCAGAAATCCCTGCACGCTGGCGAAGTTGATGAACTCGGAAATGCTGCGCACTCCGATGGGCGTTCGCAGCAGATAACCGATGGTCGCACAATTCGGGTCGCCGCATGGCAGGGGGGTGAAGTCTTCGAAGCGCAGTCGGGATGCTGATTGTTCAACGACTCCAAGAATGACATCGGCGGTGTTGAGCGATGTTTCATCGGTATGTTTGTTGCGACCGGAACGGAACATCGGCTGGAAGGAAATGCCGCGACAGGCTTGATACTCCAGTCCGACCTCCACCGTGTCCCAGAGGTGGGGCAGGTTTTCGGCGGTCACCGTCATGGCCAATGTGAAGGGAATGTTTTCCCGGTCACAGCGATCCATCGCCGCGGTTTTCATCGACCGCAGATCGACACCTCGCAAGTCGATCTGCCCGGCCTGCTGCGGGCCGTCGTATTGCAGGTAGAGCTGGAAGTTTCCCCGTCGGGCGCAATCGCCGATTTTTGTTAGAAAATCATCCTCCTTCGCGATGCGCACCGCATTGGTGTTGACGAGACAGTAGTCGATGCGCGGCTCCTCATGAATCCAGTCGAGCAAACGGAAAAACTCGGGATGCAAGGTCGGCTCGCCGCCGGAGAGTTGCAGGATTTCGATAGGACCCTTGCGATCGAGCACGCCGGTGATCCGCGCCACCAGAGAGTCGAAGTCGTGATATTTCAATCGATCCCCGGCCGCACCCACGGGCGAGTCGGCAAAGCAGGTCGGGCAGGCCAGATTGCAGGAGTCGACGATTTCAATCAGCGCCAGGCAGGTGGACAATATTTCCACGCTGGTATCCACGGGGTCGGCATTCCGACCCAATGTGCCGTTGAGGCCGCTGTTGTCGGCCGCGCACGCGCAACCCGCCGCGCAGGAGTTTTCCGGCTTGCCCTGTGCCAGCCAGTAGAAGCGTGCATCGCTGGAGATGCATGCCGTCGACTCGCCATGTTCGGCGCAATGACGCGTCAAATACACCTTCGCCGGTGAGCCGGTGCTTTTCCACACCTCGGCGGGCGCATCCCCGTGGCAGACCGGGCAGCGGGAGATCGTGCGCTTGAGCGATTCTTTGAGCGATGGGAAAAGCATGCGGATATTTGGTTACGGAAACAAGCTACGTTCCGGGCATTCATCGGTCAAGGTGCAAAAGCCCGCGGCGCGGAGCATTGATAGTGCATGCCAAGCGTCGATGGGGTCAGTAGTATCAGATCGAATCAAGAGTTATTTTCGACTTTTTTTACGGCTGATTTTTGGGCGTGATTTTCCTGGTCAGGCCGCTTGGGCATTTTGACCGGGCTGGTTCTGGACCTCTGCTGGTGTTGGCTTGCGGGACTGGTTGACGGTGACGGGAGCGGGTGGTGGCAGGCACCGGTTGCTGATCGTTTGCTGATCTGCTTCGCCCCTTTTGCCTGGCGGACTGGTCTGACGAGTTCTCGACAAATGATCGGAACGGAGTATCTTTGAGCCATGGTCCGATCCGGGAATGAGTATCCCCAGGTCGGATCGGGGGCGACCGGGGTCTTGGC
>CAMAQB010000147.1 GCA_945860285.1 Akkermansia muciniphila | reverse complement strand
AATGCTCGAAGTTCCTATATCCAAAGGCTCTTCTCATCGCGTTGCCTACTTTCAAATTGAACTCCAGAGGGGAATGTAGTCGAATGAGCGAACTGAGGGGGAGGTGTCGTAGGTGGGACCGGATTTGCCGCAGCAAGAGCATTTGGCATGGTTGTTTTTGCGTGGCGCGATGGTGACTTTGATCAGCTTCTTGGGGCTCTCAGTCATTTCGACGGTGCGAAAAAGAAAGCCCTTGATCGGGCACAATTTACGGAGTAGGTTTTTAATTGTGATGGTGAACGGAATGGTTGTTTTTTTTGACCACTTGACTTACCAAATACGCTCGTCATCACAAATGTTTATTTTCCCACAATGGTGCTTTTTACCCACAGATTTTGCGGAAGAGGCATAAAAAGTATCACGCGTTAAGGTGTCAAAAAACAATCATCTAGCAAGAGAAATAATGAGTGCGAAAAAAAGTTATCGGTTCCGTGATGGAGTAAAGAGCGTGGTAATTTACCGGGTGCCAGCGGGTTGGCGCTTTGATGTGCGCGGTGAGGATGGCAAGCGCCGCTAAGTCACCAGGGCGAAGAAAGCAAAGATCGAGGCAGCGGCGCGGGATTTCCTCAAAATCGAGTAATTACGTTTGTGGGTTCGAGTCCCACAGCGGCTACTTTCTCACTGGCAGGCGGTCAACCTGATCAGCTTGTTTTATCCTTTTGCACGACTTCACCGGGCAGTGTGGTGCTGCCGGGGGCGAATTTTCTTCCGGGGTAGATCGAGGTATTGATCCCGGTGTGCACGCCGTCGCCGACGATGGTGCCGAATTTCCTTCGTCCGGTATCGACCAGTTGACCTGCCACGGGGGTGCGGTGATTGTTGCCGTCATGACGAAGATTTGATGTGATCGTGCCGGCACCGAAATTCACACCGCGACCGATCACCGAGTCGCCTACGTAAGACAAATGACCGATGGAGCTGTTAGATAGAATGATCGAATTCTTGATTTCCACCGCGTGGCCGATGTGGCAGTGATCGCCAATCGATGTCGAACCGCGGATGTAGCAGTTCGGTCCGATTTTGCAGTGTTCGCCGATGATCACATTGCCTTCGATGACAACGCCCGGCAGGATGCGCGAGTTTTTGCCCAGGTGAACGCAGCCATCGAGCACGGCGGATTCATGCACCTCGCCGCAGATGTTCGACTCGAGGAATCGCGATAAATAATCCTCGTTGGCAGCGAGCAGGTCCCAGGAATGGACGAGCATCAGCGAGCTGCCGGCTTCATGAGCCGAGTCCGGATCGGGAGCGATGCCAAGCCAGGCGAGGGCGGCACCCTTGGCGTCGATCAAGGTGGACTTTCCCGAATACAACAAGGCCAACGCATCGATGCGGCTGACCCAGGCGTGGGGATGGCGGTGGATCGGCAGGTCCGTTAGATGTTCGTTCAAAGGCAGGTTGCCGATGGGAAATGTCTCTAGAGGATTGGTGAGAAGGACAGGCATGACATCGGAGCCGGAGGGGTTGTTTTAGGTTGCAGAGATCGATATCAATGCGATCCGTTGCATTGCGATCAAAGATGAAAACGCAGGCGCTGAATCAGGGAAGGTGAAGGGTGATTCTTCGATTTTTCTCCTGTTCCTTCGGGGTCACCTCTTCCATTGACGACGGGGATCGGGGGTTGCTGCCGGGAACGACAACGCGGCACGGCGCGCCTTGCGGAACACGGACGCAAAGAAAGTGGTTGGTGTCGTCGGTTGCTGAGGGAGTGGCACCCTTGGCAATGCGTTTGCCGTCTTGCAACACCTCCACCTCCACGGATTCGCGCATTGGACTGCCATCCGCTGATTTTTTCACCGCCTCAATCTGGAGTTCGCACTCACCGGCTTTTTGCAAGTGGGGAGTGCCGAGTTCGATGTAGCGCTGGCTGACCTCCACGGCGGCCACGCTGGTGTCCCGGTCATTCCAAACCATCGGGAAATGGTTGGCCGATTTTTTCCAAGTTGTTGCGTAAACTCCATAAACAATGCTGCCGGGCACCGCTTTTGCCGCTTCACCGAGAAGCCATCCTCGATCAAGTTCTTCGGAGTTGTTGCCGTATTCGGTGAATTTCCATTCTTTGTACTCGGGCAGCCAAACCTCGGTCCAATTGTGGTTTCCTTTGTTGTTGGTCCACATCGCGGTCCCGGTAATGCGTGCGGGGATGCAGAGCGAGCGCAGCGCGTCAGCCAGCAAAATGGAAAGCCCGGTGCATGAGGCCATTTTGAGTTCCATCGACTCCTTCGGCCCCTGGTTGGCCACCCGACGCTTGGTGCTGTAGCGGACGCCGGTTTCCCTGATCATGCTGGAGTTGACGCGTTTCAAGGCCTCATGTGCCGTTTGAGCGTCGCCGGCGATGGTCCGGAAGCGATTGAAAAAATCCGCGCGCCAGGAATCCCGGGACTCGTCCAGGCAGGCATAGGGCAGCACATGGTTGAGAAAAATCGCCTCGGGAATATCCTTGCCCCACGGCATTTCACTGCGGGCACGATAGGCGAGAGCGACGTTTTCCAACAGGAAGTCGGCGTGCAGGGATTTCGCATCGTGAGACGGCATGTTGGTGAGCAGGAACTCCATGCCCTTGCGCTGATCGATCGGGCATTTTTCCCAGGCACTGCGGATTTGCGGGGCGTTTTCACCCGCGCCGTCGATGGTTTTTTTCAAGGCATCACTGGGCGCGGCTTCTTCGGAATAAAGCATGGAACCACTCAATAACAGGATGGAAATCACAATTCGCATACGCCAACCACTACGCGAATTTCCGTGAAATGCGATCTCTTTTTTTGAGCCGGCGGATGCGCGCATAGAGCCAAAAAAGTCCAGACCTTGTCATCTCGCCACAGCAATATTGCTTCCACGAACTTTTCTTACAGATTCTACGGGACTTTACACAGTTGCGGGGCACGTTTCGCCATGAGTGAATGCCCGTCATCAGCACCGCGGTCATGTGTTCCCGGGGCGCTGGGGTTATTTGACCGGCCTGGTTCTGGAACTTGGCTCGCGTTGGCTTGCGGGATGGGAAGTGAGAGGGAGTAACGGGTTGCGAGGGAAGCGCCGGACGGCAAGATTTTCAAAGCATGCATGAAAGCACGCACGACCGGGCTCCCGATGGGAGACTGTTTGGAGCCGTCCGGTCGGGGCGGCGGTCGAATGGTTTTCACCCCCGGACTTGAGGGAAGAGGGGCAGGTGAAACGACGCGGTTGATTGGCAGATTTGTGAAGGATTGGCTTGAACTGCCGTGGCATCTGGACTATCCCTTGTGCGCCGCTCCCGTAGTTCAATGGATAGAACGGCCCTCTCCTAAAGGGCAAATGCAGGTTCGATTCCCGCCGGGAGCATTTCCATGAGCCGTTTTTTTGCTGGATTTGTCACTCCGCGGGCGCTAGCCTCACCGCGCGATGTCAAGTTCTGTCAAACCAGTGTATTTGTATGATACCACCCTGCGCGATGGAACGCAGGGCGAGGGCTTTCAACTATCGGTCCTGGACAAACTGCGAATTGCCGAGCGCCTGGACAGCTTCGGATTTGATTACATCGAGGGCGGTTGGCCTGGCTCGAACCCCAAGGATGTGGAGTTTTTCCAGCAGGCGAAAAAATTGAAACTCAACCATGCGAAGCTCGCGGCATTTGGATCGACGCGTCGCGCCGACACGCCGGTGGAAAACGATGCGCAGGTGGCATTGTTGCTCGATGCCGAAACCCCGGTGGTGACGATTTTCGGCAAGAGCTGGGAGTTGCATGTGACCGAAGTATTGCGCACCAGCGTCAAGGAAAATCAGGCGATGATCCGCGACACCGTGAGTCACTTGAAAAAGCACGGCAGGGAGGTCGTCTATGATGCCGAGCATTTTTTCGACGGCTACAAGGACAACCCCGAGCATGCACTTGCTACCCTGCGCGCCGCTGCCGAGGGCGGAGCCGACATTCTGGTTCTCTGCGACACCAACGGCGGCACCCTGCCCTATGAAGTCAGGGAGATCTGCCTTGCGGTTCGCGAAAAAATCCCCGCTGTGCCGATCGGCGTTCACACCCACAACGACTGCGAGCTGGCCGTGGCCAACGCGCTGGCCGCCGTGCAGGCCGGTGCCGTGCAGGTGCAGGGCACCATCAATGGTTATGGCGAGCGGACGGGGAATTGCAACATGACTTCGGTGGTGCCGATTCTCCAATTGAAGATGGGGATCCCGGTGACCTCGCATTTGGAGGAACTCAAGGAGCTGTCCTGTTTTGTGGACGACATCTCCAACAATCCGCATTTTTCCCGCGCGCCTTTTGTGGGTCGCACGGCCTTTGCCCACAAGGGCGGCATGCACGTGAACGCCGTGCAGAAACTCGCGCGCAGTTACGAGCACATCCGCCCGGAGGAGGTGGGTAATTCACAGAACATTCTGGTTTCGGAACTGGCGGGGCAGACGAATATTTTGATCAAAGCCGAGCAAATGGGTCTGGCACTGGAAAAGGGTTCGGATTCCGCCAAGCGCCTGTTGCAAACCGTCAAGGAGATGGAAAACGCCGGTTATTCTTTCGAGTCGGCCGGCGGTTCGCTGGAACTGCTGATCCGCAAGGAAACGGGGCAATATCGGAAGCCCTTCGACCTCAAGGAATACCACACCAGTTTCCGCCAGTATCGCGACGGTCACCCTCCGGTTTGCGAGGCCACGGTGAAGGTTTTTGTCAACGACACGCCTGAATATACCGTCGCGGAAGGCAACGGTGTGGTGAATGCCCTTGATGTGGCACTGCGCAAGGCGCTGCTGCCCTTCTATCCGGAACTTTCCCAGGTGACACTGGTGGATTACAAGGTCAGGATTCTCGACGGCCACGAGGCAACGGCTTCGAAAACCCGCGTGCTTGTTGTTTGCACCGATGGGGACACCAGTTGGAGCACGGTGGGCGTATCCGAGAACATCATTGAAGCGAGTTGGATCGCACTGGTCGATGGGCTCGAATTGTTTCTGCAACAGCAAACGATCGCAAATCCGCAGCGCGCGGAATTCGCCGCAGTTTTATGAAACAAGGCGTTTTCCTGCTTTTCACCGCTTTCATGCTGAACGCAGCGGAGCCGGTTGTCCTGTTTGACGGCAAATCACTCGAAGGTTGGAAAACAACCGGTGCGGACGATTGCTGGCAAGTCAAGGATGCCGTGATCGTCGGCAAGTCAAACGAAAAAAAACAGGGCTCGGTGTTGTGCAGGGCGATTGGCTTGATCCTCACAAAGCCTTTTTACAGAAGCGATTAAAATAATCCTAGACAAAAGGCTCCAAAAATGCAGGATTTGACTTGTGATCCACAAGCACGACTTCCAAACAGGCGCGGCCCACTCGGACCGCGGATTACT
>CAMAQB010000146.1 GCA_945860285.1 Akkermansia muciniphila | reverse complement strand
CGATGTCGCCCCGGTTGAGACGGATGCGGTGCTGGGCTGTGGGGCTGCGCCAGACTTTTTCCATCGCTTCGATCCAGCCGCTGGAGCTCACCGTGTTGCCTTTGCGCCATTCCATGTGAAGACACAGCCGGGTGCCGCCGATGACGCAGTTGAAGGGAAAAGGCTCTGAGGATGTCGGCCACGGGCGTGGCGTTGGGACTGGTGCGCGGCAAGGGGTAGTGTGCGGCCAAGTTGCGCGATGATTCCGCAGCGTTCCAGAAAGTGATCTCACGCCGCCAATCCGCCATACGCGGTGAGCGACTCGTCGCTGCCGCGCAGGTGAAATTGCCCGCCCGCAGGCGAGAATGTGAAATCCAGTTCTCCTTCACTCATTAGGTGAACCAGTTGTGCATTGATTTTCGTCTTCAAACGCCCATAGGATAAGCACATACGCCGCTCTCCCTCAATCTCAAATGCGGATTAGAGGGTAATGTTTTCATCCGGTGTCATTCTTTCCGGCGCAACGACCTATACAAACCTCTTTTTCAGGCTTTCTCCGGTGTCATTCTATTTGGCTCAATCCGGCTCCCGAAAACTGACAATATCGTTGCTTGCCAGCACCGGGGAAACACCTAGGATCACCGGGCGCAAAGCCAGATTTTTGACCAGACCATGAATACCGCCGTACTGTCCGCCGCCGCCAATCAAGCCCGTGGTCTCGCCATGGATGCCGTCCACGCCTGTTCGTCGGGCCACCTCGGCCTGCCGCTGGGCTGCGCGGAAATCGGCGCGGTGTTGTTTGGCGAGACCCTGCGTTTCCACCCCTCGGCACCGCGATGGCTGAACCGCGACCGCTTCATTCTCTCCGCCGGACACGGATCGATGTTTCTCTATTCGTGGCTTCATCTATCGGGCTACGATCTGCCGCTGCAGGAGTTGAAAAATTTCCGCAAGCTGCATTCGATGACCCCGGGCCATCCGGAGTTTCACGAAACGCCGGGCGTGGAGGCCACCACTGGCCCGCTCGGCCAGGGGATCGCCAATGCCGTCGGCTTCGCGCTGTCGGGCAAACGCGCCGCGGCCTGCTACAACACGGCGGAACATGCGATTTTCGATCACCACGTGTTCGCGCTGTTCGGCGACGGCTGTTTGCAGGAAGGTGTGGCCAAGGAAGCGATCGCCTTCGCCGGCCACAACGGTCTCGACAATCTGGTGATGATTTATGATTCGAATGATGTTACGCTCGATGCGATGGCGGTCATGACCCAGGGCGAGGATGCCGAGGCCTACTTCCGTTCGCAGGGCTGGGATGCGGTCACGATCGACGGCCATGATTTTGCCGCCATCGCCAAGGCGCTGGCCGAGGCCAAGGCCGCTGACAACGGCAGGCCGAAGGTGATCATCGCCCGGACCTTGATTGGCAAGGGGATTCCGGAAGTCGCCGGCACCGCGAAGGCCCACGGCGAAGGTGGCGCGAAGTTCGTCGATGAAGCCCACAAAAACCTCGGGCTGCCCGCGGAGTATTTTTACGTGTCCGACGAGGTCAGAGCCTACTTCGCCGCCCGCAATCAAAAAGCGGCGGTGGAACTCGCAGCGTGGCAGGCAAATTACGATGCCTGGACAGTCGCCAACCCGGAACTTTCCCGCCAACTGACCGAAGGCATCGCCTGTGCGATCCCCACCGATCTGAGCGCGCACATTCCCGATTTTGCGGCGGACTACAAGGACGCCACGCGTTCGGCGGGAGCCAATGTCATCAATGCCGTCGCCAAAGCGATACCGACCTTCCTCACGGGCAGCGCCGACCTTTTCGGCTCGACGAAAAACTACATCAAGGACGGTGGAGATTTCTCTGCGAAAAACCCCGCCGGACGCAACATCTGGTTTGGCATCCGCGAACACGCGATGGGAGCGATTTGCAACGGCATCGCCTACGACGGGCTGTTCCGCGCCTCGTGCGCGACGTTCTTGGTCTTCGCCGACTACCTGCGACCCTCGATCCGCCTGGCCGCCCTGGCCAAACTCCCGGTGTCGTACATTTTCACCCACGACTCCGTGGGTGTCGGCGAAGATGGTCCGACGCACCAACCGGTGGAAACCGTCAGCGGGCTGCGCGTAATCCCCGGTCTCGATGTGATCCGCCCCGGCGATGCCGAGGAAACAGCGGGTGCTTTCATGGCGGCAATGAGCCGCGCCGACGGACCCACGGCGCTGGTATTGACCCGTCAAACGATTCCGCTGATGAATGAACTTTCGGTGGACGACCGGCGCATCGGAGTGATGCGCGGTGCTTATATTGCCAAGAAGGAAACATCGGCGCTGCACACTATTTTGTTGGCCACCGGATCGGAGCTGCAAAATGCCATCGCCGCCGCCGCGGAGCTGGGCGATGGCGTGCGTGTGGTGTCGATGCCCTGCTTCGAGCGCTTCGACCGCCAGAGCCCGGATTACATCGAGAGCATTCTTCCTTCGTCTTGCACCAAACGCGTCGCCATCGAAGCCGGTGTCGGCGGGCTGTGGTGGAAATACGTCGGCCTGCAGGGCAAGGTGATTGCCATCGACCGCTTCGGCATTTCCGCTCCCGGCAACGTGGTCATGCAGGAACTCGGAATGAGCAAAGATTCCGTGGTCGCCGCTGCACAATCAATCTAACAGCAGCAGGCACGGATGTTAGAATCGGAGGGGCAACAATTGCCTCAACGGGAAGTCGCTCCACCGCCGTTGTAGATCCTCACGACCCGCGGGGTGATGCCGGTGAAAACATGCCAGGGAATGGTTTCCGCCTTCTCCGCCACCTCGGCGACGGATATGTGCGCACCGAACAACTCCACTTCGTCGCCCTCGGCGACATCGGGCGCTGCGGTCACGTCGATCATGATTTGATCCATCGTCACCCGGCCGAGAATCGGGAAATACTCCCCGCGCACAAAAACCCGCGCCCCATGACCGGAAACATGGCGCGGATATCCGTCGCCATAACCCATGCCGATCGTCGCCACCCGCGTCGGTTTCTCGGTGACGAAGGCCCGACCATACGAAACGCCGTGTCCGGCGGGCAGCGAGCGGATGAGTGTGATTCGCGATTTCAGACTCATCACCGTGCGCAGTTTTTCCTGAAACGCGGGCAACGGCGACACGCCATACAACATCAATCCGGGACGGGCGAGGTTGCACCCGAGCGGATCGTAACCTAACAATCCGGCGCTGTTGGCAAGGTGCCGCCAACGGAAAACTCCGGGGCCACCAAGGTCGGCGATGATCGACGAAAAACGCCGGAACTGCTCGCGGGTGAATGGTTCGTCCTCATCCGCCGAGGGCAGGTGCGATCCGATGCCTTCGACCCGCAGACCATTCATGCGCTGCAACTCCTCCATCACTTCGTCCAGTCGCTCGGCGACAAACCCACCTCGACCCATGCCGGTGTCCACCGCAAGATGCACCGCAAGCGGTCGCCCTGAAAGCAGCGCAAGACGATTGAAATCCGCCGCCTCATGCAGGGAGGAAATGCACGGCGTCCAGCCGTGATGCACGATCTCCTCGCGCTCCTCCGACCAGGTCGCACCCAACAAATAAATCGCCGCGCGGATTCCGGCGCGATGGATGCGTCGCGCCTCGCCGACATTCGCCACTCCGAGAAATGCCACCCCGGCATCCGCGAAGATGCGCGCGACATCCTCCAGCCCATGACCATAGGCACCCGCCTTGACCACCGCCATCATCGCCATGACGGGCCAGACATCCGCCGCCACCCGCAGGTTGTGCCGCAGCGCCCCGCCATCGATTTCCGCCCAGGCCCGCGGCGGCGATACGTGCGATTCTCTCTCCACGGCGGAATCCTAGCAATCCACGCCAACCTGACAAGCCGATTGCCGCCGATGCCATGAATTTCCCCGATGTTCCTAAAATGAAAGAGGGATCAACAGGAGACAGCCATCCGCGGGCCAAACGCACGTGGGAAATCCCGCGACCGGACATTTTTCCCTTTCCCCCCTTGCCCGATTGTGGAAAGAATCGCGCATGGAAGCATTGACCGTTGCCCAACTCAAGGAACAGGCGGGGGATTCGCCGCTCTACGCGGAGGTCGATCTGCAATTGCAATCGCGCAGCATCAAGTCCACCCGCGCCAACAAACCCTATCTCGAACTCGCGTTTGCGGATTCGACCGGAAGTTTTTCCCTGAAAATCTGGGAGGACCGACCGCTTTTTCAAGCAGCAAGGGACTGGCCGGACACGGTGATGATCCGCCTTGCCGGCAAATGGACGCAGAATCAATATGGGCTCGATGGCAACGACCTCAACGCCCGGGTTCTCGATGCCGCCGAACGCGCGCTGTTCCTCACCGGCGATCCCGAACTCCAGGCGAAGCAACATCACGACTGGGAATTCATCGTCGCGATCTGCGCCTCCATCCGCGACCCGCGCCTGAAAAAAATCACCGGCAAGTTCTTCGAAAAGTTTGCCGACAATTTTCGCCGCAGTGCCGCCGCCAAACGCAACCACCACGCACGCCGCGGCGGACTCGTCGAACACGTCGCCCAGATGATGCGCGCCGCCCATGCGCTCTGCGCCGTCTATCCCTCCTGGAACCGCGACCTGCTATTCGCGGGTGTCCTGTTTCACGACTGCGGCAAGCTGTGGGAAAACTCCTACCCCAAAGACGGCTTCAACCAGATCCACAGCCTGCGTGGCGAAATGCTCGGCCACATTCCCATCGGCATCGAGGTGGTGAATTCGCTCTGGCGTGAAATGCTCGAAGACCCCGAATGTTCCGGCTGGCTGACCCTGGAACCCGCCACCGAAGACGTGCGCCTGCATCTGTTGCACCTCATCGCCAGTCATCACGGCCAATACGAATTCGGCTCTCCGACCCTGCCGCGCAGCCCCGAGGCTTTCGCCCTGCACTACATCGACAACATCGATGCGAAAATGGAAATGATCAAGGACAGCTACGCCACTGCCGCCCTGATCGCACCACAGATCTACGAAAAAACATTCCCCCTCCCCGCCAACCTGGTCACCCCACTGGCGGAATTCCAAGCCCCTCCCGAAACCGGACCGGATGCTCCGCCGACAAGCGAAGAAGCAACAGCAGCAAGAGCGGACAATGCGGCAGCCGGATGAAAAAACTGGCACAGTTGAGCTCGGTCAGTCGATGATGTCATCTGCAATTTTCTGATCCAGGCTTCCTAGTAGCTAATGATTGCTGGAATTTTCATGTTCCAAACCTTTAACCGATGGAGCGCGCGATATCTGTTAGAGAAAGCAATCGGAATCACTTCGTGTTCCAAAAAACTAATGTATTTGAACAAAATGCATAAGCCGTTGATTATCAATCGTTTGAGCATGGCGGTTTCAGGTTGTTAGCGAATAAAAGTTAGATATGCAGAGGCGGGGATTCATCTAGTCTGGTTTTAGAACAAACTGACTATGAGTGACAAATACCACCGCCTCTGCGCGGTAAACCGTAAGGTAATAGCAAACATGAAGCAAGCC
>CAMAQB010000145.1 GCA_945860285.1 Akkermansia muciniphila | reverse complement strand
TTTGGTAGTTGATTTTCACTAATTTCTGAAATTAATGTATATCAGGAAATCTAACGGTTAGTATGGGGCCTTGCCGCCACAACATGCTGTATCGAAGGCGCTCAGACAGGCTTTATCTTGTGCTTTCTAAGTCCGACAGGCTGCTAGCCAAGGTTTATTCTGAAAAAAATCAGCGAACGCATTGCATCGTGAAGTGGATGCGATATGATTCCCCTCATGCTGCGTCCGATCTTATTCCTGCTGACCTGCTGCCTCGCCGGAGGCTTTGAACTTCCCGCTGGCTCCACCCAATGTCTGGTTGGCACCGCGGAGAACTGGGACTCCTCCCACCTCACACTGCAATTCTATCAAAAAAGCGGTCGCGAATGGAAACCCAGCGGCGCCTCGTGGAGCGGTCGACTCGGAAAAAACGGTCTGGTTTGGGGACTTGGTTTGCACCCCCTGCCTGCAAACCCCACAACCAAAAAAGAGGGCGACGGCCGCACACCGGCAGGTGTCTTCCGCATCGGCGGAGCTTGGGGCAATGATGCATCCATCCGCAAACATCCCCAATTGGCCTATCGACGAGTCACTTCCCGCGATCTCTGGGTCGAGGACCCAGCGTCGGATTCCTACAACATGCACGTCATCCTGCCTCATGAACCCGCAACGGCTTGGGAAAAAAAACAACAGATGAAACAGGACGACCCCGCACACGCCTTGAAGCTGTTCATCGCCCACAACGCCGCACCGCGCATCGTCAAAGGGGCGGGTAGCTCGATCTTCTTCCACATCTGGCGGGGCGGCGGCAGCAAGGCGACGTCGGGATGCACGACGATGGAAGAAACGAAATTGCGCAATCTCATCGCCAGCATCGATCCGACACGGCAGCCGCTGTATGTGATCATGCCCCGGACGGAATACCAACGCGTGCGCCAGGCCTGGCGTCTGCCGTGACTTCGACGCGCTCCCTCATCGATCGGCGAAGTCATTGGCAATCATCATGAAATGACATTTTTGCGAAAATATCGATTTACCTTGCGGGAATAAACACGCTATAAGTCGCTTGAAACAACCTCATTGCCATCATGCCACGAGTCATCATCACCGTTCCGGATCAAACCCCGCAGCCCTATCGTTTTCTTCTCGACCGGCAGGCGGTGCAGCTGGGCCGTGGCTCCGACAACGACATAGCGATCAACTGCGCATCGGTTTCCGTGCATCACGCCGTGATGGAACGCATCGAAGGCGGCTATCAAATCCGCGATCTCGACTCCACCAACGGATCGAAACTCGACGGTGCCCGCATGCCGATCATTCCGCTGCGCGACGGCTTGAGCGTGAAGCTCGGCGATGTGTCTTTTGATTTCTCCCTTTCGGACGAGGAAAAAGAAGCGCTGTCCAGCGAGAAACCACCCACGGAGTCGGAGATCAACAAGGAAGATCCCGACACAGTTAAGCCGAAAAAGCCGGTCAAGAAACCCGTGAAGCGCGGCTACGTGCCTTCTGAAACCAAGGATTCCGCCCAGGGGGCTCTGATGATCGTGGTGTTTGCCATTCTCGCCGCCCTGGCATTTTTCATTGGCTTGTCGATCCGTCACGAAAAGGACACCGGACAATCTCTGATCAAGTCCATCATGGACAAAGGGAAAACGACTGCGGCGGAATCAGTCCCCGCACCCTCCTCCCCGGAAGGCGCCACTCCCGCGGAAGGACAAAAGTAGCATTCTTGAAAACACGGAGATTTTTCTCCCCATGGGCATTTTTTCTTTGCCAACCATCCCGCCGTAACGGATAGAAAGACCCCACAACACAAACAATCGAATGCCCAGTTCCCCTTTGAAAAAGAAAAAAAAGACCGTTTCACGCGAGTCCACGGCCACCAGCAAAAAAGGCTGGTCGCCCGCACAGTCCGCTGAGTTGTATGGCATCGATGACTGGGGCCATGGGTATTTTCATGTCTCCCGCCAGGGCGAAACGACCGTGCGCCTCAACGAAGAGGGTGAGGAGTATGACATCAGCCTGAAGCAAATCGTCGATGGCCTCGCCGATCGCGGCACGCAGCTTCCGGTGTTGCTGCGCTTCCGCGACCTGCTGCATTCGCGCATCGCCGAACTGAACGACTCGTTTCACAAGGCCATCAAGGAACTCAATTTTCAGGGCAACTACCGCGGCGTTTATCCGATCAAGGTCAACCAGCAACGCCAGGTCATCGAGGAAATCACCGAGTTCGGCAAGCAATACCACTACGGCCTGGAAGCGGGATCAAAACCGGAACTCATTGCCGCGCTCGCGCACATGCACGACCCCGAGGCTTACATCATTTGCAACGGCTACAAGGACGAGGAATTCATCGACCTCGCCCTGCATGCCCAGAAGATGGGCCTGCGGGTGATCCTTGTGCTGGAAATGCCGACCGAACTGCATTCGATCATCAACCGCTCCAAGGCGATCGGCATCCGCCCGAACCTCGGCGTGCGGGTCCGGCTCGCCACCCGCGGCTCGGGTCACTGGCAGGAATCGGCCGGCGACAAGTCGGTCTTCGGCCTCAATGCCGCACAGGTGATCGAGGTGGTCGACAGCCTGAAGGAAAGCGGTTACCTCGATTGCATGAAGATGCTGCACTACCATCAGGGTTCGCAGATTCCGAACATCGCGTCCATCCGCGAAGGTGCCACCGAGGCGGTGCGGATGTATTGCGACCTCGTCAGGGAGGGCGCGCCGATGGGGATTCTCGACATCGGCGGCGGACTTGCGGTGGATTACGATGGCTCCCACACGAACTTCACTTCGTCCTGCAACTACTCGATCTCCGAATACTGCGCCGACATCATCGAGGTGGTTTCCAGCATCTGCAACAAGGCGGAAATCGCCCATCCCAACATCATTTCGGAATCGGGCCGCGCCATCGTTTCGTATTATTCGGTGCTGGTCTTCAACATCATCGATGTCACCAGCCTGCAGTCGTCGGATGAGGAACCATCGACCCCGCTCAATCCCCATGAGCAGTTGAAAAACCTCATCGAGGTGAACCGCGTGCTGTGCAAGAAGAACCTGCAGGAATGTGTCAATGACGCGCTCTATTACCGCGATCAACTGCGCGCCCAGTTTTTCCATGGCAATGCCACACTGCGCGAACGCGGACTGGGTGAAGCCTGGTCCTGGCACATCCTCACCCGGGTTTCAAAACTGCTCACAGACATGACCGATATCCCGGAGGACCTGCGGGAGTTGTCCAGTTCGCTCACCGACTTTTACTACGGCAATTTCAGCCTGTTCCAAAGCCTCCCCGACTCATGGGCGATCGACCAGTTGTTTCCCGTCATGCCGATCCATCGACTCGATGAACGTCCGCGGCATCGCGCGGTGCTGGCCGACATCACCTGCGATTGCGATGGCAAGATCGATCATTTCATCGACCGCGAGGACGTGGCGAAAATCCTGCCGCTGCATGAATTCAAGGCAGGAACGCCCTACTACATCGCCGTTTTCCTCGTCGGTGCCTATCAGGAAACGCTGGGCGACCTCCACAATCTTCTCGGCGACACCCATGTGGTCGGCGTGCACATGGAAAACGGCCGACCGGTTTACACCCATGAGGTCGAGGGCGACACCGTGGCCGATGTGTTGAGTTATGTCGAATACGACAACAAGGAGTTGGTCAGCCGGTTCCGCAGCTTCGCCGAACAGGCAGTGAGCAATGGCAACATTTCCCCCAAGGAACGCCGCGAAGTGATGGACCTGTTCCGCGCCGGACTCAGCGGTTACACGTATTTTGAAAGTTGAAACGTTTCACCGCCATATTAGACTCGCCACGGTCCGACGCTTTGCTACCATGATACGCAAGATGAACAAAAAGATTCTGACCCTGCTGCTGTTGTTTCTCTGCAATTTTGCTCATGCCGATCACGTGATTGTGTCGGGTGGCTGCTCGCTGAATCGCTGGGAGCATTACCGGGTCGCACAGGATCAGCATGACAAATGGTGGGGCAACTTCATCCGCGGCGGCACCATGCGCATGGATGAAATCCGCAAGGCCTACGGTCCCTCGGTGCCGATAATCTGGATCGTCTACCGTCCGGCCTACGAAATGAGAGGCAGGGAGGATGGCAAAAACTACGTCGGGATGATTGACCAACAGGCCGCTAAACGCGGGGCCACATTGGTCTGGGTGAACACAGGCAGCGGCTTGATCAGCGCCTTGAACGCGCGACCGCGCGGGTCGGTGAAGAGCTTCGATTACTTCGGACACTCGAACAAACTTTGTTTCTGCATCGACTACGGCACCGAGATTCTGGCGGTCAGCACGCAATGGCTTCATGAGCGCGACCTCGGAAAAATCCGCTCGTCGATCTTTGCCAGCAATGCCTATTGCAAGTCCTGGGGCTGCCACACCGGGGAAAGCATGTCCGCAGTCTGGAAATCCAAACTCGGCATTCCGTTAGAAGGAGCGCGGGGCAAGACCGACTACCGCGCACTCGCCAGCGGCCAATACCCCGAAGTGTCCGGTGGCTGGGTGCGTTGATTTTTTTCCCGACCAGACCGCAACAAGATGACCTACGAGCAACTGACAGCACTGTATCAACTGCCCCTTTTCGACCTGATGGAAAAATCCAGGGCGGTTCATAAAAAACATTGGCCTGCGGAGGAAGTGCAGCTCTGCACGCTGCTGTCGATCAAGACCGGCGGCTGCTCGGAGGACTGCTCCTATTGCGCGCAATCCGCCCGCTATAGCTCCGAGGTGGAGGTGGAACGATTGATGAGCAAGGACGCCGTGATGCAGCGCGCCCGGCAGGCGCTGGAAACGGGATCAACCCGGTTCTGCATGGGCGCGGCCTGGCGCGGTGTTCGCATGGGAACGCAACGTTTCGAACAAGTCCTCGACATCGTCACCGATGTTTCCAAGCTCGGCATGGAAGTCTGCGTTACCCTGGGAGAATTGGGTTCGGAAGAGGCCGTCGCCCTCAAACAAGCAGGCGTCACCGCATACAATCACAACGTCGACACCTCACCGGAACATTATCCGAACATTGTCAGCACCCACACTTTCGAGGACCGGCTGCGCACGATCCGCCACGCCCAGGATGCCGGGATGTCGGTCTGCTGCGGCGGCATTCTCGGACTGGGCGAAACGATCGAGGACCGCTTGAAAATGCTCGAGGTCATTTCAAGCTTCAATCCGCCCCCCGAATCCATCCCGATCAATGCGCTGATGCCCATGAAGGGAACGCCACTCGCGGAAAATCCGCAGGTTGACCCGTTGGATCTGGTGAGAATGATCGCCGTCACCCGGATCGCGGTGCCGGGGGCAAAGGTCAGGCTTTCCGCCGGTCGAACGATGCTCAGCGACGAAGCCCAGGCGCTTTGTTTCTTCGCCGGTGCCAATTCGATTTTTTACGGTGACAAATTGCTCACGGCGAAAAATCCCGCTGTGGAAAAAGACCGCATGCTGCTGGAAAAACTGGGCCTGACAACCCAGCAACCTGACCGCCGCCTAAAAAACTGGTCCAAGTTGAGTGAAAGGATTTGAATCAAATCAAGTCCGAAACCATGAAGCAAAAAAGACACACACCGGAAGAAGTTATTCGATTGTTGCGCGAGTGCGACAGCAGCCCATTGAGTCAGGAAAAGTT
>CAMAQB010000144.1 GCA_945860285.1 Akkermansia muciniphila | reverse complement strand
TGCTGATTATGGTTTTTTGGAGATGTTTTGCAATGAGCCTGGCTGTGACTGTCGTCGGGTCTTTTTCACAGTGATTTCTTCCCGCTCACAAGACATGGAAGCTGTGATTTGTTTCGGATGGGAGAAAAAAGAATTTTACCATAACTGGGCAGGCTATGCGCTATCAGAGGGTGATATCGAGGAGTTGCAAGGTCCCGGGCTGAATTTGGGTGCGCCGGAAACGCAATACTCCGATGGCATACTGGAACTCTTCAAGAAAGTGTTGTGGAAGGATCAAGAATACATAGAACGGGTTAAGCGACATTATCGCATGTTTCGCGCCACAGTTGATAAACCACGTCCCTCATGGGCACGCCGTCGAAGAACTGGTGGATAAAATTGGATAGGTTTGAACATTGAAAAAATCCTTTTGACAAATTACCCTAAAACTGTTCATTTGAACTTATGAAAATTTCCACACCAACCCGTGTGTTACCCGTGGCTGACAGTCGCGGTTGGCAGGCATCGGGGGAGAAGACGCAGGAGCAGCGGAGTGGGGCGGGGGTTGTTTATACGAAACCCTGGTTGGTCGAGTTGATGTTGGATCTGGCCGGATACTTACCGGAAAAACAGTTGGCGGAAATGGTGGCCTTGGAGCCATCGGCGGGGGATGGAGCTTTTTTGCGAGCGATGGTGAGGCGACTGGTGGAATCTTGTCGGCTTTACGGGTCGCCGCTGGAGCAGGCGACGGCTGCGTTGCAAGCGTATGAAATTGATCTACTTGCTGCGGAGAAGGCGGTGGAAGTGGTGAGGGAAACACTTTTGTCCTTTGATGTTTCTCCCGGCGTGAGCGAAGCACTGGCGCGTTGCTGGATCAAGGTCGATGATTTTCTGGAAGCGTCGCTGTGTTTTCCTATCGCCGATTTCGTCATTGGCAATCCGCCTTACATTCGTTTGGAAGAGATTCCCGAGAAAAAGGCGGAAATGTACCGGAATGCTTTCGGCACCATGCGCGGAAGAGCGGATATTTATGTCGCGTTTTATCAAGCCGCACTGACGCAGCTCAAACCAGGCGGAGTATGTGCCTACGTCTGCGCCGACCGTTGGATGCTGAATGACTATGGCAGTGCGTTGCGCGCGTTCATCACCACGCAAGGCTACAACATTCGTCACATTTTGCAGGCACACGATGTGCAGGCATTTGAATCTGAGGTTTCGGCCTACCCCGCAGTGACAATCATCGCACGCGAGAAACAGGGTCCGGTGTTTGTAGCGAAGGCCCATCCCGGTATCGAAAAGGAAAACCGTGCCCGTTTGCTCGATGCGCTTGCGGAGGGAGTTTCCATTCCTTCACTTCGCAGTTCTCGCTTCGAGGAGTGGTTTCATGGAAGCGAGCCTTGGCCTTGCTCCTCGCCCGAAACACTGAAAATGCTCAAGCACTTGGAAGCCACGTGCTTTCCACTTGAATGCCGCAACACGGGAACCAAGATCGGCATCGGCGTGGCAACGGGTGCGGACAAAGTTTTCATCTCCGCTGATGCGCCGGACATCGAGCCTGATCGCATCCTGCCGCTCGCACTGGCTTCTGATCTGCGGAATGGCAAGGTGGTATGGTCAGGACGCTGCCTTGCAAATCCATGGGATGACAGTGGGCTGGTGAATCTAGGCGACTATCCTCGCTTTGTAGCGCATTTGCAACCTCACCACGCACTGTTGGCGCAACGCCATACGGCCAAAAATGACCGACCGGACCACTGGCACAAAACCATCGACCGCGTGAATTTGACGCTTTTTAAAAAGCATAAACTTTACATAGCCGATATTAAAGATCGGTTGCTGCCCGCACTGGATACCGGAAGGACCTATCCTCAGCACAACTTGTATTGGATCACCTCTGAGGTATGGGACTTGAAGGTATTGGGCGCGCTTCTCATGTCAGAAGTGGGAGAGTTTTTCATTAAGTGCTACGGCGTGCGCATGCGCGGTGGCTACCTGCGATTCCAAGCGCAATATCTCCGTCGTATACGCGTGCCTGATCCGCAAACGTTTTCCCCCGAGCTGGCCGACAAACTTCGTCACGCTTTCGAGACCCAAGACATCAAGCTTGCGAATGAGGCCGCCTTGGTCGCATATCAAATCGAGGAACTACCTCCATGAGCTTCACAAAACTCAAACAACTATGGCGCTCGATTTAACAGACTATCAAAAGAAAGCAGCAAAAGCAGTGAAAGCTTTCTGGAATAGCCGCAACGCGTCACATTCGAAGCAACTGGCTTCTGGCAAAGTTGATGCGGGCACGCGGGGCGCGGTGACTTCTGGGAAGAACATGAATGGTTTCGTGTCTCTATTGATCGATCTCATCAAGGCGAATGGACTCAAAGACGCCAACATCATTCGAGATGGTCGTGTTCCGCTCACCTTGCCCGGCTATTTCCGCCCGACCAAAATGTGGGACATGTTGGTAATTCACGAAGATCGACTGATTGCTGCGGTGGAGCTAAAATCGCAGGTGGGTTCTTTCGGCAACAACTTCAACAATCGCACCGAAGAAGCAATCGGCACCGCTCACGATTTGTGGACGGCCTATCGTGAAGGATCCTTCGGCGAATCGATGCGGCCCTTCGTGGGATGGCTCATGCTTGTGGAAGATGCGCCTGGTTCCCGATCTGCGGTATCTGATCGCAGTCAACATTTCCCCGTGAGGCCGGAGTTTCAACAGGCTTCGTATCTTCAGCGTTATGAATTGCTTTGCAGAAAGTTGATGCAGGAAAATCTGTATACGGCTGCGTCCGTAATTGCATCGCCCGCTGCGGCGAAGCGCAGTGGAGCATATGTGGAACTGAGTGAAATGACCGGCCTCAAATCATTCATCACCAGCTTCGCCGCACACATTGCCGCCGATGCGGCAAGATGATTTATGCGGGCCATGATAAAACCGCATTGCCAAGCATCTCCCCATGAAGACCATGCCATTTTCAAACCGCGTATTTGCATCCAGAAGAAGTGCTGGCAATTCACGACGCCTTAGTTTCTGCGGGGCATGAGGATCTTGCGGGATTGTTGGCAGGCAAAGCTAACAGAACGGAATGGGAGAAACAATACGCCGCCGCGATTCAGTTGGGCGATGAGAATGTTTTCAGCATGGATGATGTGCCCATTGTGTCGGCATCCGAGGAAGGCGCGTATGTGATGGTTTGGCAGTGGGTGGATCAAAGCACGGTTTTCCAAGGAACATCTGCAACCGGTTGACTGCTTTCGCTTTTTCCAGCTTTGACACAATTTTCAGTAGTCAGCCGCGGGGTTTTTGTGCAAAGTCGGCTTCCAATCTTTAACAAACCTATGGCGAGACCTGTGACATTATTTACCGGGCAGTGGGCTGATATCCCGCTTGCGGAACTTCTCCCACGCGTGAAACAAATGGGCTACGACGGCGTGGAACTCGGCTGTTGGGGCGATCATTTCGATGTCCAGGCCGCGTTGACCCAGCCGGGTTATGTGGAAGGGCGCTGGGAGCTGTTGAAAAAACACGACCTTGCCTGTTATGCGATTTCTGCTCACTTGGTCGGTCAGGCGGTTTGCGATCTCATCGACGAACGCCATCAATGCATTCTCCCTCCGCATGTCTGGGGCGACGGCGAGGCCGAGGGTGTGCGCCAGCGCGCCGCTGCCGAACTCGCCGATACGGCACGTGCCGCGCGGAAGTTCATCGATGCCGGAAAATCCTACATGGCCGGCAAACCCGCCGGGTCCGGCAAGGTTGTGGTCAATGGCTTCACCGGTTCGAGCATCTGGGGGGCTCTGTATGCCTTTCCACCGACCAATCAGGCCTATTTGCAAAAAGGCTATGATGATTTCGCCAAACGCTTCGGCCCGATCCTCGATGTTTTTGAAAAGGAGGACGTCTATTTCGCACTGGAAGTGCATCCGACCGAAATCGCGTTCGATATCGTATCCGCCCAACGCGCTCTTGCCGCGGTGAACAACCACAAGCGTTTTGGTTTCAACTACGATCCCTCCCACCTCGGATACCAGGGTGTGGACTACGTGAAGTTCATCCGCACCTTCGCCGCGCAAATCCACCACGCCCACATGAAGGACGTGTGGTGGGGCCACGGCGACGGCACGGTCGGAGTTTTCGGCGGGCACACGGATTTCTGCGACGCTCGTCGCTTCTGGGACTTCCGCAGCGTCGGTCGCGGCGACATCCGTTTTGAAGATGTGATCGTCGCGCTCAACGACATCGCCTACACCGGTCCGCTCAGCGTCGAGTGGGAGGACGGCCGCATGGATCGGTTCCACGGGGCCGCCGAGAGTGCCGCGTATGTGCGCAAACTCGATTTCACCGTCAATCAAACGGCCTTCGATGCCGCTTTTGACAAATCGAACCAATAAAATCATGGCAACCAAAGTGGGAGTGATTGGCGCGGGCGGAATGCTGCAGTATCATGCGGCGGGCTTCCGTCAGGCCGGTGCCGAAATCGTTGCAGTGGCCGATGCCGCCCCCGGGGCTGCGGCCAAAGCAGCGGAAAAATCGAACATTCCGCAGTCGTTCGATTCGATCGAGGCGATGTTGTCCGGGTGCAAGGAGATCGATGCCGTCAGCATCATCGTCCCTAACAAATTCCACAAGCCCTTGACGATCCAGTGCCTCCAGGCGGGGAAACATGTGTTTTCGGAAAAACCGCCCGCCTTGAATGCCGCGGAAGTCCAGGAGATGATCGATGTCGCGCAAAAGGCGGGCAAAAAAATGTTGTTCAATTTCAACAACCGCGCCCGTCCCGAATCCCAGGCGATGATGCAGTACATCAACGACGGACAAGTCGGTCGCATCAACTCGGCGCAGGCGAAATGGATTCGGCGCACCGGCATTCCCGGTTTCGGCGGTTGGTTCACCACCCGCGAACTCTCCGGCGGCGGGCCTTTGATCGACCTGCTGCACATGGTCGATCTCGCGATGTATTTCATGGGCTACCCGGAACCCGCGCACGTGCTCGGTCAAACGTTTGATGATTTCATTCAGGACAAAAGTTTCAAAGGCCCGTGGGGCATTCCCGATCGGGTTGGCGGCACCACCGATGTCGAAAATGCCGCGCATGGATTCGTGACCTTCAAGGGCGGGCAAGTCCTGTCGTTGCAGGTTTCCTGGGCGGAAATGATCAAGCGTGAGGAAGTCAGCGTGGTTTTCCAAGGCACCAAAGCCGGCGGCAAGGTCGAGCGCTTGTTCGGCATCGACGGGCTCGACAATACCGCCATCGACACCTGCGAGTTGTATGTCCAGGAAAACGGTCACAGTGTAGACCGCCGCATCACCACGCCGGCCTGCGAGGACATGGGCCGCATCGGTTCCGCGGCGAATTTCATCGAGGCCATCGAAGGTCGGGCCGAGCCGTTGAATACTCCCGGTCAGGCACTGCGATTGATGCAGGTCATCGATGCCATCTACGCCTCCGCCCAATCCGGCAAGCCGGTGAGCATTTGAGCCGCCCGCAAGGCAATCAAGCTGGCGAATGGATTGACAAGAATTGTCGCAAACGCAAGGCAGGGAACGCTCTCCGAGCGTTCCGGTGGGGGACGGTCACATTTCATCCTAACGCAACCACCCTTCACCCCACGCTATCGTTCGCCAACAAAGCGAGTGAGTCAGGAAGATCCTACATGAACAAACAACCCTGCCCCCACCGGAACTTTCGGAGAAATTTCCCTTGTATATTCTTCTCGCCATGTCATTACCGAGGCGAGAATATCGCTTTTGGAATGACCCGGAGAGGTGTTGCAACACCTCTCCGGGAGTGTGAGATGAGTTTGTATCTTTCCCTA
>CAMAQB010000143.1 GCA_945860285.1 Akkermansia muciniphila | reverse complement strand
GATCTCTTCGAATGCGATTTCGTGGTTGCCTTTGAGGGCTAGTACGTAGTCGGCATCTGCTTCGATGATTTCTTTGGCGATGTTTTTCTGGCAGCCCATCGCATCGCAGGTGATGATGCAACCGCTGAGTTCGAGGATGCGGAGTAGTTCGGGAATGGCGGTGATTTCATTGGATTTCTCTGCCACTTTATATTGGCCGAGAAGGAGGCGGTTTTCTCCTGCCCAGGCGTTGACGATGTAGTGAAGGTTCTCGTTTTTGTTGCGGGCGCGGCGTTGGGCTTTGCCATCGATGGCGACGATCTCGCTGGGAATTTTCTCGCGGACGGCTTGTGTCCAGCGGATGAGGCATTCCTGAAATGCATGCGGATCGAGCAACTGGAAGACGCGGTTGAAGGTGTCGTGGCTGGGAATGCCGTTGGGTAGCTCAAGGTGTTGACGAAGCCACGCTTGCTTGGCTTTGCCGAATTCTTCCATGTCCTCAAAACTCTCCCCGCCGCAAATGACGGTGCAGAGTGCGATGAAAAGTATGTCGCTGAGATGGTGTTTGCGCGCGCGTTCGATGCGCGGATCATCAAGCTCCTGTAAGATGAGGATGATACCTGGAGACGGAGCAGTGCTGTTTTCGTTAGGTTCGTGCGGTGAGGACATCCGCTAATTATTAAGATGTATTTACAAAGTACAAGTCTTTTATTGATTTTCAACAAATTAAATCCGTTTGCCCTGCATGCAGCGGTAGGTTGGCTCTTGCCGCGCGAATCCAAGGAATTTTTTTCCTGTCGCACTTTTCAATTTCGCAAAATTTATGCTTGTCATTATTCCTGCTTCCATTACCTTACTGCCCCCCGAATGGGAAAAGCTAACAGCCTCGTGGTGTAACGGTAGCACAACAGATTTTGATTCTGTTTGTTTAGGTTCGAATCCTAGCGAGGCTATTTTTTCGGGTGACACGGCGCTTGTCATGGGCTTTCCCAACAGTTCTTCTGCGTGTCGCCGTATGCGGTTCGGCCTTCCGCAAAACCCCGCGTCGTGTTCACTCGGCCAGTGGTCGAAAAAACGGTCGCGTCAAACTCGCCATTCACTGCCGAATTTTCCGATGGGCATTTTTCGACAAGACGAGGATGTGCGTGTGGGCTATTGCATTCTTCAACTGGATGATCTTTTGTGGAGCGCGGGCACCAAACTCAGCCAGCTGGTGCCGAAAGCGATCAGAATGGCGCAGCCGAGAGACGAGGCGGAGGCTCCCATGCCTAATTTTTGATCCGCATGATTCGCAAGGTCCAGGACGGCGTGGCCTCCGAGGCCAAAAATCGCCAGCGCGCAGGCTGCGAAGACGAATTGCCCCACGATGGATTCGTTGGTGAAGATCAGGGTGGACGGGATGGCTGCGACCATCATTGTCCCGCCAGCGATGGCAACAGGTATCAGGCCCGTGGCCATGCCGCCGACGAAAATCAGGAGTCCGCCGAGGAACAGGGTGCCGACGGCGAGGCCTTCCATTTTCTCCCTCCGATCCAGAGACATGCGGGCCACAGGGTCTTTCAGGATGAGGAAATTCGCCAAACCGTTCGAGAGCCAGGTGCCGAACACGAATGTGTAGTAAACAATCACGACAGGAATCACCAGCAACGGGTGGATGGAGGCGGCGAGCGACCTGGCGATCTTAAAACCGATAATCAACCCAATGATGATCAGCATGCGGTTTTTCTCGTTGAACTGCTGGATGAAAAACACCCAACGCAGAAACAGCCGGTAAAAGGCGGAGCGGGCGCGGTACGAGGCCTTGAGACCTTCCTTCGCGTGGCTCATGGCAGGGTCGAGCCGAAGCGCTTCCTTGAATAAATTCTCCGCTTCCTTCACCTGCCCGCGTTGCAGCGCAGCCCAACCGGAATTGGCGAAGGAGAATGCGTTCTCGGGGTCGCGCGCGAGGCGGCGGCGGCTTTCCGATTCGGATTCGTCGAGTTTTTTCTGAAGCCGCAGGGTGTGGGCTAACAGATTGGAGGCGGTCTCATCATCCGGATCAAGGGCAAGTGCCTGACGGGCGGATTGCTCGGCATCGTTCCAGCGGTGCATTCCACAAAGGGCGAGCGATTTGCAATTCCAGGAGTAAGGGTCTTCCGGGTCGAGGGCTATCGCAGCTTCGGCGATCGGCAGGGCTTCTTTTTCGCGGTTCAGCAAGCTGAGAATGCGCGATTGCAGGGCAAGGGGAAATGAGACACCGGGGAGCAGAATGGTGGCCCGGCGGGCGTCTTCAAGCGCGAGGGTTTTCGCTCCTTCGATCTCCATTCTGTTCAAGGCGAGTTCGAGAAACGCTGTCGGGTCTTGAGGATTCTGCGCAAGGTGGGTGTGCAGCAGCGCGACCGCCTCCTCGTATCGCCGCATCTTGCGGAATTGTTGGGCGCGTGTGAGTGAGTTGGTCATTTTTTCAATCCAAGGTAAACCAGCACATCGTCATAAAAGCCGCTTTGGTTGGCGTACAGAGCGTGGTTTTTGGCGCTTTCAAACCACATGCGGGTGGAGGGCTTCACTTCTTTCGCTGCTTTGGCAAGCATCTTGCCGCTCACGGGGACGAGCGACCCTTTGCGCATGGCCGCGCCGAGCGCGGCTTCAGTGGCCTGATCGAATACGGCGCGGAGGTCGGCACCGGAAAAACCGTCCGTGCGCTTGGCGAGGTCGGCGGGGTCGAAATCGACGAGCGGTTTTCCCTTCGCGTGGATCTTGGCGATTTCCGCGCGCGCACCGGCATCGGGCGGGGGGACGAAGATGATGCGGTCGAAACGGCCGGGACGGAGAAACGCTCCGTCGAGATGCCATGGTGCATTGGTGGCACCTAGGATGAGCAGGCCTTCGTTGTTGGCCTGGGTGCCGTCAAGCTCACTGAGGAATTGGTTGATCAGATTCCGACCCGCGGATTGGCGCATGTCGCGACGGTCGGCGGCGAGCGCGTCCGTTTCATCGAAAAACAGAACGGCGGGCGCGGCTTTGCGTGCGAGTTCGAAGATCTTGTGAAGCTTTTGCTCGGACTCGCCGATGTACATGTCGAGCACCTGATGGAGACCGACAGAGAAAAACGCCGCATCGATTTCCCCGGCGGTGGCCCGGGCCATCAGGGTTTTGCCGCAGCCGGGAGGACCGTAGAGCAGGACCCCGCCTCCCGCCTTTTTGCCATAGGCGGCAAAGAGATCCGCGTTCTTCAGCGGATGGATGATCTTCATGCGGATGTCGTCCTTGACCTTCTCCATGCCGCCGACATCTTCGAATTTCATATCCGCTTTGACGCGGAACTCGATGCTGAGATCGCGCGCGGCGACGGCATCGAAGCCCTCGAAGGGGAAACCATCGTAGTCCTCGGTTTCCACGTAGGTCGTGCCGGCGGATGTCATGGCCATGCGCTTGTTGCCGCCTTCATCAAGGATGTTCTGGAGCAGTTCGTCATCGGCGAGCGAGAGGTCGAGAGCGACAGCCTTGTCGTAAAACGTGCGTGCCGCTGCGGAATCACCCTCGTCAAGGGCGATCCGGGAACGCAGCAGCCAGGCTGGGGCGAAGTGCGGGTGTTTGTCGCAAAGCCCTTCCAAGCGGACGGCGGCTTCGGAGATTTCGCCGCAGAGGTCGAGCAATCGGGCGATGCCGAGATGGCCCTCCGCATGGTGGGGATCTTCGGCCAACACGCGGTCAAAACAAGCACGGGCTTCAGCCAGTTCGAATCGGTCCTGATGCATTTTCCCCACAATCACCAGGAGCGGGACATTGCGCGGGGTGGCGGCGAGCGCGGCTTTCAAGGCTTCAAATTCCATGCGCACATGGAATCAGACGGGCAGGAATTAGGCAAGCTCGTTAGACAGGATTCGTTCGTCATGATGACGAAGATCGCGCCGGGAATCAGTCTTGCTGGTTGCGGGCACTCATAAAACACCTGCCGCGAAAATTTCATGAGCTTTCGGTTGATTTCGAGTTAGGATTCGGCACCGCGATTCACCGCCGGGAAGCAAATGCCACTCATTCAGAACTCCCGCTATCACCCGCCGCTGTGGCTGCCAGGCGGGCACTTGCAGACGATTTTTTCCGCACTGCTGCGCCGGGTGCCGCAGTTGGCTTTCCGCGAGGAAAGGCTCGAACTTGCTGATGGCGATTTCCTCGACCTGTCATGGGCCCGTGCGGGCCGGCGGCGGTTGGCGATCCTTTCGCACGGGCTGGAGGGGAGCGCTCAGGACAGCTACATCCGAAGCATGGCGGTGGCGCTGTTGGATGCGGGATGGGATGTGCTGGCCTGGAATTTCCGCGGCTGCGGATCACAACCCAACCGGCTTTTGCGCATGTATCACAGCGGCGCGACGGCGGATTTATCTGCCGTGATCACTCACGCTTCCACCCGTCATCCAGCAGAATCGCTAGCGCTCATCGGCTTCAGCCTCGGTGGTAATCTAACGCTCAAGTATCTGGGAGAAAATCCCTCGATTGTCCCATCGGCCATCCAGGGCTCGGTGGTTTTTTCGACGCCTTGCGATCTCGCCGATTCGTCGCGGGTATTGGCTTCGGTTGCCAACAAGCTTTACATGGAACGTTTCCTGATCAGCATGCGGGAGAAGATTCTCCAGAAAGACCGGTTGTTTCCCGGCCAGCTCGATGTGCGCGGGTTGGAGCGGATTCGCACGTTTCAGGAGTTTGATGATCGTTTCACCGCACCGATCAATGGCTTCCGGGATGCGGCAGAGTATTGGGAGAAGAATAGCTCGCGACAGTATTTGACTGCCATCCGTGTGCGCACGCTGGCAGTTAATGCTCTGAATGATCCTTTCCTCGGGTGCTTGTGTTTCCCCCGTGAAGAGGCGGCCGCAAGTGAGTTTTTCCATCTAGAAACACCAGCGCACGGCGGCCACGTCGGGTTTCCCACGGGGCCGCTTGCGGCGGGATCCTGGGCCGATCGCCGGGCCGTGGATTTTTTGGATGGAATCTAGCGGCGCATGCTCCACAGACTGCGGCGGGGACAACGGCTCGATACTTTCAAATCTGATGAACCAAGAGAAGCACTGAAACCATGAATCAATCAGTGCACTCACTGGGTTTCATCGACCTCAGTGGTTAGTTCGGTCCATCCGAGCCCGTGCGGACAAAACCATTGACACTCCGGTTTCTGCAACGCGGATTCATCAAATGCCACCAGTGAAAGCAGCAGGATAACTGCCATATACATCGTTTCAATCCGCGCTCCCCTGTGCGGGGGGCGATTTCGCCTTCATGGCGAATCTCGATGGCGGCTCCGTCCTTGCGGAGGTAAGCTCCTTACAGGGTGCGAGGTGCTTTCGATTATCGACAATACAAACAATAACAACGGAGTTGTATTTTTTCGTAAGGAACGTGGGAATAAACATACACTTTGGTATACGGTTCTTGGAGATAGTGCATTTGGTATTGGCATTGTTGAAGATCACCGCCCGACGGGGAGTTCCAGAATTGATGAATAAACTGTTTCTCAAATGTAAGCCTTGAAAAGGGTCGGCGCGAATGGGGTCAGTGATTATGAAAAGCCTCGCGAAGGTACCATCACTTTGCTAAGGCGTAAGCGGTCAATGGCCCCCCGCATTCTTGCCATAGCTCTGGCATCTCTTGCGAAAATGTCCATTAGCGGGATGCCGCTCTATTGTATCTATGCTATCGCTTCGGTTTCGATAGCGATGACATTGGTTTCCGCGGGGGGCGTATGGTAACATGGTTGATATTTGGGCCGCGCAATATTTTTTCTGTAAAATCTTTCAAGGCATTTAGTTGAAGTAGGTGGTTTGTGTATTTTGTTAGTTTTGTGGTTTGAGGTAAGATTTTCCTGATTCCCATGCGTCGGAGATTTCGACTAGGACTGCGGTGACGAGACGTT
>CAMAQB010000142.1 GCA_945860285.1 Akkermansia muciniphila | reverse complement strand
ATGGCTGTTGAATTTTGGACGAGGAGACAACCGGTAACATCTTACCCATCAAAAGGGAAGGGGCGTAACAACCCTTTCTCTTTTGAAAATTTTAAAACTTTTGTCGGAGGCCTCTCTCTCACCGTTGCGTTTGCTTTTGGAACTCGCGCCCTCCGGACTGGTTCTTGGTCTTCTCGGTGGCCTGGCATTCCTCCACCGCCGTCGTTGATAGCGCCGACCTTGAGGTCTGCGGTAACTTTTTTCACGTGCCGCGCGACTGTTCACGCGGCAGGTTTTTTTTGCGCTGGAAAGACCGGCAGGACGCTCACTTGCCGACGCTGCGCAGATCCGGCCGGGTGCTTGCGGATTCGATGGCTTTGATCGCCCCCTCGACCGCGTCGATCCTCGTTTGATTGAGCTCGCCTTTCGGGAATTTGCCGTTGGCGCATTCGTTGTTGAACTGAGCGATCAACTCCTTCAAGCCCGGCACCGCTTCTTTGGCGGCGCTGCCGTAAGTGATCAGTTCCTTGACGATTTCCCCGGTCCGTTTCTGGCTGCCGTGGCCGCCCTGGGTTTTTGCGAAATCAACACCCGCGGCGATGGCTTCCTTGAAGTGGTATTTTGTCAGCGCCTTATAGGCTCCCATGCGGATTTCATTGCCAAACATGGTGTCCGCCGGGCAGCGGGTTTTCACAGCCGCCAATAGGTCGGGTGCCAGGGCCTGCACATCCTCCAGGCTCAGGTTTTTTTCAAAATAGCCGCGCAAGGTGGCGCGGGCCATGCCGTCGGCATTGTTGGCAATCACCCGAACCGCCGGATAGAGCAATTTGGAGTCGTAGCCTTTCAGCATGTCGCCCTGGCGGCCGGAAAAAAGGGCCGCGGCGATTTGCCCGTGGGTGAGCTGGACGGGGTCGGCCCAGTTGATCGGTTGCAGCGGCTCGGCGGTCTGCACGGTGGCCTTGAGGATGTCGGGCAGCACCGGGCTGGCACCGGAACCGATTTTCTTGAACGCCTGCGCGGCTTTGAATCGCAGCCAGCGGTCCTCGTGGGAGAGCAGTCGAACAAAAACCGGCAGCGCTTCGGTGCTCTTGAGACAACCGAGAGCCTCGCAGGCCCCCTGGCGCACATGGGCATCCGATCCCTCGGCCATCTTGATCAACTCGGGCACCATGGCATTTGCTTCGGGCCGTTTGGCCAGTTCTTCGCCCGCCCAGCCGCGCACGACCGGCGACCAGTCGGCGAAGGCCGCCACCAATTGCCGCGGGGTCATGTCCAGCCGCACCAAATCAAAACGCCCGGATTTCACCGCCGACTGGACCTCCTCTTTGCCAAGGGCGTTGGCGGGATCCGCTTCTTTGCCGGTGATGAACAGTTTTTTCAACGCCAGCGAATAGGTGAGTACGTAGGTGGCGTTCGGACTCAGACCGCTGTAACTACTATTTCCATAGTAGGTGTTATCATGGGTCTTGCCGGGACCGTACTGCTCGCCGCCGTCGTAGGTGAAAGAGCCATCGCAACGGCGCACCAGATCGAGGTGGGTGGACGCCTCTTTGAAAAACGCCGCCGCGGCGGCGGGGCCTCCGACGTTGGCACCGAGAGCGCCCCAGAGGTAGCTGAAGCCCTGGCCGGTGTGTCCGCATTCGCGGTTCTTGAATCCGGCGATCGACATTTTTGCAAAAAACCGCGCGTCCGCCGCACCGTTGCCCTGCAGGGCGAACAACATTGCCGCCATCGCGCTCTTGCCGTTGTTGTCGTGATAGGGATAAGGATCGTGCTCGCCGTAGGGGATCGTGCCCTTGTCGGTGAAGTAGCGGAAAAACTTCGCGGCGCGCTCGATGGCGGCATCGACCTCCGGGTCATTGATGCCACATTTTTTGCCCATCACGATCGCCATGTTGGCGGCCAGTCCGGCCTGATTGACCGGGCCGTACGGAGGGATCGATCCGTGGAGTTTACCGTCGGGGGTCCGTTCGGCGAAGCCGTGGCCGAAGGTGCCGTACATGCCCTGGCCTTTGGCGGTCGAGAGGGTAATCTCGCGAATGCCGTGAAGCACTTCCTTGTCCTTGGTGCGCAGGTAGTATTCGCAGAGGAACAGGTTGCGATAGCCGCTCTCCCAGGCACCGAGGCCGCGTTCCTGCAGGTTCATGTCGGGCGGAGCCATCTTGCGGGCCAGGGCCTGCACCTTGGGCAGGTAGTCGGGATTGCCGGTGGCCAATAAGGCCAATCCGCTGATCGCACCCGCCCAGTTGGTCGGCAACGGCTCCTTGTCGAGCGCGATGCAGGCCTCGTCGAAAATCTTTTGCGACTTCGGACAGTTGTAGGGTGCCGTCGCGCTGTAGGTTCCCATGACCCGCAGTTTGAGCTGCACTTCCTCGGTTTTTCCCGCCCGCCAGCGGGTCAGTTTGAGAATGCCCTTGTTGCTTTCCTTTTCTGCTTCCTGGATCGCGGTGGCGATGCTGCGTCGCGCGTCGTCGCTGAACAATTTTCCAGCGACACCAAGAATCACGTCGTCGACCTGCATAACGCCATCGGCCGGCGATTTCGCGCCGATATGGGTGATCAGGATTTGCCGGCTGACCGCCGTGGTCCGACCCTGTAGTCCGTCGAAGTGTGTTGCGGGTTTGAGATAAATCCAGCCGCGCATGCCCGTGGATCCCAGGTTGTAGGTGCCCTTGCGATCGACCCCGGTCATTTCACCCTTGGTCAGGTCTGGTGGTCCTACGGCCGCTTTGACGGAAAATCCGCCCAGCAGGGTTGCGGCCAGAATGGCGAAGCCAATTCGATGCATGGTATGTTTCATGGTTGAGTTGTGATGTGCATGTCCGTTGCGGTGAGTCGCGCGACTCTGGCGAAAGTTGTGACCTCTGCCAAGCACCGAGTTGCATGGTTGTCGGTCTGAATGCGAGGAAGAATGGTTGCGCAAGCCTATTTACTGATCGGGCAGTGGCACGATTTCCACCGGATGCGCTTTCATCGCCAGCGATGATTTGATCGCGGCGAAAAGTTCGGGCATTTTTTTCATGCGCTGCTCGAATACCGCCGTGCGTTTCGCCTCGACCTGTTCGTTGGTCATTTCCATGAACTCGGGCACGCCGCCCGCGCGCAGCACGCCGGAAAAGATTTTGTCGTGAAAGTAGCTGTTTTTTGCGGAGATGGCTGCGTTGACGGCCTTGATCTGCTCGGATACCGGTCCCGCAACCATGGCCGCCGCCGCGAGATTCACCCCGGCGGCCAGCTCGGCAGCGGTGTGCCCGGCAACTTTCACCCCGCCGTGGCGGATTTCATAACGACCCGCCTTGAGCCCGCTCACTTTCAGCCGGTACTCGTTCATCTGTTCTAAAATCGGCAGCCATTCCAATATCTTTTTCGCATCGCCATCGGGAAAATACGGCAGTGCTTTGTCGAGCTGCGAGAACCGGATCGTGCCGTCGGCTTCGACCTTCAGGGCATCGACCGCGCAGTTCTGGCTTTGCACAACTTTGGCGGAGATTGCGTTGATCTCCACGGCAGCGACGAGAGGCGGAAAATTCATTCCTTGAAGGATGGTGGCGGCCATCAGTGTCTGACCGGGCGGTCCGGGATGGACCTGGTCGCCGCCGCCGACGCGGGTTTGCGGATTCGTCGGACGCGCCTTGTTGATGAATTCCAGATACGGGTGGAACTGATCCACGAACAGTGCGTTGCCATTCGCCGCCGCCGTTTGTTTCACGCCTGCCGTGAATTTTTCCAGATTGCGGTTGCCTGCGGTGTCGATCGCCTGCTTGTCGTCCGGATTTTCACAGGCCTGCGGGCTGCACCAGGCGACCCGGATTTTCGCCGCCGCCGCCTGATCGGCGATGCCCTGCATGTTTTTCATGAAGTCCTCGAAATTTCCTCCGGCATCGTTCATTCCAAAGTCGATGGTCATTGCCGTGGCCGAGAAGGCCAGCACATCGCGCTTGAAGCGGTTGTTGCAGCCGGGAGCGCCGTCGCCGCCGATGCCGACATTGAGAAATGTCAGATCCCAGGAGGGGAAGCGGGTGAGCGCCCAGGATTCGAGATAGGTGCTGTAGAGATGTTGTTCGGTGATGCTGTCACCCATCACCACCACCCTGTCGCCGGTCCTGAAAAAGAAGTCGGCGGCCTGGCTGCGGACCGCGACGCTAACAACGGAAATCGCCACTGCGGCGCTGAGAAGATGATGTTTCATGGCATGGAATGGATCGCGAACGCTTCAGTCGGGCAACTCCTCGATCATCAGCTTGCGGTACCAGATTTGTGTTTTGGCGCCGCCGTGGATTTGCACCGCGAAAATGCCGCGTCGCGGGATCTGCGCGTCTTTCTCGGTGTAATCGATGGTCTTCACGCCGTTGAGCCACAATTGGATGCGTGGCCATTCCGCGCGGATTCGATAGACATTCCATTCGTCCTTCTTCAACGCCTTGTCGTGGATTTCCTTTGGCGGGCGTACGATGTCCCGACCGCTGCGGCGGCTTTCGTCGCACAGCGCGCCGTCGTAGCCGCTGCCGAAATCGGCCTGGAAGCCGCGGACCTCGTTGCTGTTCTTCAGCCGTTCCGACCAGAACTGGATGCCACCGTTGACAAAGCCCTCGGTGCCGGCGATTTTCACTTCGAGAGTGAGTTCGAAATTTCCGTAACTCTTGGTGGTCGCGAGAAAATCATTCTTCTCCTGCTGGCGATCCAGGCTGCCCGCCGTGAAGGCCCCCTCGACGATTTTCCAGGTCTTCTCGGTGTCGCCCTCCCAGCCGGTAAAGGTTTTTCCATCGAACAGCGGCACGGGTTCGGCGTGAAGAATGGTCACAGCCAAAAGCAGTGGAGTGATCAGCCAGACGGAAGAAATGCGGGTCGGTGTCATGTTCATAGGAAGATCGTGCGGTGATGCATGTGTAATGAACAATTCCCGCAGTGAAGTCAAGTCGACCTGTCCCCGCCTGACGCAGTTGGGCACGCAAAGTGCCGTTCGCTCAGTTTTTGCTCTTCTCGGATTTGCCGTTTTTGTTTTTCTTGCCGCCCTTTTTCTTATCGCCCTTTTTGCCGGAATAATCCTTTTTGTTGAGCACGCCATCGTCGTTGGTATCGAGTTTGGCGAATTTCTTCTTGGCCTTGTCCGCGTTTTTGGCGGCGGCGATGAACTCTGCTTCGGTGATGTCACCATCGCCATTGGCATCCTTTTTCTTCCCGTGTTTGGCGGCTTCCTGTTTCGGTTTCTTCGCGCCTTTTTCCTTGGCATCAATGTTTTGGGCGGGGAGGAACAGGGCGAGAATCGATAGCAAGGCGATGGTGGTTTTCATAATGGTTTGTTGTCGGGTCGCTCCGTTGAACCCGACATTGCGGAAAAAGTTGCGGCGATGGTAAAAAAAATTCTGCGGCAGGCTGTGGTCTTGTATTCCTTTCCGCCAACATTGATCGGACCCGTCAGGCCGTTCTAAAGGATTTTCACCATTTGCTCCGGATTGTTGTTCATTGCGCGTCAACCCGACTTGCAACGCATGGTTAAATCATGTTCCAGCGTAAAAAATGAATGACTTGCCATGGCGATAAGTTTTCGCCATACTTTTTGTGTTTTTCAAGAGGCCCAGTCAGTGGCACTTGCATCTGCGCACGGTGGGAACACCGGCAGGGTTGCAAGGAGAAACCGGGCAGTTGTCTGAGGCGACGGCCCTTGAAGAAAGCATTGCATTTTCCCATGCCGACACCCGCCAATCAGAACCCGGAGCAAAAAGCGCGCGATCAGATCGACGCGCAGCTCCGCGACTGTGGTTGGGCGATTCAGGACAAGAATGCCATTGAGTTTAATGCGGGACTTGGTCAGGCCGTCCGCGAATACATCACCGACTCAGGCCCCGCTGACTTCGTGCTTTTCGTCGATCGGCAACCTATCCGCGAGTTCCAAAAGCAAACGCAACGGTGAGAGAGAGGCCTCCGACAAAAGTTTTAAAATTTTCAAAAGAGAAAGGGTTGTTACGCCCCTTCCCTTTTGATGGGTAAGATGTTACCGGTTGTCTCCTCGTCCAAAATTCAACAGCCA
>CAMAQB010000141.1 GCA_945860285.1 Akkermansia muciniphila | reverse complement strand
TCCATTGGGTCGGACCGGCCTGCCTGTCGTAGCCTTCCTGACCGCCGTCTTGTCCGCCGTCTTGTCCGCCGAAGCCTTGGCGTAGGAGGAAGCCTTGGCGTAGGAGGAAGCCTTGGCGTAGGAGGAAGCCTTGGCGTAGGAGGAAGCCTTGGCGTAGGAGGAAGCCTTGGCGTAGGAGGAAGCCTTGGCAAAGGAGGTGGCGCAGATTGGAGGGCGGGGAAATGGGGGTTAACTTCCGACTTCCGACTTCCGACTTCTACAACGCGGGCGATACCGTCACAGGAATCCTCACGCTGCGGCGTTTTCCGGTTCCATCATTCACAGTCAAAGTCACAGATGCGGCGGAGGGCGCTGTCACGGGATTCGTTAGAAATGAGACTTTGCGTGTGGCCCCTTCGCCCAGAATCGAGAGCGAACCTCTGACGATCGCCGCACCGCTCACAGTTCCTGTAAGCAGCAGGTTTGCCGGGAGGGTTTCCGCATCATCCAATGTGACATCGAACTCAATGCTCCTTCCTGCAGAAACCGCGAGAATGGCGGGAGCCGTAAGATTTGGAGTGTCGTTGACAGGAGCGATTTGCAACTGGATTGCCAGCTGATCCTTCCCGCGCTTTTGAGGGTCCACATCGTCATCAAATACCTCCACCGAAAAATTATCTGTCCCATTTTGATTCGAGCCGGGCGTGTAGCGGATCACTCTCGTTCCCGGTCGGGTCTGCGGTAGCAACTCGCAGCTTCCTTTGCTCGGCTGCGGTTCGATATTCCACTCGAGAGGCGAATTGTCAGGGTTGGTGACCGGAATTGAAATATCGACCGGCTCATCTTCAGTGGCTCGCACTTTCCTCGTCCCGATTCCCCCGGCCAGCATCGGATGGTTGGTTCCCACATCAGCAACCACCGGAAAATCCAACGTCCGTCCGTCCGGTGTGACCGCACGAATCATGATCGAAGCATTGCTGCTGGTAGGCTTCCCCTGAGGCTCAAGCACTAAAAAGTTATTGATGATCGTCGCCTTCACGCTCGGCACCGATTTGATAACGCTGAACCGATAACGCGAGGTCTCGTTAACCAGAACCAAGTCCTGCAGCTCCAGACTTTGATCGTTACCCGGCAGCCGAAACACCGGAAGGCTATCGAATCCGAAAGTTGTGCTTTGATCACTGACTGGCAAGGACGCGATCGAATCGACCACGCCCATGGACGAATCCAGCACTTTGCCAAACACCGTGAACCCTTCGTTCTGGTTATCCAAATTGGAGGAATTGTCTGCAAGATTGAAAAACCATTGGTTCGTCGCGCTGTTAGGATCTCCATCGACCTTGGCCATCGCGATCGTCCCCCGCGTGTTGGAATCGCCAGGCTCGTTCAAAACCGTGCTGAAGCTTCCGATCGCCGAAATACTGTTGTTGTTTGCGATATCTACAAAATGCCCACCCCCCTGGATGATAAAGCCGGGCACCGACCGGTGGATGAACGAAGCATCATACAGGTTGCTGTCCACATATTTCAGGAAGTTCGCCACGGTCCGCGGCGCTTTCACCGGATACAGCTGAATCAGCACCTCTCCCGCTGCAGTCGACATTTGCACGATCGGGTCTGCCGGATCCGTCACCGCCGGTGCGAGCTCCACCGAACTGAAGTTGCCACGCCTCAACGATAGCTTAGGTGTCGCTCCTCTAGTCAACGGCGGCGAAACCGGTAGATCAGGAATGATGTCCACCAGCAGGCGGTATGGATTCGAAACATTTCCCCGGCTGTCTTGAAACTCGACTACAATGACATGTCGCCCAGTGGCATTTTCCGGAAAAGCATATACCGTGCTGGTGCGATAGGACTGGATCGGGCCGAACTTCTCCCGGGCACTGTCTCCAAGTCGCATCTTGGAGATGCTTCCCTGGCTGCTGCTCGCGTCGATCGTCAGCTTCACCGTCCGGCTCCGGGTGATCAACTCCCCGTTGTTTGCCCGAAACGTGCGCAACGTGAATAGCGTCGCCTGTGCCTCCACAAGCCCCGTCGAAGCCAGCAGCACACAGAAAACAAAAAGTCCCCGCAGCAGGGGGCAGCAACAACTTGGCAGTTGAAATGCTAAGAATTTTCTTTTGTGGTGATGACCCTTGAATGAGCAGGCGGTAAGACCGGAGTGCGGGGAAAAGCGGGTTGACATGCTAGTATCCTACTCAGATTTTGGTGAAAAAGCCAAGGCGGATTTCTCACCAAGTTTTACCCGTTTTTGCTGTACATTTCACCAACAATCCACTCAATTACAATGCACCACTGGTATTACATCTCTTCAAGCACTACCGGGAGCTGGCCCCAGAGAGGCACAGGCTAACCTCGCGCCCGGCCACGGCAAGAAGCGAACGAGGTGGAGATCTTTTGTGAAAATTTCCGTAACGAATTCTAAGGATTGCTTCTGAGTGGGGTATGGACACAATGCCCAACAACGACCCGATGGAGAAACAAGCGCCACTCGCCGGTCTCGATCCCGCCGACCTGCTCAGGCAGGGCTTCGACGATGACACACTCATCGTGGGCGCACCCTCCGCATTCAATCCGCCGCCGCTGGAGGAACTCGCCGCTATTTTCACGCAGTTTGAAATTCTCGAACTCATCGGCCAAGGCGGCATGGGCGCGGTTTACAAAGTCCGGCAGAAAGATCTCGACCGGATCGTCGCTTTGAAAATCCTGACGCCCGGAATCGGGCAATCTACGGAGTTTTCCAGCCGCTTCACCCGCGAGGCAAGAGCGCTAGCGAAGCTCAACCACCCCGGCATCGTCACGCTTCACGAATTCGGCCAACAGGACGGGCTCTACTTCATCCTCATGGAATTCGTGGATGGTGTGAACCTCGCCCAACTCATGAAAACCGGCCGGATCTCGCCCCGCGAGGCACTGGCCATCGTCCCTCAGATTTGTGACGCACTGCAATACGCCCACGACCAGGGCATCGTCCACCGCGACATCAAACCCGAAAATCTTCTGCTGGACCGCTCGGGCCGTGTGAAGGTCGCCGACTTCGGCATCGCGAAAATCGTATCTGCAGCGGCGGTCTATGACCGTCGCACGAATGAAGATGATAGCCAGTGGCGGTCGCAGACCGACGCTACACTCGCCGGAAAAATCATCGGCACGCCGCAATACATGGCTCCCGAGCAAATCGAGCATCCGTCCGATGTCGACCACCGAGCCGACATTTATGCGCTCGGCGTCGTTTTCTATCAAATGCTCACTGGCGAGTTGCCGGACAAGGACCTGCAAGCACCCTCACGAAAACTTCATATCGACGTCCGCCTCGATGAAATTGTTCTCAAGGCACTCGAGAAAAATCCGGAGCAGAGATACCAACAAGCAAGCGTGATGGGGACGCGGGTTGAGACGATTGTTTCTGAAATGGGGAGCGCGGCCGTTCCGCCCGCATCTTTTGGCACCCCGTCGAACGAGAAACTTCAATCGGGTGTACCACTCGATTCCCGCTTTTCCCGCACCGCCATCGCGGGCGCGTGCTGGGCGGTGATGATCCTGTTCAACATCATGTGGTTCTTGTGGTACTCGCTTTCAAAACCGGTCCTATTGTCTCCCGGAGAAGAGCCGCCTGGACCGTCTTGGTGGCAATACCTGATGTTTTACACTTTGTTCCCGCTGGGACTCACTTCGCCCTTCGGCACGACGATACTCGGCTGGATCAGCGTCTCTAAAATCCGCCGCTCGGCGGGGAAGCTTCACGGGCTGTGGCTGGCGGTGTTGGATGGCTTGCTGTTCCCGCTGCTGGCTCTGACGGGCTTGATCGGCTGGTTCTGGTACTGGGTGTTTAACGATCTGATTAGATTCGCCATCGTCGCAGGAGAGCGTGAGCTTTCCACTTGGAGACGGCTGATCGTGGATAACACAACCGCCTTCACCGTGCTGGCGACCCTGGTGTGTTCTCTGGCCGCGGGATTCATCATCATCCGGCTGGTTTGGCGTGCGGTGGTGGTGCGACCCGAAATGCGCACGGTGGTGGTTTCACCGGGCGGACCGGAGGGCTTCGGGAATGAATTGAAACGCTGATGTCTGCCCAGCCCGATGGATTTTTCGCGACGACACGCTGGACGGTGGTCCGCGCGGCGGGAGCATCGGCCGATGAAGCGTTGGAAACACTTTGCTCGGCGTATTGGTTTCCGATCTATGCTTATGTGCGGCGGCATGGTTTTCCAAAAGAGGATGCGGAGGATCTGACGCAGGCGTTTTTTGCCAAGCTGTTGGAGCGGCGGGATTTCGCGGGACTGAAACAGGAGAACGGCCGCTTTCGGGCGTTCCTGCTAGCGGCGTTGAAGCATTTCCTCGCCAACGAACGCGACCGTGCCGGACGCTTGAAACGCGGCGGAAACATCACGCATCTATCACTTGATTGGCAGAGTGCGGATACGCATTTTCAGATCGCGGGCGGCGCTCAGGTTCCGCCGGATGTGGCGTATGACCGCGAGTGGGCGTTGGCCTTGTTGGAGCGTGTGGTCCTTCGCCTCGGTGAGGAATTTGCCGCGGATGGAAAGGCGAAGCGTTTTGACCGCATGAAGCCGTTTCTCACAATGGGCAAAGGCGAGATTCCATATGCTAAGGCAGCGGAGGACTTGTCGATGGATGAAGGCGCGCTGCGGGTAGCGGTGCATCGCCTTCGCAAGCGATATCGCGAGTTGTTGAGGGAGGAAATCGCCCACAGCCTGTCCGATCCGGCGATTGTGGAGGAGGAACTGGCGGTCTTGTTAGGGGCGTTCGGGTGAGGGGCGGCGCTGGCGGTCGGTTCCGGAAAGAAACCGATTTGTTTGGTGAATCATACCGTTTCGCTAAATAAATGTGACCCCGCTGTTTTGTTCGAAGCGTTTACTTGATCGAGCAACCAGTTTCGACCCACCAAGCGCAACACCGCTTTGGCGTCATCCCAGTAGCGCTGAAGAGCTGGCAAGGTCGCTTCCCTAAGCTCCTCAACGGTCGCAAAGACCCTATTACCTACGTAGAGTGGTGGCACCGGCGAGGGGAAGCCCGAATTCGGATTGAGACGTTATCGCCGGTTGCCACTCACGGCTTGTGCGACTTCGATTGAATGTGGCATACTTCAAATCTAGAGTGGCTTCATCAGGTTGATTACAGGGTAGCTTGATAGCTCAGATAAGTGATGTACAATCGATTCGATTGATGCCTGATCCGCCAGTCCAACGACACACACGGCCTTGTTGCTAGAGTGACGCCGTATCATCAGATTCGTGACAGTCCATTTCTCGCAAACATCCTTCTCCCATGCACGGTAGTTGACTTCAATGTATGCCTGTAGCTTGCCCGCTGTGGTTTGCGCCCACCGGGCATCCTCGATCATCTCTTTTACATTCGAGATCGCGTCGCTGAAGTATTGCTTCAGCGATATTGGAACCTCTTTCTTTATCGACAAAAGCTCATCGCGTTTGAGTCGAAGTGCCGCTACTGAATCACTCTCCGAGCACTCCTCCAACTCGCTGATTTTGAGCAGAAGCGCGGCAAACTGAGTTGAATCTTCAGCGATTTTATTCGATAGGCGGGCGGGTTCTCCTGTGCCGTGCTGCACTTCATAAACCGCACCATTTGAGACGACTATCGCATCACCCATGCCATTTGTGGCTATTGCGCTCCATCCAGAGTCCCAGCCTTCCCAAGTCGTCGAATTGAGAATCTTGGCTCCTTCCTCGGGACTATCAAAGAAGTTCCAACATAGAACGGGAAGTGATCGTCCACTTAGAGATGCGAAGTAGTTTTTCATAGCAACGTCAAAGGCCATGCGTCGCCGGAACACGCGTCCAAAACGGATCAGACGGCTTCCTCGGCGTCGCATGAGCCGCCTTGTTCGGATTCTGCATCTTTTACAGGTGAAGCTTGCTGTAATCATGAGCAGGCGCTTGATGTGCAGCCTGCACTTTGCGGATCTCCTCAAGGCATTTCTCCTTCGTTGGGTGCCCATCCTGCGACGCCGCAATCACTTCCGGAACGGTCAGGCAGTTCGTCAATA
>CAMAQB010000140.1 GCA_945860285.1 Akkermansia muciniphila | reverse complement strand
CTCTTGCCCTCGGCCAGGGAAACTTTTTCCTGCGACACCGCAAAGTCCGTGCCCGCCTGGATCAGCGGACCGACCAACGTTTGCAGCGGTTTCTGGTTTTCATACTGCAGCCTGATCCAGTCCGCCGTGCGTGCGACCTTGGAAATGCGTGCTTCGTCCAGATCGCCGATGAAATCGTAGTTGTCATACCACCCGCCCAACCAGACGCGAGCCGGGCTTTTGATGTTCAACTTCGGTTTCGCCTCGCCGTCCAACTTGCCATTGATGTAGATTTTTCCCTCGCCGCTGCTGTAGGTGTGAACCACGTGAACCCATTCCGCCATCGGCAACCGGCTAGTCCCGGCGACATCGGAAAAATCGCTGTCCACATGAATGTGTGGCGGACTGCGGAACTGCATCCGCACCTTGCTGCCTTGATTGCCGCCTTCATTGCCCCAGCCGATGATCGTGGAGTTGGGTTGCTCGCAGCGGAACCATGCCTCCGTGCTGTGCGGGCTGTCGGATTGCGGATAGTTGGTGATCTTGTCACCGCAGAAAACCCCCATCTTGCCGGGGAAATGTCGCGCCGGGCCGATCATGCCGGGCGCGGCGAAGGTACCGGTGTCCTTTGATTCGAGCACGCCACACTCATCCTTCACCGGATCGCTCATGTGCCAGACGCTCATGAATCCGTTTGATTCGTTGAAAACCGCCTTACCGTTCGACTCACTGGTCGCGCCCGCCATGCCCCAATGGAGCCGCAGCGGCTGCCGGGCATTGCCGACAATTTTCGGAATGCGAATCCAGATCGAGGCTTCACCTTTTTCCGCGTCCCAGTGTTCGACCTGATAGGCCAACGCCTCACCGGCCTGGGTGGAGAAACGGATGTCCTCGCCCTTGGGGCTTGCCTGTTTGAAATCGAAGAAATCCTTGTGGAGCCGAACCAACACAGGAACATCGGCTTCCGCAGTCGATTCGGGCAAAGCCGCGCCTTCCGGGGTGGTGATGATCGCCATCAAGCCGTTGTGTTGCCAGTTTTTGTAGGGAGATTTTTCCGTTTTGCCCTGGGCATTGGCGACAAAGGGGGAAATTGCGGTAGCCAGGACGACGAGGAGTGATGCGCGGTAGTTCATGAGCAGAGAGAAATCAACTCGCAGACCATAGGTGACAGACTCGGGAGATCAACGACAAATTCAGAAATTTCCACCCACGGCGATCAAGTTAGGGAAAAGCATGACAACTGAATCCGTGGCATTTTCAACCACAGATTACGCAGATTACGCGGATTTTCAAATGCATTGAACGATCGTGAACTTCATCCAACAGGTCTGTTACGCCTGGTGGCTAGTTTTCCTGTTTCTGTGAAATCCGAGTAATCTGTGGTCATTCTAACGATTATATGATCTGACTACGGACCTACCTTCATTGATTTCCCCCCATGAATCTCTGTTTCACCCTCTGCGATTTTTGCATCCCGGCGTTTTGTTTCATCCCGGGCTTGATCGCCCTGAATTTCCACCCGCGAAGTCGGTGCGCAATTCGCGGCGAATCGCATATCGTGGCAATTCATGCGCACGAATTATTAATCCATTGCAATACCCCGCAAGCTGGCGCAAGGTTTAAGCCTATGAAAGTCATCATCACGGCGTTAGATTTCTCCGATGCTTCACCGGCTGTTCTCGCAGCCGCCATTCAAATGGCAAAAGTGCAGAATGCAATCCTTCACATCATCCACGTCCTAGAACCAGAACCCACCTATACGGCGTATGGCATGACACCCGAGGAGTTTCCGGCCATTCAGGTGTTTCAGGAAGAAAGCCAGAAAAGGGCCGATGCCAAAATCAACGAAGCCATTGCGACGGCGAAACAGAGCTTGAAAGAAAACGACATCAGGGCCGAATTGCTCATCGGTTCACCGCTGCAGGCCATCGTCGACTACGCGAAGAAAACGGAAGCGGACTTGATCGTGATCGGCACCCACGGCCACGGCATCGTCACCGCCTTGTTGATCGGCAGTGTTGCGGAGGGCTTGGTGCGCAAGGCCACATGCGCCACCCTGATCATTCCCTGCGCCTGAGACGGAGCAGACACGTCAGCGCCTGATGCCACGGAAGCGGTTGCGGGGATCGTCCGCTGGTCTCAGTTCCGCGCCGTCCTGATAGCGCAGCACCCCGCGTTCGCGGAGGTTGCGGATGAATGCTTTGGCATCGGCGGAGACTTCTTCGTCGCTGGCAAGGGTGCCTAACAAGCCCTCGCCCTGGTCTACTTTGTCGAGCGTGTTGCTGGCCTTTTCAGCCACCCGGGTGATCGCTTGCGTGGCCCGCGGGAGCTCCTGCAGCGCCGGCTTCAATTCATCGATGCGCTGGTTGACCTTGTCGAAGGTTTTCTCGGCGCCAGCGGCCGCTTTTTCGATCGAGGCAATTGTGCGCCTTGCATCGACAATCGCCGGCTGCATCTCCGCGCTGGCCTTCTCAAATTGTTCGCTCGTTTTGGCGAAGCTGGCGATGGTTTCATCGACACGGGTGAGATTCTGCTCTTTCAAAATCGAATGATTGACCTTCTCCAGCGTTTGCGAAAGGTGTTGCGACGCGGCGCGAATGTCATCGATGGCGAGATCGACTTTTTTCAAGGTGATCGATGCTCCATCCATAAGCTTGGTGGCATCGCGGGTGAGCAATTCCGCATTGCTCTGGATGGCATCGAACCCCGAGGGTCCGCCCCCAGTAATCTCGGCTCCAGGACCGATGAAGTCGCCTGATTTCTGCACGGGTGGGGTCACGATGATCATCTTATCCCCCAACAACGATGCGGACGCGACGTTGAGAGTAGAGCCTTGCGGCAGTTTGATGCGGTCGTCAATTTCCAGGCTGATTTTGACATGAGAGTCGACGGTGAGTTCCGGCAATGCGCCGACCTGGCCGATCTTCGCGCCGCCCATGCGGATTTCCGAGCCCTTGATAATGCCCGCCGCGTCATCGACGATCAGGGTCAGGGGATAGTAGTTCTGGAAGCGGTCGCCAAAGCGTCCGAACTGAACAATCAATCCTCCCAACAACAGCAAACCCAGGAGCAGAAACGCCCCCACCAACACTTCCGTGCGCTTTTTGTCGTTCGCCACGGCGGGAGGCTAGCGCAGCGTGAGGGGCAAATCAAGCGGTATCAGGGAACGGAAGAATTCTTTTGCGGCGCGATGACCGATCATCGATTGAGGCCTTGGATTTCCTCATCCATCTGGCGCAACAGTTTGTCCATTTCCTTCATGCGATTGCGCATGCGATCCATGTCCGGACGATTCAGCCGCGGTCTGACTGCCCGGGTGCGGGAAAGTTGCGGGCCTGCTTCCGGGGTTGCCACTTTGGCCAGGTCGGCTGCCACCGGTTTTTGTTTGAGCATGCTGACAACCTCTTGCGAAGGGATCACGTAGCTGCGGATGCGGCCCGCGCGGGCAGCGGTTATTCCCACAACGTTGCCGCTGAGGTCGATCACCGGACCACCGCATTCCTCGGGATTCAAGACCATGTCGGTCTGCAACACCGAAGGAAAACCGTCGCGCACACCGCTGATTTCACCGCCCATCCGCTCCATGACTTCCAACCGGCGTTGCGGAAAGGAAGCATGACCGGCTTTCGAAGCCAGTACGAACTCCACGGTTTTTTCCTGACCTTTGCGCGAAAACAACACGCTGACCTTTTCCTCCGGTTTTTTTGCGGCGAGCATGGTGCGGAATTCCATCAGCCCGCTGACCCTGGCTCCATTCACGCTGAGGATGATGTCGCCGACCTGCAGGCCTGCGGATTCCGCCGGTGACTGCGCGGCGATTTGGAGGATGACCACGCCCGTGCCGTCGGCGTGTGATTCCGCGCCAACGCCCACGAAGGCTTGGTCGCTTTCACGCAGGCTGCGTTCCTTGACGCTGACCACGCCCATGCCCAAGGGGGTGTCACCGGGTCCTGCTGCAACGAGAAATTTCCCCAACGCCGGTTTTTCCCCCGCCGCCCAGACCACCGGACGAAGCTTGCCGCTTTTCAAATGCAACAATGCGACATCCTCGTCCTCATAGACGCCCTCGAGGGTCGCGGCATGCGTTTCATTGCCGGCTGACACGCATTGCAACTCCGCCCCGCGTGAACGGGCGATCTCACTCCACTTGGCAAGCACTTGCGTGCCGTCGCCCACCACCGTGCCGACGCAGAGTTGCCGTTTGCCGCCCGCCCAGATCCACACGGTGGACTTTCCTGCCTGCTGTGCGACCGGCGTTACGATGTCGAACACCGTGCCCGATTGCCTCCGCAAAAGCGCCCGGTCCTCCTCTTTTTGCAATGGCAGTTCCTGTGCGCCAAGTACACCGCAGATCATCACTGCCATCCAAGAAGTTGCTTTCATATTCATGTCGTTTGTTGCCAGAAAATCGTTAGCCGGCATCGCCACGCCGCACCAATTCAACCAATTTTTCAATTTTTGCGCCATCGCGCATGATCGCAAGTTTCACCTTGTCGCCCACCTGCTTGCGCAACAGTTCATTGCGCAGATCATCAAGATTGCGAATGGCCTCCCCTTCAAGCGAGAGGATCACGTCGCCCGCGAGAATACCCGCTTCCGTGGCTTTGGAGCCTTTCATCACATCGCCGACCACGAGTCCGGCCCGCGACCAGACGATACCCACGCCGAGAACCGGCATGTCCTCGTTCTGAAGCGGATCCAGGACCAACTTGCCCCATTGCTCACCCTCCATCATTTTCTGCCAGTCCTCCTTGTAACCATCGATGCCCGCGTGATTGTTGACCTTGAGCGCCTGCCCGATGTTCGAATTGATGCCGACGATCCGGCCTTCGAGATCGAAAATCGGACCACCGGAGTCGCCGCCGATCAAGGTGCAGTCGGTGGTGAAAAAATTTCCGGGGCCTTTGGAAACAACGCGGCCGAAGCGGATCGGAGGTGTGCGTGCGGGATCAAAACCCGCTGCATGCCCTGTGGCAACAACCCAATCGCCCACCTGCAGTCTTTTCGACTCACCACGCGGGGCGAAAGGCACTTTGCCCTGTGGCTCGATCCGGACCATCGCCAGGTCTTTGCCGTAATTGGCTCCGAGAACCTTGCCTTTCATCGTTTTGCCGTCGGGATAAACCACGTCCATTTCATCACTACCCTGCACCACGTGGGCGGCGGTCAGAATCAAACCGTCATCCGATGCCAGCACCCCTGATCCCGAACTCGAGGCATCGCTGGCAACCAGCGCCACCGTGAGCGGCACACACTTCTGCGCGACAGCCTGCACCTTCGCTTCGACTGCAAGCAGATCCCGCATGTCCTCCACCGGTTCCGCCGACACCATGCCCGCGACAAACAAACTCATCAGCAATTTCCTCTTCATGGATTCAAGATAGCAAACGATGCAGGTTCGTCAATTTCTCTAAATTTCCCCGGGATTGGATCAAAATGGAAAACAGCCCGGGCGATGATCAGGTCTTCATCACAGGGCCTTTCAGGACTGAGGAGAGACATCCCGCCCAAAGGCCAACAAACCGTCCGCTACTACAACCTCTAGTCCAACAATACCAGAGGCCAACAATCCCTCATCCCCTGCCCTTTGGCTGGTAATCATCCATCTCCCACGCCCACCTCCGTCCCCAATCGACATCGAGACCATGGAACCCTTCGAGCCGCCCTGGCAGGCGATCAAAGAATGGATTCCCGACGATGAACCGAATCTCGATTGATTCAACTGTCCTCGGAATCCATCGAATTCCGCCCCTGATGGCTTCGACAAAGGTCCGAAATGGCAAGCACGAGAAATCTTCTTGGACGAAGGTCGCATCTTGGTTCTCGAATCTAACTGAAAGGCAAAAAGCCCAGCCGCAAAAAAAATCCGCTGCAAGAAAAAAATTATGTCGTGTCGGTGCCTGAACAAAACTAGACAGCGACGGTTCAAAACTAGACAGCGACGGTTCAAAACTGGATTTCTTTGTTGTTGCAAGGTTTTTCCTTGGTTTGGGCGGCCAGTCTCGCAAGCTCTTGCATCTTGCGCAGGATACGGCTCTG
>CAMAQB010000139.1 GCA_945860285.1 Akkermansia muciniphila | reverse complement strand
TGGCTGTTGAATTTTGGACGAGGAGACAACCGGTAACATCTTACCCATCAAAAGGGAAGGGGCGTAACAACCCTTTCTCTTTTGAAAATTTTAAAACTTTTGTCGGAGGCCTCTCTCTCACCGTTGCGTTTGCTTTTGGAACTCGCGATCGACAGACACGAGGCGATTGTCCGCGAGGCCACGCAATTGCCCTGCACGGCTGAGAAAAGAATCTTAACGACCGATCGCGCCGCTCAATTCCTCGCCTCTGCCATTTCGCCTCCTGTTTTGCCTTGTGGCGATGCCTGTTCGAATTGCGACGTCAGGCGCTTCGCCATCGCCGCACTGCTCGACCGCTCGTTTGTTCAGGCAACGGTGTTCAAGCAGATGTCGGAGAAAAACGCATTGCTACTGGCCGAGAAGCAATCGCTGAAAAAGAGCCAGGCTCACTGCGCCTCGTTGCTGAAAAAATCGATAAAAATGCAGCAGGAATTGCGCAGATTGACCCAGCAACTCATCAGCGCACAGGAGGATGAAAGATTGAAAATCAGCCGTGAGTTGCATGATGTGATCGCCCAGACATTGACCGGGATCAACATCAGGCTCGCGACCCTGAAACAGCAAGCTTCCCTCAAAGGAAAGGATTTCAATACGCAAATCGACAGCACCCAGCGCATGGTCGAAAAATCCGTGAACATCGTCCATCGCTTTGCCTTCGATCTTCGACCTCCCGTCATCGATGATCTGGGCCTGTCATCCGCGTTGCGGTCGTTGTTGAAAAAGTTCGAGATCCGCACGCGCATCAAGACCTATTTCCGCACCTGCTCGACACTGGATCAACTTGACACCCTGCAGCGCACGGCGCTTTTTCGCGTGGCGGAAGAGGCGCTGACGAACGTGGCCCGGCATTCCGGGGCAAGCTGCGTGATTGTCAGCGCGAAAAAAACCAGCAACGGTTTGCGGTTGGTGGTCAAGGACGACGGCAAGTCGTTCGATGTCCACAAGGTCATGTTTCATCGTCGGGGCAAACGGCTGGGACTGCTGGGCATGCGTGAACGCACCGAGATGGTCAATGGCCGTTTCGCCATCGAATCATCACCGGAGGAAGGCACTGCCGTTACGGTCGAAATTCCGATCGTTCCACCCAAGCAGCACAGGAAAGCGGAGGTTTCTCCATGAAAAAGTGCACCGTCCTGCTCGTTGATGACCACAACATTGTTCGCAAGGGAATGCGCATGATGCTGGAATTGGAAAAGGATCTGATCGTCGTCGGTGAGGCGAAAAACGGTCGCGAAGCCGTCCAGCTCGCCGAAGTTCTGGAACCCGATGTCATACTGATGGACATCGCCATGCCGGTTCTCAACGGCCTGGAAGCAACCCGGCAACTGTTGAAGGTGTCTCCCCGCGCCAGAGTCATTGCGCTCTCCGCGCACAATGACGATGCCTATGTCATCAATGCCATCCAATCGGGCGCCATGGGTTATTTGTTGAAACAGGATTCGATGCAGAATGTCTGTCGCGCCATTCGCGATGTCATGAACGGACACAGGTATTTCAGTCATTCGGTCGATGTAAGGCTGAGAAAGCTGCGTGCGGCAGCCGTTTTGACAAAAGCGCCGCTGGGCATCAAGTTGACATCGAGGGAAAATGAGGTGCTGCAGCTTGTCGCGGAGGGGGAGGCTAACAAACAAATCGCCGCCGAACTCGCGATCAGCATCAAAACGGTGGAGAAACACCGCACCAGTTTGATGAAAAAACTCAGCATTCACGACACGGCCGGATTGACCCGGTTTGCGATTGCGCAGGGCATCATCGAGAGCAGCAGTCAAAATACCGTCATCTAACAATTCAATTTTGTTGAATGGTTTGTAGGGTATCACCCCATTGTTGGTACGGCAAAGTCCGGGTAACCTGAATTCCTGTGAAAAAGTGAATGCTTTTTCATAAACTCGAAATCATTATGGAAAAATTTGAAATCATTGCAACTCTTCCGGCCCCGGTATCGCTGGTCGATGCCACTGCCCCGGATGTTCTCAATCCGGCCTTTCCGTCCGCCGCTGAAAGCATTCTTGATGCGCTTGGCTGTGTCGCGCCAGCCTCGATCATCTATTTGCCATGAGTGCCATTGCCCCGATTCAACGCATTGCCTTTTTGGGCAACTACCTGCCGCGGCTTTGCGGCATTGCCACGTTCACCCACGATTTGTGTGAGGCGGTCTCGACAGCCGCGCCGGATGCGGATTGTTTTGTCGGCGCGATCAACGATCAGCCCGAAGGCTACGATTACCCGCCGAAGGTTCAATTTGAGCTGCAGGAGAAGGAAATCGATTCCTATCGGCGCGCGGCGGACTTTCTGAACTTCAACAATGCCGATGTTCTTTGCGTGCAGCACGAATTCGGCATCTACGGAGGTCCGGCGGGAAGCCACCTGCTGGCCCTGCTCAAGGAGGTGCGCATGCCCGTCGTAACAACGCTGCATACCATCCTGCGCGAACCCAGCTCGGCGCAGCGCCTGGTGATGGATCAAATCGTGCGCCGCAGCGACCGACTGGTGGTGATGGCGAAAAATGGCGCGGTCATCCTGCGCGAAACCTACGGTGTCCCCGATGCCAAGATCGATCTCATTCCTCATGGCATTCCGGATGTGCCCTTCAAGGCATCATCGTTCTTCAAGGAGCAGTTTGGCGTAGGAGGGCGCACGGTGTTGTTGACCTTCGGACTGATCGGGCCGGGCAAAGGAATCGAACATGTCATCGAAGCGCTGCCGCAGATCCTGCTCCGGCATCCGGACGTGGTGTATCTTGTGCTCGGTGCGACCCATCCCAACCTGATCGCGCGCGAAGGCGAACGCTATCGTCTCAGCCTGGAGAGACTGGCCGAGGACCGGGGCGTGAAGGAAAACGTCATCTTCTACAACCGCTTCGTTTCCCAGGCGGATCTCACCGAGTTCATCGGCGCGACGGACATCTATCTGACTCCCTACGTGGCGGAGGCCCAGATCACATCCGGTGCGCTGGCGTATGTTTTCGGGGCTGGCAAGGTTGTCGTTTCCACTCCCTACTGGCACGCGCAGGAACTGCTCGCCGACGGGCGCGGCGTGCTGGTGCCGTTTCGCGATCCATCCGCGATTGCGGGTGCGGTGTGCGGGTTGTTGGATGACCCGGAGCGGATGGAAAAAATGCGCGCCGATGCGTATGCGATGGGCCGTGAAATGATCTGGTCGGAGACGGCGAATCGTTATCTCAGCTCTTTACAACACGCACGTGCGGATCTTAATGCCATGCCGCGGGCCGCATTTGCCGGCTGGACGCTGGACAGTCGTCCCTATGCCCTGCCTCCGCTGCGACTCGATCATGTCGTGCGCATGAGCGACGGCACCGGTATTTTCCAGCACGCCATTTTCAATGTGCCGAATTTTCACGAAGGCTATTGCACCGACGACAACGCCCGCGCCTACATTCTCTGCTGCCTGCTCGATGACATCGGCAGCCAGCTTCAGACGAAAAGCCTTACCCGCCATTCGACCACCTACATCGCCTTTCTCGCGGCGGCTTTGGATTACGACAACGGACGTTTCCGCAATTTCATGAGTCACGGACGTCAGTGGCTCGAACACGAATGCAGCGAGGACAGCCACGCGCGGGCTCTGTGGGCCGCAGGCACGGGCACGGGGCACTCGCGCAACGAAGGTAATCGTCGCCTTGCAGCGCAACTCTTCGAATACGGGCTCGGCGCGGTCGAGGCATTCACTTCCCCGCGGGCCTGGTCGTTCACTCTGCTCGGCATCAACGAATATCTGCGCACCGCGCCGGCACAGTCGTGGATCACCAACATGCGGAGCCTGCTGACAGACCGGCTTGTGGCGCTCTGGCATGCAAGTTCGAGCGAAGAATGGCCCTGGTTTGAAGCGTATGTCACCTATGAAAATGCCCGCATCTGCCAGGCGTTGATCATCAGCGGCGAATGGATGCCGCAGGGTGAGGCGCTGCAAATCGGCCTGAAATCCCTGACCTGGCTGGCGTCGATTCAGAAAGGAGAGGCAGGATGTTTCCGCCCCATCGGAGCAACGGCTTCTACCGGCGCGACGGCAACCGCGCGGTGTTTGATCAACAGCCGGTCGAAGCCCAGGCGATGGTCTCCGCGTGCCTGGAAGCATTCCGCACGACACAGGTCCCATCATGGTCGCGTGAAGCCCGGCGCGCATTCGAATGGTTTCTCGGCCGCAATGATCTCGGAGTGTCGTTGTACGATTTCAGCACCGGCGGATGCAGCGATGGTCTGCATGAAGACCGAGTGAGTGACAACCAGGGCGCGGAATCGACCTTGGCATTTCACCTTGCGCTCGCCGAAATGAAAAGCGCCGAACATTGGATTCCTCCTCATCCCCTTCCTTCCCCATGAGCATACCCAGCCTCCGCCGCCACGAAGTGACATTGCTGCCTGAAAGCGCACGTGTCATCATCCGACCTTTCATCCCCGGTGACGTCCAGCGTGTCACCACCATCATCGGTCGCGCCCTGGCTTTGCCAGAGGAGGAAGTGCTCATGCAACTGGCCGCCGTCCGCCTGGAGTTCGACTCCCGGCACTTCGACATCGAGACGCTGTTGCAAATCCACTACGACAAGGTGAAGCCTCACATCTTCACGCATCGAGCGATATCGAAGGAACGACAACTGCTCATCGGCGCGTTGTTCTCCGGAGAATACGCGCTCGAGTCCGCGGCGCTGTTCAATCCCTCCATCGTGCCGCATCCCGATCAAAGCGGCATACCCGCGGGTGGACTGCGTTTCATGATGAGCCTGCGCGCCACGGGAGAAGGTCACATTTCATCCATCGAGTTTCGCGTCGGCACCATTTCGCCCGAAAATGCCATCGAACTTTTGCCGGTGTCGCGCTTCGTCACTGTGCCGGAAGTGGTGCCCAATCCCGGTTATCGCAAGAAGCGCTTCATGATCAAACTGCACGAAATGAGCCTCGATGACGATCACTCCGCCGCGGTGATGGCTCCGCTCGCCGAGAATTTCACGCGCAGTGATTTGAACAAGAGCGTCGCCACGGTGATCCAGGATACCCTGCCGATTACGCGCAATCTTCATCGCACGCTCGAAAGCATTCAATGGCTGGCGGACTCGAACTACGAGCTGCGCTTCTGTCCCAAGCTGGCGATGAGCGAGCGAATCATCTTTCCGGTTTCGCTCAACGAGAGCAACGGCATCGAGGACGCGCGCTTCGTGCGTTTTGTCGACGACGACAAGTCGGTGATGTACTACGCCACCTACACCGCCTACAATGGCCGCACCATTCTGCCGCAACTGATCGAGACCGAGGACTTTCTGCATTTCCGCATCCTCACTCTCAATGGCAGCGCCGTTCAGAACAAGGGCATGGCGCTGTTTCCCCGCCGCATCAACGGACGTTATGCGATGCTGTCGCGGCAGGACGATGAGAATCTGTTCATCATGTTCTCCGACAACCCGCACTACTGGAGCGATCCGCAGATCATCCTTCGCCCCAGTGAGATGTGGGAGTCCGTGAAAATCGGCAACTGCGGTTCTCCGATGGAAACCGAGGCCGGCTGGCTGGTCATCACCCACGGTGTCGGCCCGATGCGCAAGTATTGCATCGGCGCCGCATTGCTGGACCTGCACGATCCCACCAAGGTGATTGGTCGACTGAGCGAACCGCTTCTCGCCCCCGAAGGGAACGAGCGCGAAGGATACGTGCCGAATGTTGTCTACAGTTGCGGCTCCCTGCTGCACGGCCGCCAGTTGATCCTGCCGTATGCGATGAGCGACAAGGCATCGGCCATTGCCAGCTTATCGCTGGATGAACTGCTGGTCGCGTTGAAGTCGGGCATTGTGACGCCGGACGTTGTGATTCCGGCACCTCTTTGAATGCCCGCCTTCGGCTTCACGGCGATCAAGTTAGGGAAAGGATTGACAAGAAATGTCGCAACCAAAAGGCAGGGAACGATCTCCGAGCGTTCCGGTGGGGGACGGTCGCGGATCACCCTGACGTAATCTACCTTCACCCCACGCTCTCGTTCGCCAACAACGCCGGTGAGTCAGGAAGATCCTTCATGAGCAAACAACCCTGCCCCCACCGGAACTTTAGAAGAAATTTCCCTGCCTTCGGAATCAAATGGCAGGGAACGATCTCCGAGCGTTCCGGTG
>CAMAQB010000138.1 GCA_945860285.1 Akkermansia muciniphila | reverse complement strand
GCAGTTCCGCCTCCGGCTGCTCCCCACCCCGTCTCACGACGACGCAGTTGCCTTCGGCTGCTCTCCCGTTGCTCGTCTCGGGATGACTCAGACTTTCACTGGTTGATTTCATGTGTGTGCGCTCGTACCAGGGATCGCTGTCCCTAGCGTTCCGGTGGGGGGCGGCCACATTTCACCCTAACGCAACCACCCTTCACCCCGCGTTCTCGTTCGCAAACCACATCGGTGAGCCAGGAAGAACCATCAAGAGTTATGAATCCTTCCAAAAAAGGCAATGTTCACGGCGCTGTCGCATGTTCATTCGCGAAAACCCGCGTCCGGCAGGATGCCGGCCACAGCCTGCGAGACGCAGGCGCTCCCCGGAGAAACTTCCCTGCCCTGACCTTCGGTCGCCTACCTTCACCCCGTGGAGCAGCATGTTCATGCGGGCGAGGTTGTAGGTGGTGATGTTCTTCTCCTGACCGGAGATTTTGCCGATGGTGCCGCCCGCTTTGTTCACCTTCTTACGCACGTTGACAGACCCAGAGCGTTGCTCTGGGCTGGTATTCGGTGTCCCGTTGGGACATGGGGGATCCGGTGCTCATGCCTCCACCTCCTCCGGGGATGGGAAACCAGGGTTTCACCCTTCGCTGGTATGCGTTGCCCTTTTGGGGCATTTCTTGGCTGGGAAAGGGAATTGTCTCTTCCTTCGTGGCGGTGGTTTGGGTTTTGCGGCTCATGGGCGCGGGGAATGGGTCGCCCCTTCAGGGCTGAATGATGTGGGGGCCGCAGACCCAGGCGTTGCCCTGGGCTGGTATGTTGCCGCCCCGTTGGGGCTGAAGATGGGGAGATGGTCGTCATCATTTCAGCCGTTTGAGGTTGGTATCCGCCAGCAGGGTGCGCATTTGGGTGATGGCGATTTCATTGAGCTTGAGCAAACGTTCCGGTGAGGGAAGCCCCTGTCGGATCAAGACCGAGTTCAGGCTTTCGAGGTTGGTGAGGACGACGAGTTGCTCCAGCTGGGCGTGGTCGCGGAGGTTGCCTTCGGCTGCGGGATGAGCGTCGCGCCATTGTTTCGCGGTTTGGCCGAAGAGGGCGACGTTGAGCAGGTCGGCCTCGCTGGCATAGGTGATGCTGGCCTGGGCCTTGGTGACGGCGGCGGGGATGAGGGTTTCTTTGATCGCGTCGGTGTGGATGCGGTAGTTGATTTTGGCAAGGGTGCGCTGGAGGTTCCATTCCAGCTTGAGGCGGTCGTTTTCCTCGTCCTTGAGGCGGCGGAACTCTTTCACCAGATAAATTTTGAATTCCGGGCTGATCCACATTCCGAATTCAAAGGCGATGTCAGGATGGGCGTAGGTGCCGCCGTAGCGGCCCGCAGTGGCCCTGAGACCAATGGCGTTGGATTTTTCGACCCATTCCTTGACGCTGATCTTGTAGCTGTTCAGTCCTGCCTGACTTTTAATTATGGCGAATTCGCCATAATTAAAAGCGGGATTGAAAACAGTCTCCCAGATGCCCAGGAACTCCACCGTGTTTCGATTGCGGAGCCAATCAGAGATGAAAAGTCTTCATCTTTGGCTCGAAGCATGTCCGTGAGGGAGATGTAATCGCCATCCTTGGCGGCGAGAACCGTGACGTTGGTTCCGTTCACTTTAATGGTGGATGTTTTGGCTTTGCTCATGGCTTGGGGTGAAAGGTTGGGATGTTTTTTAATTCCATCGAATTCGATGGAATTAGAATTGGCAAAGCGACCATTTTCCTGGGGTCGGGAAGATGGTTCGTTGGGGGTCTGGACCATTTTGTTGGCGTCAACAAAATGGTCGGAGACCGCACAGGATGGAAAGCTCGCTTTCATGATTCGTAGGCGGAAAGTCCTGAGATGTCGCGTCCCCCGGCGCGTTTGGTGAGGAGCGGGTGCAGGTCTTTCATGAGGGCCAGTTCGGCCTGGGTGCGGGCTTTCCAACCGAGGTCAAGCGGGGCCATGAGGTCGCTGAGGTGCTCGCCGGCGAGCAGGACCATGTAGCGGCTGATGGTGCGGCCAAGGTCGCACTTTTTCAGGAAGGCATCGGCGAAGTCGTCGAGGTGGGTGATCTTGCGGTTGTCCTCGGCCGCGAACTCGTAGATGGGCAGGAAGCGCTCGTCGGCGTTGAAGGCAAAGTGGCGGACGTGATTATTGGCGAAGTAATGAGTGCGGTCGCGATTACTGACGATGAAGAGCTGGAGGAAGCAGAGCAGCGTCTTGGTGTAGCCATTGCCGGGGTCGTTTTTGTATTCGACGATCTGCTCCATCGCCTTCTTGGGATTCACGCCCAGGGTCTTCAGCTCGATCTGCACGCAGGGCACGCCATTGATGAGGATGATGACATCAAAGCGATGGTGGCTGTTGTCCGTGTTGATGCGGAGCCGGTTGATGACCTGGAAGTCGTTTTTGCACCAGTCCTTGATGTTGACGAGGGTGTAGTTCAGCTGGGTGTCGTCGTCGCGGGTGAAGCTGTTGATGCTGCGCAGGGTCTTCGAAGCGGTGAAGACATCTGCCACGACGATCTCATCCAGCAGGCGGGCGAATTCGGCATCGGTCAGGCGGACGCGGTTCAGGGCCTCGAATTTTTCACGGAAATTGGCTTCCAGCGTGGCGCGGTTGGTGATGTCCGGGCGGTTTTCGTATTCGACCCACAGCCGCGTTGGCATCGGGCGAGGCGTTTGTTTGTTCGGCGGAGATGCGCGACCGGATCGCGGCGGACAGCGGGGCGCGGGCGGGCATCTCCTCAATCAAACCGAGGCGGATGCATGGGTGGTTTCGGCTGGGTCACGCGAGGTGCTGGAGTGGTTTGCCACTCAGCCATTTCCGGCGTTTGCCATGTTCGGACGACGTCAAGGCTTACCGATCGCCGGCACAGGCCCGGACAAACTGGTGTCGTCCATCGCCGCCACGCGTCAACTGATCGCTCTGGGGCACCGCCGGATCGTGAATATCTGTCGGCGCGAGCGGCGAAAACCAACTCCGGGGGAGGAAGAGAGCGCCTTTCTCGCGGAACTTGCAAACCACGGGATCGCGGCGGGCGACTACAATTTGCCGGACTGGAAAGAAACCGTGGAGGGCTTGCAAACGCTGCTGGAATCGCTCTTCCAGATCACGCGACCGACCGCGCTTCTGTTCGACGAACCGCCCATTTTCGCCGCTGGCTTGCAGTTTCTGGCAAGGAAGGGCATCCGGGTGCCGGAGGACGTTTCCGTCTTTTGCACGGATTCCGATCCCACCTTTGCCTGGTGTGTGCCCGCAATTGCGCACATCCGCTGGGATTTACGCCCGGTGATCCTCCGCATCCTGCGCTGGGCGGCGAATGTCAGCCGGGGTCGCAAGGACTTGAAACAAACACTGGTGGCCACCGAATTCGTAGCCGGTGGAACAATCGGACCGCCTGCCGGGTAAAGCGGCGGATCGTCAAGCGGACGAGTCCCTCGTGGGAAATTTCTCCAAAAATTCCGTCGGGGGCAGGTCGATTTGGTCGCAATCGTGCTTCCTGAGTCGCCGACGCGATTTGCGCATGTTGCCTGTCACACGCCGCACCGGCGGCAAAGCTAGTACTTGTTCATCCGCCATATCGTGCTATCTTTCCCGGACGCAACCATGACTACTCGCTTCTTCGCCCTGCTGTTGATTCTGACGAACTGCGTCCATGCGCAGAATGGCAATCGCAAGGATTTCGATAAAATGAAACCGGTGGTTCCCGTGGAACTGATCCCCGCGGCCCCCGTGCTTTCACCCGCCGAGGCGCAGAAAACCTTCCAACTGGCTCCGGGGTTTGTGATCGAGGCCTTCGCCGCCGAACCGCTGGTGGAAAAACCCGTGGCGCTCGACTTCGACCCCGCGGGCCGGGCCTGGGTGGTGGAAATGCTCGGCTACATGATGGATCTCGACGGCAAGGACGAAAAAGTCCCGCAGGGTCGCATCGTGATTTTGGAAGACAGCGACGGGGATGGCAAGGCCGACAATCGCACGGTGTTTCTCGACAAAATCCTCCTGCCCCGCGCGGTGGCGGTTTATCCCGACGGCATTCTTTTCGTCGATGACAAAAACCTGCTCTGGCAGAAACGCGAGGGCCTGAAACCCGTTGGCTCTCCGGTGGTGGCGGCGGAAAAATTCATCGAGGACGGCAATGTCGAGCACAAGGTGAACGGCCTGATGCGCAATCTCGACAACTGGCACTACAATGCGAAATCCGGCAAACGCGTGCGCCGCGAGGGCGACAAATGGCTGGTCGAGGCCACACCATTCCGCGGACAATGGGGCATCAGCCGCGACAACTACGGTCGCCTCTATCACAACAACAACTCCACATTTCTGTTCGGCGACTCCCTGGCTCCCAACCTGCTGCAAGGCAATCCAGGGGTGAATCTCAAGGTCAATGACGTTTGCCAACTCGGACCCAACAACACCTATCCGTCGCGGGTGACGCCGGGCGTGAATCGCGCCTACATGGCCAAGAAAAACGGCTTCGATGCCGACACGCTCGATCCACAAACGCACAAGCTGATCAGCACCACCGCCTCGGCCGGACCGGTGATTTATCGTGGCAGCAATTTCCCCGCCGAGTGGCAGGGTCGCGGATTCACTCCGGAATCGGTCGTCAATCTCATCAAAGCCACACAGGTCGCGGAGTCGGGCACCAAACTCCAAGGCTCCCACCCGCTGGACAAACAGGAGTTCCTCACCTCCACCGACGAACGCTTTCGACCGGTCAATCTCTACAACGCGCCCGACGGCACGATGTGGGTGCTCGACATGTATCACGGCATCATCCAGGACCGCTTTTTCATGACCAGCTACCTGCGCGAACAGTATGCGAGTCGCAAGCTCGACGGTCCGGCGACCGGCCACGGACGGATTTGGCGGGTTCGCGCCGTGAGTGGCAAACTCGAAAAAATCGTCAACTTCGAGGCTCTCGCCAGCGCGGAACTGGTGAAGCAACTCGCCCACGCCAATGCCTGGCAGCGCGACATGGCGCAGCGGGTATTGGTCGATCGCAAGGATTTTTCCTGCGTTCCGCTGTTGGAAAAACGGGCGGGCGATCCCTCCGTCCCGCTGGCGCAGATCAACGCGTTGTGGACCCTGGAAGGACTGGGTAAACTGAGCGCGCCGGTCATCGCCGCGGCACTCGGCTCCGCCGATCCAAAGGTTGCGTGCTCCGCGCTCTGGGTTTCGACCCAACTCCCCGCGGCCGAGCGGGCCAAACTCGAACCCTCGCTGCTCAAGTTCAGCGCTGCGAACGACGAGCAAAAAATCTATCTCGCCCGGGCGCTGGGCCCACTCGGCACGACGGCTGCTTTTGATGCACTCGCAGATTTGTTAGAAAAAAATGACAAGTTGCCCTTCGTGAAAGCCGCGGCATTTTCAGGGCTCGATCACCATGAAACGGCTTTCCAAAACCAAACGCAGGGCAAAATCAAGGACGCCGGATTCACGGCTTGGCTGACGCAGGGAGCCGCCGATGCCGGAAAAGCCCCGGTCTCCGGCAAGGGCCTAAGCGGTGAGCATCTGGCATCGTTCCAAAAGGGCAAAGCCCTGTATTCCGGAGTGGCCGCCTGTTTTGGCTGCCACGGCGCCGCAGGCGAAGGCGTTCTCAACCTCGGTCCGCCGCTCGATGAATCGGAATACGTGAACGGCAATCCGGAGCGACTGGTGAAAATCCTGCTGCACGGCCTGACGGGGCCGATTACTGTTGGCGGAAAGGAATACAAGACCACCGCCGTCATGCCGGGGTTGATCCTGAATGCTCAACTCAAGAACGCCGACATCGCCGACATCGCCACCTACATCCGCCATGAATGGTCGAACAAATCCCCGCAAATCAAGGTCGATCTCATCGATCGCCTGCGCAAGGAAACCGCCGATCGCGCGGGCCGCGCCTACAACGCGGCGGATCTGGGCAAGTAACCGGCTGATCCTGCCGCATTCCGTATCGCAAAATCAGGTAACAAGACAGGATAAAAAAAGTCGAGCAAGCGCGCCGGCAGCGTGATACTTAAAACAACGCTGACCAAAAATCGTTAGTGTTGTGGTGCGAAAATAAATAAACATTAGCAGTCGGGTGCTACATCATCGGGCATGGCACGGAAAAATACAGCAATCACACTTACGGACGAACACCGCAAACTGCTCGGAACCTGGCTTGCAGCCCATGGCACTCCGCAACAAGT
>CAMAQB010000137.1 GCA_945860285.1 Akkermansia muciniphila | reverse complement strand
GCAGGCCTCGCGCGATGGATCATCGAAAAATCCTGGAAGGCACAGAATCGGCTCTACCTCCGCACCAGCAACCTCCGCAAACGCCTCATGCATCATAATAAAATCAAAGTCACCATCGCCCGCGAGCTCTGCGGCGTCATCTGGGAAATCGGCTACAAAATTCAAAGTGCCACAGTAAAATGAAACCCCTCCCCACCGCACATTCTCACCACATCATGCGAACCATCCCCCCCATACGCCCACCCTAACAAACAAAATCGAACCGTACTCGGGGCCTTGCGGTTTCGGGCGGAGAGAGAATGACGCATGCAGACCCGCACCCGACGGACGTTCTGGGATAAGATGAACTTGGCCAAAGACATCGAGCGCCCGTTCCGAGACTGGGATCAGGTCAACTGGTGAATCAAAATCCTGTCGGATAGGCCTTGGAAACAAGGTAGCCCACGCACAGCAGCATACCAAGCAGTAGTAGAAATACACCAAACACGTCACCCATCCCGCCCGAAACCCCAGCGCCCAGAAAAGCGAACCGTCCCGCGCCAGCTCGCGCGGAAAGTTGCCCACAAGAACCCGAGGTTCCGACGAGTTACTCACGACCCATTCTCACCTCAGAACCTTGTGGACAACTTTCCTAAGCACCAAAGCCAATCCCATTCATCACTTCGGAAGTCATGAAAAAAACCTCATTTTACCCCTTGACCAACAAGCAGCCATAGCAGTCCGGTGCGTGCACCGCAGGCGCCGGCGCTGTAACCGCAGGCATAACAGCTCGCCCCAGCGACGACCAGAACCAGCAGCCAGAGCGCAGCCGGCACTTTGGCGCGCTGCGCGTTCAAGCGTGTGGCATCGAGATCGATCATCTCATTCAGCGCATTGATAAAGCTGGCGGTGATCGGTGTTGCTGCCTTGCCTGCCGCAGCCACGGCGTGCCCCCAGAGCACGCGATGCACCCCGGCCGCCGCAGACTCGGCGGATGCGATCTTCGCGCGGTCGTTGCCGGCATTGTGAAAATCCAGCCGCAGATCGACATAGCGACGCAGCAAATGGGTCACTTCCGCCCGATGAGGTTCCGGCAGGAATGAGGCGCGCAAATAGGTGGTGCCGATGGCGTTCGCCTCCTGCAGAACCAGGTCGCGGCGGTTTTCGTAACGGCTCACCGCCATTGAAAAAGTGAAGCCGAGAAGCAGTCCCAGCATTCCCAGCACGGCACCGTGGACACCGCTGATCTGAGCCTTTCGTTTTTCATCGTGTGCGACGAACAGTTTCATGCCCCTGTGGAAACCTGCTTCGGCAATCGTCAACAGCAGCAGTGCGACGATTATCAGGACCAGCAGCTGGTTTTGAAAAATGAAGGCGATGATTTTTTCCATGGTGACCATGCCTTACGAATCGGTTTTTGTCCCGGCTGTTGGATTGCCTGAAAAATCAGCGGGCAAACTGCCGAGCAGCTCGTTCGCACCCAAGCCATGGCGTTTCAGGCATTTCAAGACGGAGCTGGGCGGAACATCCAGCAGTTTGTAGCGGTCCGCGCTCATGAAATAGACGGATCCCGATTGCGGATTGGGGCTGCCGGGCACGTAAACCGCCGCGTGGCCGTTGTCCATGGTTTCGATCAGTATGGCGAATTGCCAGGCATCTTCGATCCGCGCGGGCACGATCGCATGCTTCTGTTGCTGTTCTGTTGCAAGCAGGTTGCAGCTCATGCCCTTGACAAACTCATAGCCCGGAAGATGGTAGAGAACCGCCGACTCCAGCCAGCTCACCGCCTTTTGAGCCAAGGCAACCCGCGCCATGACTCCCGCCAGAAAACAAAACAGCACGAGCACGAAAACGGCCAGCAGTTTTGGCGTTTCGAGACCGAAAAAGGACTTCGTGGGCAGGTGGGCCGCCAGAGGTTCGACGACCTTGCGGGCGATTCCCACAGCCTTGCTGACAAGCACCGCAATCAGGATGGGCGGCAGGAGAAATAGTATGCCTCCCGCGAGGGTTGTTCGCAAAAAGCGGAGTGGTGAGTTCATGTTTCTGGATGTAAGAAGCTCAATTGTTTGCAGTCGGGAGGACGCTCTTGCCACCGCCCTTCATGTTGAGAGCAGCCCGGCCTTGCGCAGCTGCATCGACCGGGTAGCTGTAATCCCGATCAAGTATTCCAAGGCGGGCATCATTTTGCATGGTTTCATCGTGATGATCTTGGAACTAAAACTCCCAAGTAATGCCCGACATGTAAACCATACCATCAAAGAGTTCATCTCCGCCGGTGCCAAGATAGATGGTCCGTCGATAGTCCATCTCAAAGCTGAATTGCAAACGCAAGTTGAATTCCCAGACGAGTGTGCCGTAAATGGTCTCGTTGCGCAACATCGAACCGCTGCCAAGATCTTCTCTTTCGGCAACGTCAATACCATAGCCCAGATGCAGGTGCAGGTCGTCACGCAGGTAAGCATAGAGTTCTCCCCAGCCTCCGGAGGCCCTGATCGAGTCGCCGGTGATCTTGTTGTAGCTCTGACCGATCCCTCCAAGATATTCACCGATCCCTTCCCCGCCGAAAAACTCACCGCTGAATCCGAGCCTGTCCGTGAGGGCTACATGCAGATCCGTGCCGAGCGCCCAGCTTTTTATGCTGGTTTGACGTAGATCACCATTCTCGACACCCTCCAAGGTACGCATGCCTCCGAACATTCCGGAAACGCCGATCTCTATCGGCCTCGCCGTGCGATGGCCCGCCATATCCCTTGTTTTGCCGATGCCAAAGTTCAGACGTCCCTCGATATTCGGATGGCCATCGTCCTCAAGCACCGAGCTGTTGTCTACGATCCTGGTGGAGATCGGGTCGCTTAGCGCAAGCTGGAGAGTCGCTTGCCAGTCTTCGCTCGGACGAATAAAGTGCTCCATACGGATTTGATTTCTAAAAGCCCCTATATTTCCAGAGTCACCCAGAAGGGTGTTGGGAATCGTTTTCGGGTCCCGTGGATTGATCAAGTCATACTGCAAACCGGCGGCAAAACGCCAGTCCTCGTTTTTGATTTCCCCATAAGCAACATAGGGTCCGAAACCGTAGCCCTCGGCAGTCAGACTGTTTTGAAAACCGAAAACGGCCAGGGCGCCAACCTGCCAATCGCCGATGTCCGGCCCAGTGAAGGCGAAGTTGAGCCGTGATTGGCGTCCGTTGAAATCGCTGGTTCCCTGTGAGGACAAAGGCAGTAGATACAGGGGAGAGCCGGGCACAAAGGGACGGCGTGTGCTATACATGCTCATGAAGTTGAAATCGCCTGTAATGGTCAGATGGGAATCTCCGTTAAGCAAGGAGACGTTGATGCCCTGTTCTTTGGCTTTTTTCGCACTGTCCACTTCGATTACGTCCTTGTCTTGTTGCGCGATCTTGGCAGGCAATGCCGGGGCCTGCTCCATGATTTGCTCCGGCGGAACCAGGGACTTGGGTTCGGCGGGGAGGCTTCTTTTGAGTTGCTCCACCTCCTCTGACAAGCGCTTGTTTTGAGCCGCCTGTTCCAACAGAAGCTTGCGCATCGCGACGAGTTCCTTTTCCATGTCACCGAGCCGGTCGGGATCCTCGCCGTAGGCATTCGCGAAACCAATACCGAGCAACAGGCAATATCGTAAAGTTGGAGTCAATGGCATGACGAAAGGATATTCCAAAAGATGTTAGACGGAGCCCGTTATTGTTTTTCGCCTTGGCTTGACGCTGCTGCTGAGGCGAGCCGCGATAGCGCATCCAGGTCTGCCTGGCTTGTCGGTCGCAATTTCGGTGCCGACGACGAATGGACATGACAATCGCAATTCGTTGCGGAACGTGCCGCGTCAGGTCCCTCGGCTGCCGATGCTATGGACGGTGATTTTTGAAAAATGGTCCGGCCTTCCTTGATCGTCTCCATCACGGAGATGCTTTTGATGTCCTTGGATTCGACCTTGAGGGGGTTTTTGTCCAGGATCACAAGATCGGCGAGCTTTCCGGCTTCGAGAGTCCCCTTGGTTTTTTCCTCTTTGATCTGATATGCCGCCATGGTCGTGACAGCACGCAAGGCGACATAGGCGGAAACACGTTCGTCAGGCCCAAGGACCGCGCCACTCGGTGCGATGCGATTCACGCCCGCGTCGACGAGTTCAAGGATGGAGGGAACAGGGGAAACCGGCGCATCATGCGAGAAGGTGAAAGGCATTCCTAGCTTGGAAAATGTATTGGCAGCGTTTGCTCTTGCGGTGCGCTCCGGACCCCAAAGACGGGCTACCGAGTCACCCTGCCTGCTCAAAGAGGTCGTTAGAAAACTCGGAATGGCCCCTACGGCCTTGATTCTTGCCAACTGGTCCTCGCGAATGTTCGCGCCGTGGATGAAGACGGGACGATGGTCGCGCATCCCGTATTTCTTCACCGCCTTTTCGATCGCCCGCAGAGCTTGGTCTGCGGCAGCGTCGCCGAGCATGTGCATGTTGATCTGCAGATTGGTCGTCCAGTATTTGTCGAAAGCAGCATCCAGAACTGCATCCGGAATTTGCTGGTAACCCAGAAACTCACCCTCTTTCCCCGGTGGGTTCACCGCAAAGGGCTTTGTCATCCAGCAGGAGTCCGGGCTGCCATCTAGCCAGAATTTGATGCCGCCGAGGCGCACCCGGTTGATGTAGCGTTTGTCAAGATCCGGACGCTCTGCAAGCAGCTTGAGTGAAGTTCCCTCGGGATGTTTGTTGTATTCGGAGGCGATTGAATAGGCGGCATTGATGGTATCGTCGGTGGCCGTGTCCTTGGCGGCGATATAGAGGTCTATGGGCAGAAGATTCTTGTCGATGGCATTGCGTACCAGCGCGATGTCGTCGGCCCCCAGGCCCAGTCCGCCCTCCTGCGCCGTGGTCTGACCATGCTTGGCCCATAGAGCCGCCGCGCCGGTGACGACTTGATCAGCCAGTTCGCCGGTAAACGCCGGGCGTTGAATGCGCACCGCGTTCAGCGCCGTTTCTTCCATCGGTCCCAGGAGCGACTTTCCATCCGCCTTGCGGGAAAAATTTCCCCCGACGGGATCGGGGGTTTCCGCCGTAATTCCGGTGACTTTGAATAGAGCCGAGTTGCCGGAGGCCAAATGCCCTGAACCGTCCACAATCATCACGGGCCGGTCGGTCGAAACCGTATCCAACTCCTCGATGGTTGGTGTCCTGCCCTCCTTCAACACCCGTGCACTGTAACCCATGCCGACGATCCATTGTCCTTCGGGAACACTGGGGGTGTGCGCCTTCATCCTTGCCAGCAGATCACCGATGTCAGGCGTGCCAAAAAGATTGGCATCCATCAGATTTTTGCCGAACAGAATCATGTGGCCATGGCTGTCGATAAAACCCGGCAACAGGGTCTTTCCGCCCAAATCAACAACTTTGGTTGATTCGCCTTTGGCCAGCAGCACTTCATTCTTGGTGCCCAGCGCGAGGATATTTCCGTCTTTTACCGCGAGTGCCTCGACATAAGCCGGTTCATTACCAGCCATTGTCAGAATGTCGCCACCCAAATAAATGGAATCAGCGACACCGCCGGTATTAGAAGTGCTGCGCATGAAAATCCAAACTAATGAGAGAACGGCAAGTCCGGTGATGCTGTATTTCAGTATTTTGATGTGGGTCATTTTCATTCGGAATGTGCGTTCACTTAAGCAAGACAAACGCTTTAAGTCAAGGGGTTTTGCCCTGTAAATGAGTAAGGGTTTCCTTGCTGGCGAAAAGCGCGTTACCCGAGCCGTTGCAACTGGTGCAGGGGAGGTTGCGATTCACCGTATCCATGCATGCCCCTCTGCTGCTAGGGCACTTCTTATACACCGGATTCAGGCGGCCGGATTCAAGCCAAAGTGTCGCAGCACGCAACAGCGCCGGAGCATCGGCGAGGCCGAGTTTGTCCTTCAAGTGCTCGCGATAGGTCTCGACGGTCTTGGGGCTGAGCTTCAGGCGCGTGCTGACCTCGATGGTGCTCAGGCCGCCACCCAGCAATTGGAACACCTGCAATTCCCGGTTGGACAATTTGGCCAGGTTGGGGGAGCTGCATGCCGGGTCGGGAAAGATATTCTGGAGGACTTTGGTGGCCATGCTCGGGCTGAGGTGAATGCCCCCTTCCATCACGGTCTGGATGGCGGCCAGCACGGATTCGGTGGCCTCGGATTTCATCAGGTAACCGCGGGCGCCGGCCTCCAGTGCCCGGTGCGCGTAAATGTTTTCGTCAAACTGCGACAG
>CAMAQB010000136.1 GCA_945860285.1 Akkermansia muciniphila | reverse complement strand
CTAGCAGCCTGTCGGACTTAACTGATCGACAAATTCATCACTAACTGCTATGCTCCGCGTATGGCCGCCCGGTTCGTCAACATCGATCACGACACTCCGCTTCTCTTCCCTCCCGATCTACGCGAATGGGTACCCGCCGACCACATGGTCCACTTCATCATGGATGCCGTCGCCGCGCTCGATCTCTCTGCTGCTCGCATCAACGACCGCGGCACCGGCTCTGCTCAGTATCCGCCCAGTATGATGCTCGCCCTGCTCATCTACAGCTACTCCACCGGCATCTTCTCCAGTCGCAAGATCCAGACCGCCACCTACGAAAACGTCGCCACCCGCTACCTCTGCGCCGACACCCATCCCGACCACGACTCCATCTGCAAGTTCCGCCGCGAGAACAAAGAGCTGCTCTCCTCCACCTTCCACCAAGTACTCGAACTCGCCGCCTCCGCCCGCGTCCTAAAAGTTGGCGATCTCACCGTCGCCATCGACGGCACCAAGCTACTAGCCAACGCCAGCAAACACAGCGCCATGAGCCATGATCGTATCGCCGAGCAAATGCAACTCGCCACCGACCAGATCGCCCAACTCCTCGCCAAAGCCGAAGACGCAGACAGCACCCCGCTTCAAGACGGCCTCACCATTCCTGCCGAAATCCAGCGCCGCGAAGACCGCCTCGCCAAACTCAAAGAAGCCAAAGCAGCCCTTGAAGAGCGCGCCAAAATCCGCTTCGAAGAAGAAAGCGCCGCCCACGCCGCCAAGCTGGCTGCCCGCCACGAAAAAGAACAGAGCACCGGCAAAAAGCCCAGCGGCAAGCCCCCCGAGCCCCCCGTCCAAGGCCCCGGCTCCAAAGACCAATACAACTTCACCGATCCCGATAGCCGGATCATGAAAGACAAAGGCTCCTTTAACCAATGCTACAACGCACAGGCCGCCGTCGATACAGCTACGATGCTCATCGTAGGTCAGCACCTCACCGATACCCCTAACGACAAACAACAACTCCAACCCGGCCTTCAAGCCATCAGCCCCGCCGCAGGCAAAATATCGAGCACCCTCGTAGACAGCGGATACTACAGCGAAGCCGCCGTAACCCGCGTAGAAGCAGGCGGAACCGGCCCCACCATCTACGCCGCCATGCATCGCCAGTCCCACGGTCGCAGCATCGCCCAACTCGAAAAGCAAGCCGATCCGCCCGCCCCGCCACCAGGAGCACCGCTTGCCGAAATCATGGCCCATCGGCTCGCCACCGCCGGGGGGAAAGCCCTTTATCGGCTGCGCAAACAAACCGTCGAACCCGTATTTGGCATCATCAAAGAAGTGCTCGGCTTCCGGCGCTTCATGCTACGCGGCAAGGAGAAAGCCAGCCTCGAATGGACCTTAGTGAGCACAGCGTATAACCTCAAACGCCTCTTCGGGCTCGGAGCCCGACTACGGCCTGCCTGAATAGGCCGCCAGAGCCAGTTTCGGCTCAAAAGGAAGGCCCTAAGAAGCCACCAAATCTCATTTTACCGGGACGGGAAACAAATCCGGCAACAAAACTACCGCCCAAGCACACCGCAACCAACCGTCAATATCCTCACCAGGAAATCTAAGTCCGGCAGTGTTAAGTCCGACAGGCTGCTAGGCCAAACAACAGATGAATTTCGTGACAATTATGTCACACGCAAAGTCTTATCCCTTGGGAAAATTCCTGTAATAATTAAGACAACTTAAACAAAGAACATCATGCGAGTGGACATCATTACCGACACTTTTGCACCGGACATCAACGGAGTTGCCATGACTCTGGGAAGATTGAGCGACGGGCTGATCAACAGCGGCCATCGTGTGAGCATCATTTGTTCCGGCGATAGGAAGACCAAAGGAACCAGCATCGGCGCCATCGCGCTGCCGGGATACAAGGAAGTGCGCATCGGTTTGCCTGGACCGTTCAAACTGCGCAAACGCTGGATCAAGAAGCGCCCGGATGTCATTTACGTTGCGACCGAAAGCCCGCTGGGAATTTCCGCCGTGAGTGTGGCCAACGGATTGGGAATCCCGGTGACCACCGGATTTCACACCAACTTCCATCAATACATGGAGCAATACAAACTCAAGAGCCTCCAGCCAGCGGCGATGAGTTATCTGCGCCACATCCACAGCCGGGCCAGTGCGACGATGGCACCGAGCATGGAGGTAATCAAAATGCTCGAAAATGAAGGCATCCAGCACGCCCACCTGCTCGGACGCGGGGTGGACACCGACCTTTTTCATCCCAATCACCGCGACGACGACCTTCGTGCGGAATGGGGTGCCGCCGCCAACGCCCCCGTGTTCATTCTTGTCGGACGCATCGCCGCGGAAAAAAACATCCCACTGGCGATCCGCGCGTTTGTTGCGATCCGCGAAAAAATGCCGGAGGCCCGTTTCGTGATCGCGGGCGATGGGCCATTGCGCGCCGCGCTCGAAAAGCAATATCCCTGGATTCACTTCGCCGGCATGCGCCGCGACGAAGATCTCGCTCGCCATTATGCTTCGGCCGATGTCTTTCTCTTTCCCAGCGAGACCGAGACATTTGGCAATGTCGTGCTCGAAGCCATGGCCAGCGGACTTGTCACGGTGGCCTACGATTACGCCGCTGCCGCTCAACACATCCAACAGGGCTTCAACGGCATCAAGGCCGGCAAAGGCAACGAACAGGAATGGCTGGCCCAGGCACTGCGTGCGGCGGACATCGAAGCCCTGGCAGACATGCGCGAGACCGCCCGCGACTCGATCCTCGATCTCTCCTGGGACCACATCATCAATCGCTTCGAGGGCATACTGGCCGATTCAGCGCGGCTGAGACAACCAATGCTCGATGCCCAGGGCAAAAAACTCAAACCGAAAAAATATGAATGCCGCACGGTGTTCCTGTCGGACATCCATCTCGGCACGCCCGAAAGCAAAGCCGAAGAAGTCATCTGTTTTCTGAAACACGTCAGTTGCAAAAAACTCGTGCTCAATGGCGACATCATCGACGGATGGGCCCTGAAGCGCGGCACCAAGTGGCAAACCATTCACAGCCGGGTGATCCGCACCATCCTGAAAAAAATGGAAAAGGAAAACACCGAGGTGATTTACTTGCGCGGCAATCACGATGACATCCTCGAACGCTTTCTGCCTCTTGCCTTTGGTTCGATTCGTCTCGAAAAGGAACACATCCACACGACCGCCCAGAACAAACGTTATCTCGTCATCCATGGCGACGGGTTCGACAGTGTCGCCACCAACCACCGCTGGCTGGCCATGCTCGGTGCCTTTGGTTACGACACCCTGCTCTCGCTAAACCGGGTCTATAACAAATGGCGCTCGTTCATGGGCAAGGAGCATTATTCCGTCAGCAAGGCCATCAAGGGCAAGGTGAAGTCGGCGGTGTCGTTCATTGACAAATACGAGGTGCAGTTGCAAAAACTCGCGCACCAGCGCTACTGCGAGGGTATCATCTGCGGGCACATCCACACGCCGGCCGACAAACGGGTCGATGACATCCATTATCTCAACTCAGGCGACTGGGTGGAGAGCCTGACCGCGATCATCGAACATCACGACGGCACGTTGGAAATGATCAGCTACGGAGATTTCATGCAGCGCGTGGCACAAAGCATCTTCGCGGAGAGAGCCGCCGCCGCCGCCGTTTGTTGATTTATTGCCAGACAGAACCTGTCAGCGGCAACGCTCAGAGGGAATCATGTCGATACGATCCATTCTAGCCATTTTTCTCCTGCCCCTCACCGCGCTGGCGCAAGTCGGCGACATCGCTGCAGCCACGGCTTCTAAATCCGCCCTGGTCAGCGAATACAAGTCCATCGCCCCGGGCCAGAAATTTTCCGTGGCTCTCGCTCTTTCCCATCCGGACGGCTGGCACTCGTATTATCTCAATCCCGGTGGTATTGAAGAAAGCCCGGAGATTGCATGGACTTTGCCTACCGGTTTCGCCGCCGGTCCACTCCAATGGCCCGCCCCGCATGTCAGCGACCCGCCTTTCCAGCTCGATGAAGCGAATCCGGAAAATGCCTATACCTATTCGAACGACCAGGCATTTCTGATCACCGAGATCACCGCCCCCACGAACCTCAAACCCGGCGAGACGATCAAGATCACAGCCGATGCGAAATGGCAGATCTGCAAGGAATCGTGCAAAGGAGAAAAAGCCCTGTTGACCCTGGAACTCCCCGTCTCAGCGCAAGGGGAAATCGATGCTGCAAACAAGGATGCGTTTGCCAAAGCGCGCGACAGCCACCCGAAGACAGCAGGCATGGTCTTCAGCGCCGAAAAAAGTGGCGCGGGCCTGCAACTGCGGATCAAGGGAGCGTGGAAGCCCGACAAGGCGCATTTCATCGCCAACCAGAAAATGATCGCTCCCCTCGCCTCGCAAGACGCCGTCGCCGACGGAGATGATTTTGTCATCAAGCTGAAAACCCGCAAGGAACTCTTCAGCGGTGCCAAGGTGGAAGCCAGCGACACGCTGTCGGGCATTCTCCACTACACGGGTGACGGCGGCGAGCATGCGGTGATCGTGCCGCCGGTGAAGATCACCAAGGCCCCGACACCTCCCCTGCCACTCGGCAAGTTTTTTCCTGTTTTGTTAGGAATGTTTCTCGGTGGCCTGGTCCTCAACCTGATGCCCTGCGTGTTTCCGGTGATCGGCATCAAGATTCTCGGCTTCGTCCAGCAGTCAGGCCAGGACCGGAAAAAAATCATCCTGCACGGCCTGGCCTTCGCGGCGGGAGTGGTGATCAGCTTCTGGATTCTCAGCGGCATTCTTTTCGTCGCCCGTTCCGCCGCAGGGGGCGATGACTTCGGCTGGGGCTATCAATTGCAAAACAAATGGGTCGTGCTCGCGCTGATGATGCTGATGTTTTTCATGGCCCTGAACTTGTTCGGCGTTTTTGAATTCGGCACATCCGCCACCGGGATCGGCGGCAAGCTGCAAAGCAAACAAGGCATCGCCGGCACATTTTTTTCGGGCTTTCTCGCCACCGTGGTCGCAACCCCCTGCTCGGGCCCGTTTCTCGGCGCGGCCATCGGCGCGGCCATCGCGCTGCCGTCGCTTCAGTTCTTCACCGCCTTCACGGTGATGGCCCTGGGGCTCTCGCTGCCGTATTTGCTGATGTCCGTTTTCCCCGAACTGGTCGACCACCTGCCCCGCCCCGGTCCCTGGATGGAGACTTTCAAACAAGGCATGTCGTTCCTGCTTTTCGGCACGGTCGGCTACCTGCTCTGGGTGTATGCGGCGCTGATCGATTTCGACAACATGCTCAATCCGGTCTTCGGACTCACCTTAGTCGCAGTCGCTTGCTGGATTTACGGTCGATGGAACACCTTCGCGCACACAGGTCGCACGCGGGGCATCGCTGCGGCAGCCGCCGTGATTCTTGCGAGCGGAGGTGTTTTCTATGCCGGGCACATCGAAGAAGGTGTCGAGTGGGAAACCTGGTCGCAGCAACGGGTGGATGAGTTGTTAGCCGAAGGCAAACCGGTCTATGTGGACTTCACCGCGAAATGGTGCGCCACCTGCCAGGTCAACAAGCACAATGCCTACAGCAAAGAAGTGATCGCCCTGATGAAAGAACGCGGCATCGTCGCCATGCGCGCCGACAAAACCAAACCGAACACCGCCATCGAGGAGAAGCTCGAGGAACTCCAGCGCACCGCGATTCCCGTCAATGTGCTCTATGCTCCCGACAAAGACCCGATCATCACCCCCTCGGTTCTGACCCCCGACTACATGAAAAAACTCTTCGGCCAGAACACCGCAGTCCCGGAGAAGAAATGAACGATATTGCGCGCGCCGCCGTCTCGGGTGGGGAGCTCCGCCGTCTCGGCGGCATCAGTCGGCGTCCCGCCGACGTTCTTCTTGTGCATGCTCACGTTCCAAGCCAACCCTCTCTCTTGCGAATCTCCTCAAAACCACACAAACTCCACCACGCGACAGAAAAAATTACACGGCGCAAAACGAAACGTTGTGAACCATCACGGCCTGTCGTTCAATAAAATGTGGCTCATCCGCAGAATCTGTGGGTGGCTTGCGGCTCGGGGAGGTCGCCCAGTTGATGGTAAAGGGCTATGCTTAAATGCTCGGCGGTTTCAGGTTGTTAGCGAATAAAAGTTAGATATGCAGAGGCGGGGATTCATCTAGTCTGGTTTTAGAACAAACTGACTATGAGTGACAAATACCACCGCCTCTGCGCGGTAAACCGTAAGGTAATAGCAAACATGAAGCAAGC
>CAMAQB010000135.1 GCA_945860285.1 Akkermansia muciniphila | reverse complement strand
TGCGTTCGGCATCCTGCCGGACGCGGGTTTTCGCGAATGAACATGCAACAGCGCCGCGAATATTGCCTTTTGGGATGGATTTATAACTCTCGATGCTTTTTCCGGACTCACCGGCTTTGTTTGCGAACGAAAGCGTGGGGTGAAGGTAGATCACGTCGGGGTGATCCGCGTCCGCCCCCCACCGGAACGCTCGGAGATCGTTCCCTGCCTTGGAAATCCCTTCGAACGGGAGCGTGGGGTGAAGGTAGATCACGTCAGGGTGATCCGCATCCGCCCCCCACCGGAACGCTCGGAGATCGTTCCCTGCCTTGGAAATCCCTGCGAACGAGAACGTGGGGTGAAGGTAGATCACGTCAGGGCGATCCGCGTCCGCCCCCCACCGGAACGCTCGGAGATCGTTCCCTGCCTTTTGACCCTGACTTTTGAATTCCTTCCCCTATCTTGATCGCGCGGGAACATTCGCCCTTTCCCTCCGCTCCACCCCTGCTATTTTTTCGCCATGCAAGCTCTCATCATCAACGATTTCGGTGCGGTGGAAAAAGTACTCGCGCGAACCGATATCCCCCAGCCTGTGCCCGGTCCCGATGAAGTATTGCTGCGTTTTCTCGCCTCACCAATCAACCCCGCCGATCTCAACTGGATCGAAGGAACGTATGGCACCCGCCCGGCTCTGCCCGAAACCCCCGGAACGGAAGGCGTGGCCGAGGTTGTCGAATCGCGAACCGCGGGCTTTCCTGTCGGACAAAAGGTCATCTGCCTCGACCACGCCCATGCCTGGCAGCAATTCCGGTGTGCGAAGGCTGACAGGCTGCTGGCGGTGCCCGACGACATCGATCCCCTGCAACTCGCGATGCTCAAGGTGAACCCCGCCACCGCTGCATTGTTGTTGAGCGAATTTTCCCATCTTCCGCCCGGCAGCACCGTGATTCTCAATGCGGCGAACTCGGGTGTCGGACAATGCGTCATCCAGATCGCCCGCGAAAGGGGAATTCGCACGCTCAATTTCCTGCGCGACCCCGTCAAGTCGTCCGATCTAACGGAATTAGGCGCTGATGCGGTTTTCACCGACGACGATGCAGGACTGCAGGCCGCACTCGAATATTGCAAGCAAAACCAGCTCGCACCCCGACTCGCGCTCAATGCCGTCGGCGGGGAAAGCGCGCTGCGTCAACTCAATCTGCTGGCCAACGGCGGCACTCAGGTGACGTACGGCGCGATGAGCCGCAGGCCGCTGATGATTCCTAACAAATTTTTGATTTTCCGCGACATGCGGTTTCGCGGTTTTTGGCTCAGCGCATGGCTGGAGAGCTCCTCCCACGCGGAAATCCAGAGAAATTATGAATGGCTGGTCGGGATGATCCGGCAGAAAAAACTGCATCAATGGGTCGATTGTACCCATTCCCTCGGCGATCATGCCAAGGCCTTTGACCGGCTCGGCCATCCGGAACGCAGGGGAAAAATCCTCTTCACTCCCTGAGGCGAAAAGCTGGGAATTTTTTCCCTGCGGAGTGACCGGATTTGATCAGCGCTTTACTGTTCCCACCTCGATCCTGGAAAAGAAAAGGCCGCCGGTTTGCACCGACGGCCCTCTGGTTTTTGGGTAAATCGTTATAGATCCGCTTACGCACGACGTCGACGCAGCAGTGCCAGCAGGCCGACCGCGCTCAGCAAGGCCGCGCCAGGCTCAGGTATGGCGACCACCAGCAATTTGCCGCTGTTGTCTGCGAAATAGGTGGTGTTGATGTTGTCGGCACCGCTGCCCGTGCCACCCCAGGTTCCCGCTGCTTGCAACACTTCATCGAAATACAGTGCCGCGATCGTGTCGGTGACGCCAGTGTTCAGATTCAGTTTGCCCCCCGTGAACAAGCGCACTGCTGCGGCATTCGCCAGGTAGGCATTCTCCATCTGCAGGGTTCCGGCTTTCACGATCGTGTCGCCGGTGTAGGTGTTGACCTGGGTCAGGTCCAGGGTGCCGGATCCCTCCTTGATGAAATCGCTGCCACTGCTGGTCGAATCCTCGATCACCACACTGATGGTGCTGCTGAAGGTCGTCGACACCGTGGCATCACCCTTGAGGTCGACTTTGCCTGATCCCGACACCAAATTGCCCGCAGCTCCGGCAGTTAGTTTGCCGCTATTGAAGTTCACGCGGCCGGTGGAGTTCCTCAGCCACACACCCGCATTGTTTGCGCCAGAAGTGGCACCCACGGTCAAGGTCCCAACACCTGTGCCGTTGCCCAGGTTCACCGCTGAATCGGTTCCCATTACGTAAAGGGAAGTTCCTGTCAATGTTGCAGCACCGCCGGTATTGATATCCAAATGGTTGCGTACGCCGCCTTCCGTCAGGGTTGCACCAGCAGTTCCGGTAGAGGTCCCGCCAATCGTCACAGGCTCATTGAAATTGACATCCAGCAAGGAATTGGTGCCTTTGATTTCCATGTAATTGTCATCCCCCAAGCGCCCGATGGCAAAATATCTGCTGGTGGCACCCGATCCTACGAATACATATTTGCCACCCGCCTCAATGCTCATGAAGTTCCCATTGGAAACCGCAGTGGTGCCGATTTCGAACAGCGCATTGGAGGCGCCCAAGCCGTCGGTGGTGGCGATGGAGTTCGTGCCAGTGACCACGAAGCTATTGTTGTCCCCTCCATTGGTGCCGATCCCAAAACGCCGCGAGCCAATTTTGCCGCCAGCACTGATGGTCACACTGTTGCTGTCCCCTGCCCCGCCGACGTTGATTGCATGATTCGATCCAAAAACAATGGAGGAGCCCGTGCCGGAAACGGTGAGCTTGTTGCTATTGGCATTGGCCTGGGTGCCCATCAACCAAGTCGTGGTGCCACCGGCACTGCTCTGTGCTACGTAGGCTCCGTTGCTGACATTCAATTCATTGCTGCTGGACGCGTGCCCGATCGTGACGGCACCAGCGTTACCCAGTACGCTGAAAGTCGGCGTGCCCGAGTTTCCCGCCGTTGAGATGTTCACGATGTTGGATCCGGTGCTGGCCGAACCGGTATTGAAATTCGATGAACCAATATAAAGACTGCGCCTGTTGGTTCCTGACACTGCCGCCATCGTGCCACCGCTGGAGAGATTCACCGTATTGCTGGCCGTGGTGGCACCGACGATGAGACCCAGAGACGCGCTTCCGCCACCAGTCACCGTGCTGGCTCCGCCGAGGTTCAAGATGCTTGCTCCGGTGCCGGTGTTTTCCACCTGAACACCGACCGATCCCGCCAAGGGAGCATTGATGGTCGCCGTCAGGCCACTGCCCACGGTGATGATGTTGCCGCCGGAGAGCGTGAGAATGTTGGTGCTGGTCCCGTTAATGATGTCATTGTTAACATTGAACTTCACACCATTTGCCGAGATACCTGCCGTATTGATGGTGACAGTGCTGCCCGCCGTGCCGCCGAAAACCGCGGTATTGCCATTGTTCCACAGACCGGTGAAATTGGCATCGGTCGTGTTCCAATTGTTGGAGGATCCGCCATTGTCCCAAGTCAGGTCAGCGGCCTGTGCGGAAAATGCCGAGACGGCGAGGAAAGCAACAACCGTGCTGACGGCGCGCAATGACGAGACGTGATTTGTGTATTTGGGCTTCATGTATTCCGGGTGTTAGGATTTGGTTTTTGTGGTTTTTTAAAAAAGTCAGTTGGGGCTGACACAGGGAACATTCCTGCTAAAATGCTCCGAGTAAAGAAAAATAATCGGGATCGCGCAATTTTTTCAATACAGAAAAATGCAGTTATTTTCCGCACTCTTTTTACTTTAACAACACAAGCGGGAGTGCGCGGGGATTTCGAATTGATAGCGGTTGTCTCAAATCCTTCCGGGAGGCCAATCCCGGTGAAAGGTCGCCACAGCAACTCTCTGTCAGACAATCGCGATGGCGACCGACAAAACCCCCGAAGTGCTCAATTATGATTGATGATTCATTCATGCATGGGTGAATTTTCAAAAAAATGCGTCTTTTTCTTGATAAGTGGGGATTTCGCCACTACAACCCGCGCCCCGCCCATGTCGGAACGACTGCTCAAACTCGCCATTCCCAAAGGAAGCCTCGAGGCCCCCACCGTGGAGCTGCTCGCCAAGGCTGGCTACGAGGTATACGTTTCTTCGCGGGGCTTGCGTCCGGCATCGAATGACCCGGAACTCGATCTTTACTTGATCCGTGCCCAGGAAATCGGCCGCTACATCGATCAAGGATTCCTCGACTGCGGCATCACCGGTTTCGATTGGGCCCACGAAAACGGCGCGGATCTGGTCGATCTGGCCGAACTCCCCTACTCGCGCGCCAGCGCCCGACCAACCCGCTGGGTACTGGTTGTCCCCGAGGACTCGCCGATCCAAAAGCCCGAGGACCTCGAAGGCAAGCGCATCGCCACCGAAGGCGTGGGCATCACCCAGCGCTATCTCGATGCCAAGGGGATCAAAGCCGAGGTCGAATTCTCCTGGGGTGCCACTGAAGTGAAAGTTCCCGATCTGGTCGATGCCATCGTCGATGTCACCGAAACCGGCGCTTCGATCAAGGCGAACAAACTGCGGATTGTCGACACCCTGTTGACATCTTTTCCGCATTTTTATGCCAGCAAAGCGGCGGTCGCGGACCCTTGGAAGCGCGAAAAAATGGAGCGGATCTGCCTGCTGTTGCGCGCCGCCCTGCTCGCCCGCGGCAAGGTCGGTTTGAAAATGAACCTGCCCAAGGACAAACTGGCGTTGATCAGCGAACGGCTGCCCTCGCTGCGGCGGCCGACGATTTCCCAGCTGACTGAAGAAAATTGGATTGCGGTGGAAACAATCATTGACGAAACTGTCGTTCGCGACATCATCCCCGAACTCATCGCCCTCGGCGCCGAGGGCATCATCGAATATCCGCTCAACAAAATCGTCCCCTGACACTTTACTAACAACCGAACAATACGACCATGGGTTCCATCAAGAAACGCCGAAAAACGAAAATCAACAAACACAAGCGCAAGAAGCGCATGAAACAGAATCGCCATAAAAAGCGTCTGCGCTACAAGTCCTAGGATTGACCGGCGCATCGACGTTTTCACGATTCCGATTTGCTCACAGAAACCCGCCCGCCCGGCGGGTTTCTTTTTTCAGCGGTGGGCGACGGTCTCCCGGATGAAGCCGACCATCGCTTTCATCACCGGATCGCCCGCGGCGCTGATGTTCTCACCGATGCTGCTGTGGTTGTGGCCCTTGACCATCCCGCCGCGCACCTGGGGCTGCCCGGCTTCCTTGCGCGCCGCGAGATAGAGGATGTTTTCCTCCGCCCGCATCGCCATGTCCTGCTCGGCATACAAGATCAACTGCGGACCGCAGGCCTGACCGGCGTAATGCAGCGGCGCGTCTTCATCCACTACGATCGTAGTATTTCCGATCCCGCGTTCGGCGCGGATGGTGAAATGGGTGACCATCTGTCCGCTCAGGGAGATCACTCCGGCGATGTCGGCGGGTTTGAGCCCGTATTTGCCGAGCCAGCGTTTGTCGTTTCCCAACATCAGCGCCAGGTAGCCACCGGCGGAATGGCCGGCAACAAAGATATGCGCCTTATCGCCGCGATGCTCCCCGGCGTGCTGACTGACCCAGGCAAATGCGGCGGCGGCATCGTCGATGTAGGCCGGATACCTGGCTTTCGGGCTCAGCCGGTAGTTGACCGATGCCACCAGAATCCCTTGTCGCGCCAAGGCTCGCGCCGTTTCCACGCTTTCGTCTTTGCTTCCGGCGGTCAAGCCACCGCCGTGAAACCACAGCAAGCAAGGCAGCTCCCCGCCCTCGGCGGGACGATAGAAATCAAGCTTGCAGAAGTCCGCGATTCCATCACCAACGGTACCCTCGGCACGATAAGCGAGATTTTTGACTTCGACCAACTCCGCCGCCCCCGGCAAGCAGGGAAAAGTAGCGGACACCAACAATGCGATGCAGTTTTGAAACATGTCCCAGCATGGCATCCGGATCGGAAAATGCGATCACCAAATCGCGGGACATTCGCCAAAGCGTTCAAGTTAGGGAGAGGCTCAAAGGCAGGGATCGCTGTCCCTAGCGATCCGGTGGGGGCAGGATGGTTGACGAGTAAACATCGTTCCTGACTCACCGGCGTTGTTGGCGCAGGAGAGCGTGGGGTGAAGGTAGATCACGTGAGGGTGATCCGCGTCCGCCCCCCACCGGAACGCTCGGAGATCGTTCCCTGCCTTTTGATGCCTTTCAGGCAGGGAAGTTTCTCTGCGGGGAGCGCCTGCGTCCCGCAGGCTGCGTTCGGCATCCTGCCGGACGCGGGTTTTCGCGAATGAACATGCAACAGCGCCGCGAATATTGCCTTTTGGGATGGATTTATAACTCTCGATGCTTTTTCCGGACTCACCGGCTTTGTTTGCGAACGAAAGCGTGGGGTGAAGGTAG
>CAMAQB010000134.1 GCA_945860285.1 Akkermansia muciniphila | reverse complement strand
CTCGGCTGCGTTCCATACTGCGCAAGCGGCGTGGCGGCAGAGGCCGTGGACGGGGAAGAGATCACCATCGATGGCCAAACCGCTACTTCACCGGACTAGGGCTCTTTTGCCTGCTGGAAGCCAAAGTCACGGAAATCACCAGTCTCCGGAAAGGAGCAAACCACTAACTGGAGAGCCGGATGCGGGAGATCAGCAAGTCCGGTTCGGAGGGAGGGGCGGGGCAATACAATGCCCCGTTCCTACCTCTATCCTTTTGATTGCGACATTTCTTGTCGATCCTTTCGCTAGTTTGATCGCCGTGCGTTTCCGGGGCAGTCCTGATCCTGCTCAGGGCTTGGGAACAGGCTGAATGGGCAACGGGGGTTTGGGGACTTGCGGTGTCGGGATCGGAGGGCTGGGGACTTCTTGGCCGGCGGGATTTTTCACCGGATCCTTGCGTCCGCCGCCGAAAATTTCTAGGACACCCCCGACGGTATTGCTCACGCCGCCGATGACATCGGTGCTGGTTTTGATCGTCTGATCGACGACCTCGGTGGTTTTGCCCACGACTTTTTCGATTGTCTCCTGACCATGCTCATCGACCACCTGTTGGGTGTATTTCAATACCTTCAATCCGGTTGCAGGAATGACATCGAACATGCGCGCTCCGGCGGCGGCCATCAGGCGACCACTCAAGTCCTCTTCGGGTTTGTCCATAGTGCCGCTGATGTGCATCGGAGCCCACAACAAGCCCCGCTCCCCTTGCACAAAGACATCCTCCTCCGCGCCGGGAATGGTGGCCAGCGTGCCGGGTGCGAGACCGACGCGGAAGTCGCCATCGAGCGCGCAGGTGCGATCCACCTTGTTATTGAGGAAACGAATTTTCCCTTCCATGCGCGCCAGGCCTTCGGAGCCGAGAATCACATTGCTGAGCGTCACGCCCTGCTCGGTGATTTCGTAATCGGCCTCGGCATCGTGCAGGCTCAAGGTGCGGAAACGCAGCGATTGCGAATAGGCCGCCAGTTTGTCGAGCACCGGCAGGGCGGTGAGAATGCCCTGATGAATTTTGACATGGCCCTTGACGACGGCTGTGGATTGCCGCGACTGCACGGAGAAGGTCGATTCCACCACGCCGCTGAGCCGCTGTTTCCAGTCGGGCGGGAGGACTTCGCTGCAAAGGATGTCGCGCATGGCTCCCTCAAGCGCGTAGAACTTGCTCGCGGGATCGAACTCCCCGGCGAGCCTGACGTGGCCGTTTTCGTAAGCGGAGAGGGTCGCATCGGTCAGGTACAAAAAGCAATCGTGGTAGGTGAAGCGCAGATGATCGAGCTTCATCGCCGGGGCCCAGGCGTAGGGAAGTTTGAGGGTGCCGCCATTGCCGCTGAGCTTGCAGTTGTCAAATCCCTTGGTGGGTTCCAGTTCCCAACGCGTGCCGTTGAGGCGAGCCTCGCCTTCCGCCAGGATCACACGAAGGTCGGAATTGCTGATCACCAGGGCGTCGGTCTCGATGCGTTTTGGAACCCAGCGGTCGTACCAGGCTTTTTTCAACGGCTGAGGCGCTGTTGGCTCCTCGACAAGCTGCGGTGGCGGGGTCGAAAGTGCTTGGGCGGTCGCATCCAAAGTCAGCGAGAGATTGGTCACCCGGCTGGGCAGCACACTCCAGACTCCGCGGGCGACACCGCCGGCATCGATCCCCGTTTTGATTCCCTGCAAGCCGACAGACTTGGTCTGCCCCTCACCTTTCGCCTTGAATTCCTCGACATTCACCCGAAAGCCGTCCCAGCGCAAAGGGCTGAGGCTGGTTTTCGCACCGAGGTAGCTTTCCGCCTGCGCGACGATCAATCCATGAAATTCCTTGCTGGAAATGTAGCGGCGCAGCCAGACGTAACCGCATACGGAAGCGATCGCGGCGACGAGCAAAAAGGCGATGAAACCGCGGAAAAACAACTTCCCCATCCATTGGGGCGATGAAGATGTGCGGGCATTTGACGTCTTGCGTCGGCTTCGGCGGCTCATGCCCGAATTCTAGCGTGAATTTCCCTTGTGGCAAGAAGAGAGAAACCTGCGGAGCAAATCCGCACTTGCCTGTGGAGTTGCGCATGTCAGCATGGCGGCGGTTGGGAAAAAGGCATGAAACGAAAACATCCGATTGCGGCGTTGGTGATTGTGGCGGCACTGCTTGCCACCGTGGCGGTGTTTTTTTTCACCCGGCGATTCGACATGGCGGATTTTTCCCTCGCATCGGCGCAACAAGCCAACAAGCCCCTGGTCATGCCGGAAAAGGGCGAGCCCGATTTTCGCTTTCAGCAGTTTTCGGTGTGGCAACGGCAGTCGATGCCGGTCATCGCCCGCATCGACGCGCCGATGGGTTCCGAATCCGGCGCGTTGACCTACAATGCCCAGCCGTTCTGGTCGATGAACGAGGCGCGGGGCGGACATCATACCGGCGACGATCTCAACGGCATCGGCGGCATGAACACCGATCTCGGCGACCCGGTGTTTGCGGTGGCCGATGGCGTGGTCGTTTATTCCGGCGAGCCATCAACGGGCTGGGGCAAGATTCTCATTCTCGGTCACCGATTTGCCGACGGGCGATATTTCCAAAGCATGTATGCCCACCTTCACGAGGCCTTTCCCGCGTTGGGAGCCTTGGTGGGCCGAGGCCAGAAAATCGCCCGCGTCGGCACCGCCCATGGCGTGTATCCGGCGCATCTTCACTACGAAATCCGCTGCGGCAACGGCGCGGACATCGGCGCAGGTTATGCGGAGCAACGGCTGAACCGCGTGAGCCCCGCCGAATTCAGCGCTGCCTGCCGCGCGGCGGATGATGCTTTGGAAATGTCGGTCACCGCGCTCAAACTCCGCGAGTGATCGATGCCTGACAAGTGAGTCCGCGGCAGGGAATCATTTTCCTAACGAACGACCGCCTCGGCCGGGTGCTTTTTCGACGTGGCTTCCTCAGCGCCGATGGCAGGGTTTTCGCTGAATTGAATCTGCGCCCACGGCCCGCCGCCCATTTTTTCCACCTCCACCGCCCTGGCCCATGCCTTGCTATCGAAATCGGGTTTCTCCCAGCCCTCGGCGGTCTCCTTCGCGCAAAGCCAGGTGCCATCGCTGCAAAGTTTCATGACTTTTCCATCCGCCAGCACCATCTGCAGCAGCAGAACAAAACCGGCGGGACCGCCTTCATTGCCCGCCTCCACGGCGATCACGTTGCGCGCTCCCGGCTTCAGGTTCTTCTTGATGTCGACCCGCGCGACTTTCTGCCAATTGCGATTCCATTCCAAAAACGCCCCGTTCACACAAAGCCTGTGCCAGTTGTCGGCGCTCGAAGTCAGGGTGGCGGACACGACATTGTCAGGCACTTCGAAATCCCGGCGGAACAAAACGCGCTCCTTGTCGCCCGCTTGCTTGCCGCTCCAAATCCATGCAAGCTCGGCCCCCGAGCACGGGGCGATCAACAAAGTGAGCAATATCATTGCGAATTGCGCAAAATGAAGCATGAATCCCTTACCGGAAACTGCTGATCATTCTATCGTGGATCTTTGCCTTGGCGACGGCCAGGACGGGTGCCAGGTCACAATTCGGTCACAATCTGAAAAATATCTCACTTTTCCTTGCCATTGCGGAAAATTCAGTGCATGACCCCGCGCCCGGGTCCCTTTCCCCACAACGATTCCATCTTCTATGTCTATTCCCATTCGCAACCTCGCCATCATCGCCCACGTTGACCACGGCAAAACCACGCTCGTCGACCAACTCCTGCAGGCAGGCGGAACCTACCGTGACAACCAGGCCGTCACCGAACGCGCGATGGACTCGATGGACCTCGAAAAGGAAAAGGGCATCACCATCAAGGCGAAAAACACCTCGGTGCATTGGAAAGGTTTCACCGTGAACATCGTCGACACCCCCGGTCACGCCGACTTCGGTGCCGAGGTCGAGCGGGTTATGAAAATGGTCGACGGCGTTCTGCTGGTCGTCGATGCCGCCGGTGGTCCGCAGGCGCAGACCCGTTTCGTGCTCCGCAAAGCCATGCAGGAGGGGCTGAAACCCATCGTGGTGATCAACAAGATCGACCGCCCCCTCGCCGATCCTCTGAAAGTGCGCGACATGGTGCTGGAGCTTTTCCTCGATCTCGATGCCAGTGAAGACCAGTTCAACGCTCCCTTCCTTTATGGCTCGGCGCGAGACGGGTATTTCATGAACCATCCCGACGATCCGAAGGTCGACTGCGCGCCGCTTCTCGACAAGATCATCGAATACATTCCCGAGCCCACCGCAGACCCGGAAGCGCCGTTTTCCATGCTCATCTCCAACATCGAATGGGACGACTACGTGGGCCGCGTCGGAGTTGGCAAAGTGCTCGGCGGTTCGGTGAAAAAAGGTGACAACATCTGGTTGATCCGCAAGGACGGCAGCAAGGTTGCTTCGAAGGTAATGAAGACATTTTCCTACTCCGGTCTTGCCACGCAGGACTCGGAAGGGGGCACCGCGGGCGGCATCGTCGGCGTTGCCGCAGGCATCGAGAACATCGACATCGGCGAAACCCTTTCGGGCACCCCGGATGCCGAACCGCTGCCCTTCGTTGAAATCGATCCGCCGACCGTGCAGATGCAGTTTTCCATCAACGACGGTCCGCTCGCAGGCCGCGAAGGCAAGCACGTCACCTCCCGGGCGATCCGCGATCGCTTGATGCGCGAGTTGAAAACCAACATTTCCATCCAGGTCGAGGACACCGATACCTCGGGCATTTTCCTGGTCTCCGCCCGTGGTTCGATGCAGATTGCCGTGATCGTGGAAACGATGCGCCGCGAGGGCTTCGAAGTCTGCGTGTCGCGTCCGATGGTGATTTTCCGCCGCGATGAAGCGGGCACGTTGTTGGAACCATTTGAAACGCTCTATGTGGAAGCTCCCGGTGACTACACCCAGGGAATCCTCAAAGCACTGGTGAACCGCAAGGGCGTGATGGACCACATGGATACCGAAGCCAGCGGTCGAACTCTCATTCGCGCGGTGATTCCCACCCGTGGCATCATCGGCCTCGAATCCGAGGTCGTCAACCTGACCTCCGGTCACGGCATCGTCTCCCACCTTTTCAAGGAATACGCCCCGCATTGCGGCGAGATTGTCAACCGCACCACCGGCACTCTGGTTTCGATGGACAACGGCGTGGCCACCAACTATTCCCTCACCGCACTGGAAGACCGCGGCACGCTGTTCGTCGGTGCGGGCGATGCGATTTACTGCGGCATGCTGGTCGGGGAAAACCCCCGGGTCGGCGACCTGCCGGTCAACCCGGTCAAGGAAAAACACCTCGACAACATGCGCTCTTCCGGCAAGGACAAAACCTCGAAACTTTCCCCGCCGCTGCGTTTTTCGTTAGAGCGGGCGATCGAATACATCGACAGCGATGAACTGGTCGAGGCCACGCCGCAGAACATCCGCTTGCGCAAACGCATACTCGATCCCAACGAAAGGCGCCGCATCGAAAAAGGCCGCGCCGCCCGGGGATAAACAGGTTGTTAGATTGAAAAAGACCTCACCGCTCATGAGGGAGCGGCCTGTTTGCAAGCAGCTCCGATCAGGGTCCAGGGCAATCAAGCCAGAGAGAAAACGAAACGCTGAGAGGCAAAAGTTTGAGTCGGATACGTATTGATTCACCCGGAACAATCAATGAAGCTGGTTCCGAAGTCCTATGGTGTATTCGATGGAATGGACCACAGATTACTCAGATTTCACAGAAGGAGAAAAAACGCAACGATTCAGGCAATCACCTGGGAAGAAGGATGAAAATCCGCGGCCGTCCCTGAATCTACCGGAAAACTTCTCCATGATCGTTGGAACGATAGAGTGGAGGCACCGGCGGTGGGAAGCTCGAATTCTACTTGGTGCGTTATCTCCGGTTGCCTCGCACGGCTTCTTCGCTTCATTCTTTTTTGTAGCGGACTGAGCGGATGTCAGAAGATCCAGGCTCCCTCCTCGTCACCCAATCGACGACGATGGTCTTCTTCTCATCAGATACTGAGATTGCCGTCCCAATATACGGCGAAGACGATGGTAGAACCAGTTGCAGCCCGCCAGTGGAATTGGGTCGAGTGAGCATGCCCAAAAATCGAAAGTTATCCGAATTCGAAGAAATCTTCTTTGGTGGCTGCCACATCACCTTGCCGTCATGCTCAATCATAACCGCTTCAGATAGTGGTCCTTGGTAGCGGCCTGCCAACGGATGCGAGGAGCAACTGGCAAACAAACAGCCACCAGCAATAGCTGCTACAAAGCGGAGGAAGCGATTCATTTCTAAAGCGAACAGATTTTATTAGTAGCAGCCTGCAAGGTGATATCAAACGGAAGCGACTTGAATAGAAAAGGCAAAAAACGCGGTGATAGCAAGGAAACTTTCAGGAATCGTGTGTCGCAGGGCGATTGGCTTGATCCTCACAAAGCCTTTTTACAGAAGCGATTAAAATAATCCTAGACAAAAGGCTCCAAAAATGCAGGATTTGACTTGTGATCCACAAGCACGACTTCCAAACAGGCGCGGCCCACTCGGACCGCGGATTACT
>CAMAQB010000133.1 GCA_945860285.1 Akkermansia muciniphila | reverse complement strand
TGACATCACAGCAAAACAAATCAAAGAAACACAAGAAGCACTCAACAACCGCCCCAGAAAACGCCACAATTTTTTAACCCCGAACGAATTCAACCAACAAAATTTCAAACAAATTGACAGCCGTTGCATTAGCAATTAGAATTCGCCGATTTCATAAATACGTTTTTATAGAAGCAATATTGATAGAAATATTGATACGATAATCAGAGGTCAAGAAAATACTTTTGAGAATCCTCGAACGCGGCCAAACGAAAGTGCCTTACTTCACCTCGTATTCCACTTCTACGATCACTCGCACGATTTTTTTCTCCGGTGTCGCTTCGTCACGGTTTTCTACTTGAAACCAGCCTTGCGAGGCATTGCGCAACTTGCCGAGGGATGTCTGCGAGTCCTTGGCGAATTGATCGGCGGCAATACGTGCATTGCGTGTTGCTTCCTGGATCATGCCGGGTTTGATGGTGTTGATCGCATCAAAGATAAAACTCGGTTCGCTGCGGTTGCCCAGCATTACGCCCTGCTGGATCAGATCAGACATCGCGGCTTGGGCAGGTTTGATCGCATCGACCTTGTTCGTGCGCAACAGCACCGACTGCGATCCGGTGTAACGAAACGGCGGCGGCGGCGTGTCTTTGTCGCGCTCCATCATGCTGGTGTCTTGGATCGACGGAGGTTGCACTGCGACATCGCTCACTTCAAATCCCGCCGAAGTGGTCAGATACTTGACCACCGTGCGGGTGTTTTCTTTCAGTTTTTCGTTCAGGCCGACCAACTCATCGTCGCTGCTGCGATATCCGACCGTCCAGATCGCCACGGTGGCCGACACTTCCTTTTCCGCTAGACCCTTGACCGAAATCACCCGAGCCCCGCTGTTCCGTCCGGAAATGCCTTCGCCAATGAACAAACCTCCCGCAGCCAATCCGAGCGCAAGAACCAAAGCGGGAAGAAAAATGCCTTTCATAAGATCGCATTACGCAGAAGTCGCCCATCGCTCTTACAGAAAAGATTTCCCCCCCTCTGGAGGGTCACCCATCATTGCAGAGGCTCGGCGACCCGAACTCGGAAGCAACAAAGGTAAATCCCCGTGCATATTCTTTAAGACATTCAAGCAATCAAACAGAAGAAAAATGTTCCTGGCACGTGACAACGAATGACACGATTCGTCAAAAAACGCATCTTGACGTTATGACGTTTTAATGCAAAATTTCACCATATGAGAAGAGCAACAATCTATCTTGAGGAAGACATCCACAAAGCCCTCAAACTTCGATCCGCTGAAACTAACATTTCTGTCTCGGCACTTGTGAATGAGGCCATAAAGGGATCATTGGCTGAAGATATTGATGATCTAAATGCCTTTCGCGACCGCGCAAAGGAAATCTCGCTGGATTTTGAGACATTTGTTCGAGGATTGAGACGAGATGGAAAGATATAAAATTGAAATCAAGAAAACTGCCGCCAAGGAACTGGCCAGTATTCCGATCAAAGACCAGAAGCGGATCATCAAACGCATCCGCGAGCTATCAAGTGAGCCAAGACCACAGGGCGTAAAGAAGCTTTCTGGGGAAGAGAAGTATCGCATTCGACAAGGAGATTATCGCGTGCTGTATGAGATTCACGATACCATCATTACTGTTGTGGTAATCCGGGTTGCACATCGGCGAGATGTTTACCGGGACTAATGCCGAGGAATGCATCCACCGGTGTGCTCAGAAAGTTATTGTTGCATCGATCCCACAAACGCTGCTGCGCTATGCGGGAACGCACGGCAGACACGCGGCGTGAGCAAATGCATTGATTCCCGCAAGAATGTTGTTATGCTCTGCGACGACGGTTATGGAATTTTCGAGTTACGGCAGCGGGCGCGAGCCCTATTTCACTTTGGGGCGTTTTCCCATCCATCTCACCCAACTCATCGTGCTGCTGTTGGTCGCATCGATGCTGGTGTGTCTGGGATTGGGGATGCAGAGCTATGCCGAACTGATGATGTTTTCGTCGGGCAATGAGCTACAAACATCTTGGTGGACAATCTTCAGTTACCTTTGGTTTGCCGCACCGACTATCGGTTTCATCATCAGCGTGGTCATGCTCGCGCTTTTCGGCACGCGGGTCGAACAGGAAGTCGAACCCGCTGTATTCGCGCTGACCTGTGCGCTGGCCTGGCTGATGCCGCCGCTGGTGCTGCTCACCTGCAAAGCCCTCGGCTACGGAACCTTGCTGGGACCGCAGTGGTTGGGAACCTTGATGTTTGTGATCTACTGCCTGATGCATCCCAACGAGCCGTTTTTTCTGTTCGGCATCCGCTTGAAATGGATTGCTTTGATCGTTCTGCTCGGCACCGCAGGTTCGGACATCGTCTTCCGCAACTGGCCAATGCTGGCGGTTCACGTCGTTGTGTTTGGCGCGATTTATGCATTGCTGAAACACCACGGACTGCTTCGTCCGCTGCAACTCGCCGAGGAACTGGGATTGCCGGAAAGAAGATCCCGGCCTGCAAAATCGGTGCTGCCGCGTCAGGAACCAAAACTCAAACCGCGGACGGTGATTGATTTGAAAGCCACCAACGCGATGGACCGGATACTCGACAAAGTCCGCGAGAAAGGCCTGCACTCGTTGACCGAAAAGGAAAAAAAACTGCTGATGGAAATCAGCCGCGAACACCAGGGCGGGGAGCATTTATAAAACTCACGCCGGTTCCTTGTCCAAATGGAAGGCATCGTGCACGGCGCGCGCGGCGTCCTCGATGAAACGCTCGTCCACCGTCACCGCGATTTTGATTTCCGAGGTGGAGATCATGCCGATGTTAATGCTGGCATCACCGAGGGCCTTGAACATCGTCGCGGCGACGCCCGAATGCGAGCGCATGCCGATGCCGACTGCGGAAAGTTTGGCGATGCCGCCTTCGGTTTCCACTTTCGCGTGACTGCCGAGTTTGGCGATCACCGGCTTCAATGCGGCCTGGGCTTTGCCGAGATCGTTCGAATGCATGGTGAACGAATGCCGCGCGAAGCCGTCACTGGCAATGTTCGAAATGATCATGTCCAGATTGATTTCGGCCTCGGCGAGGGCGCCGAGGATTGCCGCGGACATGCCCGGAGCATCGGGGATGCCGGTCACGGTGACACGGGCTTGCGAGCGTTCGATGCTGATTCCACGAATGACGACGTTTTCCATAGCGGTATGTTCTTCCAGTACGAGGGTTCCGGGATTGTTGTTGAGGCTGGAGCGCACCTCGAAAATGACTCCGTATTTTTTCGCAAATTCCACCGAGCGCGACTGCATGACCTTCGAGCCCGACGACGCCATTTCGAGCATTTCATCGTAACTGATTTCCGGCAGCTTGCGCGCGTTCGGGACGATGCGGGGGTCGCAGGTGTAAACGCCATCGACATCGGTGAGAATCTGGCAGACATCCGCCTTGAGAGCGGCGGCGATGGCGATCGCGGTCAGGTCCGAACCACCGCGGCCGAGGGTGTGGATCATGCCTTCTGGGGTGACGCCCTGAAAACCCGCGACGACCAGGGTTTTGCCCTCGTCGAGCATCTGGTTCATCAGCGAGGGATCGATTTCCAGAATCCGCCCGCGGGTATGGGAACCGGTGGTGAAAATCCCTGCCTGGGCTCCGGTGATCGAGGCGGCCTCGACACCAATGTCCTGCAAAGCCATCGCAACCAGGGCGATCGACTGTTGTTCGCCGGTGGACACCAGAACGTCCAACTCGCGCTCGGGAGGACAGGCCGAGAGTTCATGGGCCATTTTCAGCAGTCCGTCGGTCACGCCCGACATCGCCGAAACCACCGCGACAACCTTGTTTCCGGCATCGCGCGTCGATTTGAGCCGATGGGCCACATTGCGGATGCGGTCCAGCGAGCCGACCGAGGTGCCGCCGTATTTTTGAACGATGAGTGCCATGAGTTCCGAAAGGACGGCAACTACAAGTGAATCCGGCGGACTTGGCAAGTCGAAACGTCGTGCGAATCACGGCGCAGCGTTGATTTTTGACTTTGTTCATACGGCATTTTCCACCCAAGAAGCCCTGAGCCGGGCGCTTTTTTGCAGCCGCATTTTCGCTGATTGACGACACCCCATGTAAAACTTAGTATTACTCCATGACAAAAACCATTTCGAAAATCGGCAACTCACACGGCATCATCTTCGATTCCACCTTGATGGGCCTGGCACATCTCAAAGCCGGTGACGAAGTCACGGTCACTCTGCATGACGGCGGATCGATCATTATCACTCCCGTTCGTCCGGTCATCGAGTCGAAACAGGCTGCGGTCAAAACCAAACAACTGATCCAGAAAAATTCGGAACTGTTCCGCCGGTTGTCGTGACGCACAGGATTCGTCACCTCATCAGCCGTCACATCCCCCATTCATGCCCCTCATCCGCTTTCCCACCGCGATTCTAGGAAAATAATCTTGCCCCCAGCAAACACGTGTTTATTCTAGCTATGTTCGCGTAAGGGGATGAGGTCTGAATATCCTCTCACGAAGCGGTTAGCAATGACCGCAAACCATTGCTGCCAAACCAGCCGAAAGGCCGGGGAGGCAGCGGCGCATGTTCAAGCCGCTTTCTTCGGAGAGAGGCCAAAGGCCGTTGCGGTCGACTTCGTGCGACTTATTCACTCCCCGTCCACCTGTGGGGACGACTCGCAACATTTCCCCACTCAGTTATGAAAATAAAATTCATTCCCCTGCTGCTCATCGCAGCACTTCAGGCCCAAGAGCCCACCATCAGCCCGGCCACACTCATCGATCCCCTCGTTAAGGAGCCCGGTGCCGCGAACGCACCTGCCCCCGAACCCGAGCGACTCAAAATCGACACCGAAGACATTCTTTCTTCCAAAGTCGTTTATAGCGAGGGCCAAAAATTCACTATTCAGGAAATCGTCCCTATCGATCTTCCTCCCATCTCGGCGGCACCCGCACCGCAACCGCTCACTGCCGAAGAACTCGCGGCTCGTGATGCTCGCATCGCACAAGCCGATCCGCAGCGCACGCTGATGCTTTCCTGCAAGGTGCATGACGGCACCCGCACACTCATCACCTGGTCCAGCCAAGGCGTGACACCCATGCAAACCTACAAAGCATGGAGCAATGTCAACTTCCACCACTTCGATTCCCTCCGCCGCTTCAAGAAAAACAGCACCACCTACATGCTCATGTTCATGATCGGCGATGAGGACACCGCCAGAGCCTCAGCCCGCGCTGCCAGAGCCGGAAAAACCTATTCCCCACCGCTCATTCCCGAACTACCCGCCGACAGCAGCACCGAGCCCCGCTTTCAAGTCATCCAAGGAAACCCCAGCGCCGATGAACTCGCCCCCCTGTACGGTCTGCACGAAATCTATCGTGAAAACCACAGCGAACTCATCGCCGAACATCAACGCCTGACACTCGAGCGTGCCCAAAAAGCCGCCGAACGCCTCGCCAATCCCCCTGATCCCAAACCCGACATCATCATTCAGCACTGGACCATCGAGCCCAAAGAAAACACCAACGAAGCAGGAGGTGCCCAGTGAAACGCATCATCCTCCTGCACACCCTGCTTTTCACCGTAGTTGCCCATGCCATCCTTGACACCAACAACAACGGCCTCAGCGATCTCTGGGAAAAACAGTACAACAACGGCAACCTGTTTCCTAACACTTTTTTCCCCACGGCTGACTCCGACATCGACGGCTGGAACAACCGGACCGAAGCCGCTGCGGGCACCGATCCTTTTTGGGCCAACCCGCCCGAAGGCATCGTCGCCACCACACTGCTCCCCAGCGCGACCGCCGGAGCCTACACCCTCACCTGGTCCACCCGAATCGGCAAACGCTACCAACTCCAGGCCAGCACCGATATGGAAAGCTGGCTCCCTGTCGGCGATCCAATCATTGCGGAAAACAACAATCACAGCATCGGCATCAACGTCACCGAGCCCGGCTCTCCCACCCCTCCAAAGCTCTTCTGGCACATCCTGATCGACGACATCGACTCCGACAGCGACGGTCTAACAAACAACGAAGAACACCAACTTGCCACGAATCCTAACGCCTCCGACAGCGATGGCGACGGGATTCCCGATGGTTGGGAACTAAATCACAACTTGAACCCCAACGACAGTGCCGATGCAGCCGACCCCTTTCCCGACAGCAGCTTGAGCAATCTCCAAGCTTACGCGGCTGGAGTCCAAGCCAACCCCAACGCAACAGTTGCCGACAAAGATGGAGATGGGGTTGATAACTCAGACGATGCCGCGCCGGATGATGGCACGATTGATTGGATAAGAACTGCTAATCCACATTTTGCTGTCATTGAGCTTCCGGTAACTGATATTGAGAGCCTTCGACTTGACGATTTTTCCGAAAGCGGCACAGTTCTGTTTACGCGTCTTCAAGCATCTGCCCCCGTTCATCGCGTTCTTGTGGATCGCCAATTCGCGGCGCACGTTGTTCCTATTCAGGCACAGCCCGGTGGATTTGGTGGTAACGGCCCAACATTAATCGGCGACCGAATGCTCGGATTTAGGATTCCGGAACAAACCACAGTAGAATGCACTTGGGATCCGCTCGACGACAGCTACGTTGCATTTCCGCTGCTAATGTACCATGACGATATCTGCGATGTCCGGGGCAACTTCCGAGTGGACCGCAAGTTCCCTGGACTCAATACTCCACAAGGAATACTGGCAGGCAGTACATGGTGCAATGCGAGAATCGAACAAAACGGCAAC
>CAMAQB010000132.1 GCA_945860285.1 Akkermansia muciniphila | reverse complement strand
TCTTCGCCAAGATACCAACCTTTTCGCAATGCCTGCATGGCGGCATCGGGCAGTTTCCCTCCGTCTTGAGTTGCCCGTATTTCTAACCATTCTGCATAAGCTCGTCTTCCACGTCCGCTCTTAGCGAGGGCAAAGGCATCGAGCACCCGATCAAAAACTAACCATTCTGGCCCCTTGCCCTTTGTGTATGCAGGCAAACTACTCCATCGATACGAACTCAACGCTCCCTTCGTGCCGCATGCGAGTTTAGCGCGGGCGGGGTTGAGATGGATGTAATCAGCCACGATACGGAAATGGTAAGGATCCGCTGCGCGCTCTCCAGAAACGGGAATGGATTTGTATCGCCCCTGAAATACATGGCCGCTGCGCTTGTAGCGACGATTCCATGCTTGGCTGAATCCCCCTAACAACCACTTCATACCCGATACCAAATTCGGCTCCGGCGTTTCCAGAAGCAGATGAAAATGGTTGCCCATCAACACCCACGCATGAATGCGCCAGCCGTGGCTCTTACAAGCCCCATCCAGCGAATCCAGAAACAACAAATGATCAGAATCAGTGAGAAACAACTTTTTTCCACCATCCCCACGCGCCATCACATGATACACAGCACCAGGGTAAACAAATCTCAACGGTCTAGCCATGGGGAAAACCTACCAAAAAGAACTCATTCGTCAAATAAAAATGTTACCATGCGAGGACTGACCCCAAAGACCCCAAAGACGGTGCAAGGTCGGCACTGAAATCTGCTTCTGCTTGCAGAACTTTTCCTGACTCAATGGTCTGCTGTCGCACTCGCGCAACAATCGAATAACTTCTTCCGGTGTGTGTCTTTTTTGCTTCATGGTTTCGGACTTGATTTGATTCAAATCCTTTCACTCGACTTGGACCAGTTTTTTAGGCGGCGGTCAAGAATGCTCGGGATTTTCGGATCGAGTGCGGATACCGCGGGGGCAATCGGTACGGGTTCGGGCTTGATCGGTACGGGTTCAATCCGCTTTCGATAGGTCGAGCATGCGACTTGCGCCCTGGGAAACATGTCCCGAAAATAGAAGTACTTTTTCCCTCAGCAATTGAAAATGCCTTGATATTTCAGGTCATCAACGGTATATAAAACCCGCATGATAAAAAATTCGACTTTCGCCTTGGCTGCCTCATTGAGTGTATTGCTGGCCCTTTCGAGTTGCTCGAATACTGCCAAGGTGCAAGATGCCGCAAAAAAAGGCACTGAGCAGGCAAAGTTTGTCAACCCCTTCCCGGCGGGAACCTACGAAAATTTCACTGCGGAGCCATCTTATCCGAAAACCTACAACATATACAAAAACCAGGAGCTTTACTCGCAGACCGATGCCGGAAATTCGAGGCTTGTTTTGGATACTGGCAAACAGCGCGGGAAACTGATGAATGGCGACACCGTGGTGATGGATTACCCCATTTCCAGCGGACGCAAGGGCCATGCCACCCCGAAAGGAAGCTTCGTGATCCTTGAGAAGGTGATCGACAAGAAATCCAATCGATACGGCAAAATCTATGATGCGAACGGTGATCTGGTCAATGGCGATGCCGACACCTCGGAGGACAAAATTCCCGAAGGTGGGAAATTTGCCGGTGCGCCGATGAAATACTGGATGCGCATCACCTGGGATGGCGTCGGGCACCACATCGGCAATGTCCCCCGCTATCCGGCATCGCATGGATGCATTCGCGGATATTACAAAGCGATTCCCGATGTCTACGCTAAAATCAAGGTCGGCACGCCGGTGACTGTCGAGTGACATCATCCTGATCTGCAAGGCAAGTTTCTGACAAACGCCGCCTTGTCATCCGTCGAACGTTCTGCCATCAATTGTTCATGATTCCGACGCTGCAACTGGAGCATTACCAGCAAACATTGGCTGGGATTTCCTCCGCGGGTTTGTATAAATCCGAGAGGCTTATCGACTCAGCCCAGGACGCCACCGTTCGGCTGAATGACGGTCGCACGGTGATCAACCTCTGTGCCAACAACTATCTTGGATTGGCGGACCATCCCGCAGTGGTGGATGCCGCGCAAAAGTCCCTCGCCCGCTGGGGATTCGGCATGGCCTCGGTTCGTTTCATTTGCGGAACGCAAACCCAGCACAGGGAACTTGAGGAGACAATTTCCCGTTTTCTCGGTACGGAAGAAACAATTCTTTATCCCAGTTGTTTCGATGCCAACGGTGGTTTGTTTGAAGTATTGCTGGGCGAGGATGACGCGGTGATTTCCGACTCGTTGAATCATGCCTCGATCATCGATGGCGTCAGGTTGTGCAAGGCACGACGATACCGCTATGCCAACAACGACATGGCCGATCTGGAAAGACAGTTGCAACAAGCCGATCAAGATGGCGCTCGATTCAAATTGATTACCACGGACGGAGTTTTTTCCATGGACGGAATCATCGCGTCGCTTGATCAAATCCACGCGCTGGCCTCTCGATACAACGCCATGGTGCATTTCGATGACTGTCACGCCACCGGATTTTTGGGTTCGCGCGGACGCGGCACTCACGAGTATTGCGGAATTTTTGGCGGCATCGATCTGACGACAGGAACATTGGGCAAGGCGCTGGGTGGTGCTTCCGGAGGCTACACCTCGGGGAAAAGCGAACTCATCGGCTTGTTGCGCCAGCGTTCGCGGCCCTATCTGTTTTCCAACAGCGTTGCGCCCGTCATCGTCGCAGCTTCGCTGAAAGTGTTTGAAATCCTCGAGAGGACCACCGAGTTTGCCGATCGGGTCAAATCCAATACAGAGTATTTCCGCCATGCCATGGCCCAGACCGGGTTCACCATCGCGGGACGAGATCATCCGATAACGCCGGTGATGCTCGGCGACGCGTCGTTGGCCCAGCGTTTTTCCAACCGACTACTTGATCACGGGGTTTATGCGATCGGGTTTTTCCATCCGGTTGTCCCCCAGGACAAGGCGAGAATTCGCACGCAGATCAGCGCGGCCCACACCAGGGAGCAACTGGATCAGGGAATCGATGCGTTTGTCGAAGTCGGCAAGGAGCTCGGTGTGATTTCCTGAAAATCGTTAGGCTGATCGACAATTACAATCCCGGCACATCAACGGTCTTGCTGAACTCGTAGGAATGTTGGGCGAGGAATTTGGCTTTGTCGGCAGGCGAGCTGAATTTGCGGCTCTTCAATTGATTGATGCCGAAGTCCGACAGCACGGTCAGGCTGATTTCCACGGCGGTCACTTTGCCCGATTTCAATTCCGCATTGCTGACAGTCATCGCCCCGCCGCCGACATTTCCGTCGGTGTCAATCCTGTCTCCATACAATCGGAAGACATTGGCGGAAGCGTCGTTGCCAAGAGTCACGCGAACCGGTTTGACGGTCGTGACAGCACCAACTGTCGATGTAACATCCACACGCAGAGTAATCGAATACTGGTAGATGTTTTCGCAGACAAAGTCGTACTTGGAGGTGCCGTTGTTTTCCCCCGCGGTGAGCCGGGTTTCAAATTTGTTTTTTCCCGCCGTGGCGTCGAATGCGACCTTGATGTCAGGCTTGCCGAGCATCGTATCAAATGTAGGCTTGGGGTCCATCAATTGGCGATAGAACACAAACGTAGATTCGGGATTGTCCGCGCCCTCCAAAGGATCTTGATACGCGAGTTTGTAGGATACCGTGCAGACATCACCGCCCTTATCGGCGGCGGTTCCGGCACCACCCTTGTAGCGGTCGGACGCAGCCGAGAAGAAGATGAATTCCGCGGCATTGGTGCTGCGGTCAGTGGCCGGCCCGGGCAAAACCGTTTCCGTTTTCGCATACAGCCATTCGTTGACATTGCCCGAGCGGACCACCAGGCACTCCAGGTCCTTGGCCATGAGATCCAGCAATGCCTTTGCCTGGCGGGAGGCCCGGACCTCGGCGCGACTGCGCTGCCACGTTCCCATGGCGACATTGGTGATACCGATCAACATGCCCATGATGATCACGGCGATGGCCATCGCGACCATCAACTCGATGAGTGTGAAGCCACGTTTGAAACGGTGAGTGGTGGGATTTTTCATAATTCCGGTGTTTGGGAAAATCAGCGACGAACAGCAATATTTCGGGCGAACATGGGTTTTTTATATTTCGTCACATCAAACTTGCCACTCGAACTCAGGAAGTTCGGGTCGGTGGTTTGAATTTCATAAAATTCCGCCGTCATGGGAATCACGGCTTCGGAATAGCCGTCGGCACCTGCTCCGGCGGGCGGAATGGAACCCGGTGCCGGGGGCGGCGAGACAATCACGCCGGGCTGCCCGAGTTTCAACCCGTTGGCTCCATCGAAGACCAATTGGGTCATTTTCACGAAAAACACCCGGCCCTCAATCGACTTCAGATCGGTCTGCAACTGGGTGTCGCTGCGACGACGGAACATCGGCTGCACCACAAAATCCTTGCCCGCCTGGCCGTTTTTGTCCGCATAGGGTTCCATCGTGCCATCAACCCGGAGTTTCTTGGGATTGCCGCGGTATTGATAGGAAAAAACGATGGTGTCATTGCCATGTGACTCAAGAATCCATTTGTAGGCCTTGTGGAAGGCCGTCACATCCTCGTTGGCACCGCCGTTGAGAGGACGGTTCGTAGCGAGTTCTTTTTCCAGTGCGCTGGTCAGGCGGTCGGCCTCCTGGACATTGATCGAACGCCTGATCCCCCGCGTGGCGGGACCAAACACGCCCATGAATGCTGTCAGCATGACAGCCAGCACACCGATGGCGATGACTGTTTCCATCAGCGTGAAGCCGGATTTTTTGCGATTGCCAAGATTTTTCATTATATGCAACTCTGTAAATTAGAAATTTTTCACTGCTGTCAAATCGCCGATCTGGGTCGTGTTTCGGAATGTGGATGTCTCCCCATTGCCCCAGATCGTGAAACCTGCGAAGTCTCTCTTGGCTGCACCGCTGATGATAGGTTCCTGCCCCTTGGGACGGGCGCCACCGCCTATGACAAAAGTGGCTCCGGGGGTTTTGCATATCCCCTGGTTGTTGAACTCATACACAACATATTTTCCCGAATCCGAAGCCTTGGTAAACGTGAGTTGCTCGGGAGTCATGGGCTCATTGCCCGTGGCGCTCTTCTTGCTGAATTTGGCGCTGTAAAAAGTTCCGTCTGGCAAGGTGTACCCCCGACTTGACAACGTCCAGGTGGTTTTCGGAGTTCCATCCTCGTTCAAGTCCTGAGCCGCAACGAGGATTTTCCGCAAATACTTGCTCTGATCATTGATGTCGTTGGCATCGACAATGACCCGTGTCGACGTTCCTTTGCCGATAGCCGTAGCGCGGGCTTCAGCAAAGACCGCTTCCGCATTGGCGATGGCTGTGGAAGTGCTTTTTCCTCCTGTCAGATTGCGAATCCCCATGGCTCCCATCGTCATTAAGATCGTGATGATCACGATGACCACCAGCAACTCGAGAAGGCTGAATCCCCTTCCTGTCAAGCGCGCTTTCTCATTTATCAACAATGGTTTTCTCATAAAAACAAGTGGGTTACGAAGTAGACGATACCGATGTTTTTGGAACAAGCAATGAAAATATGTGATTACATCGCAGTTACTGAAATTCCCCCATTATGAGGAATAGCGCCCCTTGGTGGGACCATTCATCCACGACCAAGCCGAACGAACGGTTTGTAAAATATCAAGGTGTTCCGCTCTCCAGCCTAGAATGTCGCTCGCGAGTGAGGGATCAGCCACCAACTGAGCCGGGTCGCCCGCGCGACGTTGTCCTTCGATGACAGGAACACTCTGGCCGGTGACCGCTTCAACGGCGGAAATGATTTCCCTCACCGAGACCCCCTTGCCTGTACCGAGGTTTACTCGCAGGGACGCCCCGCCCGTTTGGAGATAATCCAAGGCTTTCGCATGCGCCGTGGCAAGGTCATTGACGTGAATGTAGTCGCGGATGCATGTCCCGTCGGGCGTGGGATAATCAGTGCCAAAAATCTCCACAGGTCCGGCCTCGCCTGTTAGAGCCATCAATACCCTCGGGATCAAATGGGTTTCGGGATCGTGATCCTCGCCGATCCTTCCATCCTCCGCGCAGCCACTGGCGTTGAAATATCGCAAACAAGCGGAGCGGAGTCCCCATGCGGTTTCGCAGTCCGCCAGAATCCATTCCAACATCAATTTGCTGCGTCCATAGGCATTGATCGGCGACTGCACGGTATTCTCGTTAATCGGAACGACTTCCGGAACGCCATACGTGGCGCAAGTGGACGAAAAGACAAAAACCTTGCAACCGAAATCCTGCATGGTGTCCAGCAGTGCGAGTGGCTCGGACGTATTGTTGCGATAATATTTCAGCGGATTTTGAACCGATTCGCCGACATATGCATAGGCGGCGAAATGAACCACTGCGGCGAATGCATGCCGGGAAAACAATTCCTTGAGAAGTTCCTTGTCTCCCACCTCGCCTTTAACGAATTCCACCTGATCGTCGATGATTGCATCACGATGGCCGTAGACCAGATTGTCCAGCACCACTATTTTCCGTCTCTGGGAGGACAATAGGCGAACCGTGTGGGAACCAATGTATCCCGCTCCTCCTGTAATCAATATCGCTCCTTCTTGCATAATTGTCTTCCCACTCAGGGAACCGCATTGCCAGGAAGCTGTCAATCATTTGACTGCATTTGCATGCCAAAAAATGTTTTCTGTCGGTGCCTGAACAAAACTAGACAGCGACGGTTCAAAACTAGACAGCGACGGTTCAAAACTGGATTTCTTTGTTGTTGCAAGGTTTTTCCTTGGTTTGGGCGGCCAGTCTCGCAAGCTCTTGCATCTTGCGCAGGATACGGCTCTG
>CAMAQB010000131.1 GCA_945860285.1 Akkermansia muciniphila | reverse complement strand
ACCGGTCACCAACCCGCAAAGCCAGCACTCCCGCCAGAGCGGCTGCCAACACAAAACGCATAAGGGCACGTCACAGGTCGCATCGGGCTTGTTCAACCATGGGCGCAGCCGGAGGTTCGTTCCTCACCTCCGCAGCACCCTTTATTGTTTCAGCTCCAATGGATCCAGCGTCACCAAGATCAAGGTCATCAACGACGCCACCTCTTCCGGTGCCCCCTCCGATCTCGCCTGGATCGGCAGCAGACTGTTTTTCACCGCCTATCAGTCCGGCAACGGCCAGGAGCCATGGATCAGCGACGGGACAAGCGACGGCACAAAAATGATCAAGGACCTGGGCAGTGAATTAAACGGCAACAGCAACCCGAGCGAATACACCCAGGCCGTAAACGGAATTGTTTTCCAGGCTGGAACCTCCGCCACCGGCCATGAACTCTACGTGACCGATGGCACCAGCGGCGGCACCAACCTTCTGAAGGACATCAACACTGGCGCCAACACCGGCATCTCGAATGCAGCGGTATTCACCAAGGTCGGCGACTACGTCTTCTTCGCTGCGAACGACGGCATCAACGGCACCGAACTCTGGGTCACCGACGGCACCGCGGCAGGCACCTACATGGCTCTCGACATGAATCCCGGCAGTGGAACCGGAATCGCGACAGGCACCACCATGGTCAACCTGAATGGCACGCTGTATTTCAGGGCCTTCGATGGCACTTCAACGAACCTTTACAAGCTCGTCACCGGCAGCAGCGCGATGAGCTGCGCCATGACCACCGGCGAGCGCGGCCACATGAGCATGCGCAGCGCCAGTGGACTGGGAAGCGATGCCTCCCTTCGCTTCGCCGCCGCCACCACCGCCTACACGTGCAGCCTTACGTATCGGGAGCGCAGCAGCTCTGAGCTTTCCCATCTGCTCAGTGATGTGCTCGACGTCAGCGGCAGCGGCAGCAACCAGTTCCTCCTGCAGCTCAGTTACTCCCCCGCCGTGCTCGCCGCGCTTGGCACCAGCAAGCCGATGCTCGGCTGGTATAGCTCCGGTGCCTGGGTCAACGCCATCCTCGGGAACACCGACATGGCCAGCCTTTCCACCGCCGCTGTCGACGCCCTCTTCGTCAACGGACCCTACACCGAAGGGCTCCCCACCGGAAGCTGGGGCCATGATGCGGCCAATCACCTCGTCTGGGCCGTGCTCGATCACAACTCGGAATTCGCCGCCACTCCGGTCACGCGCACGGCCGCCTATGCCACTTGGATCGATGGCTACTACCCCGCCAGCACCGACTCCGCCGTCATTGCCTCCAGTGCAGATCCTGATGGCGACGGACTCGCGAATTCCATTGAGTATGTGCTCGGTACCACGCCCGCCAGTTCCACCCAATCCTCGCTGCCCACCCTTGAAAAAACTGCCACGACCGTGACGTTCCGCTTCACCCGCAGCAAGGCCGCTGGTGCCGCAGGTTTCGCCTCGTCCGTGCAGTATTCGACCAATCTCAGCGCCGACAGTTGGACCACCGCTACCGCCGCAATGACCACGGTCACGGACGACGGCGGCAACGAAATCGTATCTGTCTCCCTGCCAACCACCAACAGCACCCTGTTCGCCCGTCTCGTCGTCACGTCGCTTTGACAATCCGCCTCATCACGCGCCCTTGAATCCGCTCGGAATTACAATTGATGACAAAAGTGGGCTCTTTAGTATCAAAGCGGATCAAGAGTAATTTCCATTCCATTTCGTAGCAGATTTTTGGACGCGGTAATTGAGGTCGGTACTCCTGGGTTTTTTGCTCAGGGTTGGTTGTGAGCCATTGCTCGTCTTGCCTGCAATGAGCCTTAGCGCGAAGCCTACACCGTTTGAGGATCGTTGGCTGATTGGCTTTTCACCATTTTTGCATGGCGGACTGGTCTGAACAATGTTCGGTTGGTGTGAATGTGTTTCACGGGCTTGCGGAGATCCAGCGGACGATGAACCGAAAAGCTCCATCAGCAAACTTGCAAAGTCCTGGTCCGGGCGATACTCTCGGGGCAGATGTTCCTCCTCAAGAAAGTTTTCCAATTGCGCGACAAGGCGAATCCCGACGCGGAAAAACCGTTTCTGGAGCACCTTGAAGATCTTCGCATCATGGTCACCCGAATCGTGATCACGCTGCTGATCACCACTCTCGGTTGTTTTTCCTATCGAGACGAGCTGATGGAAATCCTGCGCGAGCCGATCGGCAAGGTCTGGGAGATTCATTCGGCGAACAAACTTCCCAAAACCGGACCGATCAATGCAGACACCTGGGAAAAGGCCAAGGAAGGCACGGAGGCGTTGGCTCATTTGCCGCAAAACCTCCAGCCCGCTTATCTTGATCAGTTGTCAGCGCAGGAGCGCGAACTGATTGCCGTCGCTTCCTGCTTTCGCGCCGCAATCACCCTTCCAGCGGAAAAACAGGGCAGTTTTGTCAAAGCGCAAGCGGGACTTTCCGCAGAACAGAAATCGATGCTGAATCAATTGATCGAACTGAAACCCGACGCCATCGCGGGGACCCGCGACCGTTTCAAGTTCATGAGTTCGCTCAATCCGTCGGAAGCCTTCATGCTCTCGATGAAACTCGCCTTTTTCGCCGGCATCGTCGTCGCCTTTCCGCTGCTGCTGTTGTTCATTCTCCAGTTCATCATGCCCGGGCTTCACCAGCATGAGAAGAAGGCGATCTATCCCGCACTGGGGGTGGGCTTCGGGCTTTTTCTCTGCGGGGTGCTGTTTTCCTATCTCTGGGTTCTGCCCAGCGTATTGGAATTCTTTTACTCCTACGGCGAATCGATGGGCATCGCGAATGAATGGCGGATCGGCTATTACCTTTCGTTCGCCACCCAGTTCACGCTGATCTTCGGTGTGTGCTTTGAGCTACCCGTCGTGGTCTGGGTATTGGTGAAAATCGGTTTGCTGAATTATGAAATCATGAGTCGCACCCGGGGATACGCCATCGTGGCCATCGTGATCATCGCCGCGGTCATCACCCCCACGCCCGACGGCTTCACGCTCTGTCTGCTTGCGGTGCCGATGATTGTTCTCTACGAAATCTCGATCTGGATCGCGTGGTATGATGCCCGCATCAAAAAGAAAGCCGAAGCGATGGAGGAGAGAGAGCGGCTGGAACGGATTCTCAACTCCTCCCCGCCTTCGACAAAAGCTGCGGTGGAAATGCCTAGTCGTCCTGCCGATGAGTTCGTCGAGCCCCACATGACTGATACGGAAGAAGGCGAGGAACCCGATGTCGGCGACAAACCCGATCAACCGGAAAAATCTGAATAAACCCCTACTCGACAACATCGCAGAACCGCGTATGAAAACGATACGAATCTTCGCCGTAGTTGCCTTGATTGGCTCAGCCCACGCCGCCCCCTCATGGGCATCGCAACTCACATCCCCCGCCCCGGGCAAGCATCCGCCGGTCAAGCCGGTCAGCATTGAATATGCCCTCTCTTGGAACGGACAAGTCGAGGCCGGTCGCGTCAATTTTGAATTCGGTTCGAAGGGTTCGACTTCCGCGGTGATGAAAAACACCTGTTCGGGCGGAAGCCAGGGCGCGGCGGCGAAGTTGTTCCCTTACACGTTTGACATGCTTGGCAAGGTCAACAACACCAGCCTTTGCCCGATCCTGTCCCATTGCAATGAAACCGACAAGGAAGAGACCAAGGTGACCACGGTCGACTTCGCGCCCGGTTTGGTCAGTGTCAGGGAGATCACCCGACCACATGCCACGGGCAAGGACAAGGTGACCGCGAAATCGTTTTCCTATTCGCCGGTGTTCGATGCCTTTTCCTACATGCTGCTGATCCGCAGCAAGAAGCTCGACAACGGTGAAGAGATTGTCCAGGTGATCCAGCCGTTCAATACTCCCTATCTCGCGAAAATTTCCGTTTTGGGAAGAGAAAAAATCAACGGTCGCGACGCCATCAAAATCAGCATCAGCCTCACCAAGATCATGTCAGACCTGAGCCTGAAGCCCTACAAAAAAATGAAGACCGCCACACTCTGGCTCAGCGATGATCCGGACCGCATTCCCCTGGAACTGCGCGTCGATGCCTTCATAGGCGACTGCCGGATGACACTCGTCAACAAGAAGCCGATCTAATGTTCGCCGCCCGGCGCAGGTGCTCGCGTTTTTCTGATGCGCATATCCGTCTCCTGTGGTTCCTCTTCCTGTGCCGCTTGTTCATTCACTGAAGGGATTATCGATACCATCCTTCCAATGACGAGGCCTAACAAGATTCCCTCTGCGCGCGGAAACTATTCGTCGAACATGTTCTTCGTGCTGCTGAAAAAATTCTCCAGCTCGTCATCGCTGGCTTCGCGTCCCATGATTTCATCATAGGAACTTATCAACAGATGCTCGCCATCGAGCTCATTGAGAAAACTGCTGGGCTGGCAGGACACCTGTTCGCCATACTTCACCCGGGTCGCACAGTATGTCAGCGTCAAGCGCTCGCGGGCGCGGGTGATTCCGACATAGAGCAGACGACGTTCTTCGTCGCGCGTGCCTTCCTGGATACTGCGTTTGTGCGGCAAGGTCCCCTCCTCCAGGCCGACCAGATAAACATGGGGAAATTCGAGCCCTTTCGATGCGTGCAGGGTGATCAAGGTAACCCCTTGTTTGCTTTCCAGATCATCCTCGCGATAAGAACTCAGCGAAACGGCATCGAGAAAATCATGCAGTTTTTTGCCCCGCGCCGCATAGTCGTCCAGCTGTTGGATGATGCTGTGGATTCCCTCGGTGCGCGCGTCGCGTTCCTTTTCGGTCTTGCATCCGCGCATCAGCCAGGGAATGTAATCGATCTCCGCGATCATCTCGCGCAACACCTTGCCCGCGTTGTCCCGACTCAGGTCAATCCGGTTCTTGGCTCCGGCAATCAGCGCGACAAAACTCTCGATGCAAGCGCGCGTTTTTGCGCCGAGAGTGTGCGTAAATGCGGGATCGCACAACGCCTCCCACACGCTCTTGTTCGCCTCGCGACTGAAGTCGGTCGCCAGCACCGCAGTCGTTTGACCAATGCCGCGGTTCGGCGCGTTGAGGACCCGCAGCAGTGCGACATCCGATTCCGGTGCCGCCAGCAGTTGCGCGTAGGCGATGACATCGCGGATTTCACGGCGGTCGAAAAAACTCTGCGCGCCGACCATGCGATAGGGAATCTTCCGCTCCCGCAAGGCTTCTTCAAGTTTCCGGCATTGACCGTTGGTGCGGAACAGCACGGCAAAATCCTCCCATGCCTTTTTCGCCAGGTTTTTTTCCTCGATGATTTCCTCAGCGATGAATTCCGCTTCCTCGGAATCGCCCGGCATGGAGACAATTCTCACTTGCGCACCACCGACTCTCGTCGTGGTCAGAACCTTGGCGCGACGTCCCAAATTGTGCTTGATCAGACTGTTCGCAGTGTGCAGCACGGCAAGGGTGCTGCGGTAATTTTCCTCCAACAGGATCACCTTCGGGTTGGGGAAGAATTTTTCAAACTGCAGGATGTTCGCCACCTCGGCACCGCGCCAGCCATAGATGGATTGGTCGTCGTCGCCGACCACGCAAACGTGATACGGAGGTCCCACCAGTTGTTGCAACAAACGCATCTGCAGGGCGTTGGTATCCTGAAATTCATCAACGGTCACACGCTGGTACTGTTCGCGAAAGACATCGCGCACATCCTCGTGTTCGGTGAGCAGCTTTTCACCGAGAACCAGCAGGTCATCGAAATCAACCGCATTTTGCGCGCGCAGTTCGTTCTGATAGGCGGTGGCGAGTATGCCGATGAATTCATCGTGATGTGTTCCGGGATCCTGACCGGCATTTTTCAATTTCGAGATCGCCCCGAGAATGTGCTCGGGTTTCAATGGGGAGTTTGCCCCGCCCTTGCGCACCAGCAGTTGTTTCATCAGTCCTACCTGGTCGCTGCCGGTGTAGATCGAAAAGTTTTTCTTGTATCCCAGCCTCTCGATTCCGCCGCGCAACAATCGCACGCAGAGCGAATGGAAGGTGCAGACCGTCATGTCCTCCGCCGCTTTCCGGGTGACCATGCCGCCGATGCGTTCGCGCATTTCCGCCGCGGCCTTGTTGGTGAATGTCACCGCGAGAATGTTGTGGGCGGACACCTTGCGTTCGAGCATGTTGGCGATGCGGCACGTGACTGTGCGGGTTTTTCCGGTTCCGGCTCCTGCCAGGATCATGACCGGGCCGTCGATCGCTCCCACGGCATCCCGTTGCGCTTTGTTCAACGATTCAAATGAAAATCCGGATGACATGCGGCACGATTGAAAGCTGATGTCAGACAACTATACAACCACGAATTCCGTTTCATCATCAAAAGAACAGGGCGATTGGCTTGATCCTCACAAAGCCTTTTTACAGAAGCGATTAAAATAATCCTAGACAAAAGGCTCCAAAAATGCAGGATTTGACTTGTGTTCCACAAGCACGACTTCCAAACAGGCGCGGCCCACTCGGACCGCGGATTACTTGAACCCGAAAACCGAAATTAAATAAAGCATCGTTTGGCTACAAGTCAAATGGTAGAAGGTTTGCGTCAACGAACCAAATACCAATTTCCTTCACCAAACGATGCAACCAACTTGTAACCCCCGTTTTTCCTTCCCGGCAAGTCCGCCTTTCTTCCACTCAGAAGCCGATCACTCCCTTTGGCGGCCTCGTCAGTCTCATTTCTTTTTTGGGAAAAGATTGGACTGGCTGGCCGGATGACCGAGTTGATCCCCTTTGACTACAAAAGCCCTAACTCCATCCCGCCGGCTAAAACGCTACTTGCTTTCATGGTATCAATCGTGGCCGGTGCTCGTCGTCTCGCTCACACGGATT
>CAMAQB010000130.1 GCA_945860285.1 Akkermansia muciniphila | reverse complement strand
TACCTGTCGGAAACCCATCGTTTCCGCTTCGGCATCGAGGACGACCGCAATCACTTGTACTGGTATCTCGACGACCTCGCGAGCAAGACCGTGGACGACCGCAGGAAACTCCATGAAAAATGGAGCAGCAAGCTGCCGATCAGCAAACTAACGGAAAAATCGGAAATCGTCCGACTGCTGGTCGACAAGGACGGCGACGGTGTTTGTGAAACGATGAAAGTTTTCGCCGATGGTTTCAATGACTTGCTCGATGGCACCGCGGCCGGTGTTTTCGCACTCGAGGGCACGGTGTATCTCGCCAGCATTCCGAAAATCTGGGCGCTGCGCGACACCAACGGCGACGGCGTGGCCGAGGAGAAAAAAGTCATCCAGGACGGATTCGGCGTGAGGATTTCGTTGAGCGGTCACGACTTGAATGGCTTTGCTCTGGGACCGGATGGAATGATCTACGGCACCGTCGGCGACCGCGCCTTGAGTTTCACCACCAAGGAAGGCAAGGAATACAAACTGCCGAACGAAGGCGCGGCGTTCCGATTCGAGCCGGACGGTTCGAAGTTTGAACTGATCCACACCGGCCTGCGCAATCCGAAAGAGATCGCCTTCGATGCCTGGGGCAATGCGATCAGCGTCGATAACAATTCCGACCAGGGCGACAAAGCACGCGTGGTTTATCTCGTGCCCGGCGGCGACAGCGGTTGGCAGATGGAAAACCAGGCGATGCATACGTTTTTCAAACAGATCGGACTCGATGGTCATCCCATCAACCGCTGGATGGCCGAACGCATGTGGGAACCACTCAATGAAGCACAACCGGCGTACATCCTGCCGCCGATGGCGAATCTAACAAGCGGACCCTCCGGGCTGACCTATCATCCGGGCGCCGGTTTCATGGAATCCGAAGTCGGTCGCTTTCTCATCTGCGACTACCGCGGCGCTTCCGCGGGCTCGGGTATTTTTTCCTTTGCCGTCGCACCGGACGGAGCCGGCATGAAACTTGTCGATTCGCGCGAATTCAACTGGGGCGTCGCCGCGACCGATGTGGAATATTCCTACGACGGCAAACTTGTCGTGGCCGATTTCAAGGGCGGCTGGGAATCGCATGAGGACGGACGCGTTTATTCACTGAGCGCCGGAGCCAACACCTACAAGGCGGAGGCGTCGAAACAAACGTCGCAATGGATGGCGGAGGGATTCGCACAACGCAGCACCGCCGAACTGGCGGGCATGCTCAAACATGCCGACATGCGCGTGCGACTTCGCGCCCAGATCGAACTGACCCGCCGACCCGACGGCCTGCCCGCGCTGGAAAAGGCCATCGTGTCCGACAATGAATTCGAACGCCTTCACGGCATCTGGGGCGTGGGCATCATCGCGCGCCGCGGTGTCATTGGCAAGTCCACGACCCCTGGTTTTGCGCCTGTTCCCGATGGCACCAAGATCGGCAAGGCGGTGGAGATTCTCAACGGATTGTTAGGTCATGCCGATGCCGAGGTGCGCGCGCAAAGTTTGAAAATGCTGGCCGACGTGACCACGGTATCGCTGGCCAAACTGCCGCTCGCCAAGATGCTCAAGGACGACTCGCCGCGGGTCAGGTTCTTCGCCGCGATCGTGGTTGCGAAATCGAAAGCTGCGTTTCTCGCCCCGCAAATCCTCGAATTGCTGGAGGAAAACAACGACAAGGATCCGTTTCTGCGTCACGCCGGAGCCTACGCCCTGCAAAACATCCTGCCGGAACAACAGTTCAACGCCCTGCGCAGCGTGACCAATCCTTCGGTCAAACTGGCCATCGTTGTCGCCCTGCGGCGGATGAAGAGCCCGCTTCTTGAGGGTTATGTCGACGATGAAAACCCACGGGTCGCCGACGAAGCCATCCGCGCGATCCACGACCAGTTCATCGAATCGTGCCGTCCTGCGGTGGCGCAACTGCTCGACAAGCGCGACGGCGTGAAACGCTCGGAAATGATGTGGCGTCGCATCATCCACAGCGCCTTCCGCTGCAGCGGTGATGTCAACGCCGCCCGACTTCTCACCACCGCCGCCGATCCGCAAGTCCCGCAACCCGTGCGCGAGGAGGCACTGCGACTGATGGCCACATGGGCGAAACCATTTCCCGTCGATCAATCGATCGGTTACTGGGCGCCCTTGCCCGACCGCGATCCGGCGGCCTTGCAAAAAGTCCTCTCGAAAGGACTTCCCCCATTGATCAAAGCAGGCGGTCCGATCATGACCAAGGCGCTCGGTTTGATGGAAACTTACCAGATCAAATTGGAAGGCATGAGCCCTGCGGACCTGCAGGTGATGGTCGACAGCACCGCGCTGCCCTCCGCCGCCCGCGCCAAAGCCCTGCAGATTTTCATCGAAGGAAAACCAGCCAATGCCGATGCCGCACTGGCCCGCTGGGCTAAGGATGCCGACCCCCTGGTGGCCAGCGCTTCTCTAACGGAAATCACCCGCCGCAATCCCGCGCTGGCGCTGGAGGCCATAACGGCCAACCTCGCCAAAGGAGATCTGTCGCTTTCCCAAAGCGCCTGGACTTTGCTCGCCAAGGTTCCCGGCGACAAGGCCTCCGCGTTGATCGTCGAGGGCATGCAGCAACTGACCACAGCGAAAGGCAATCTTCCCTTCGCCATCGAACTGCTCGAAACCGCGAAAGCGCGCAAGGAGAAATCGGTGGTGCAAGCGGTGACCGCATGGGAAAAATCGCTGCCCGCCGATGATCCGTTGGCCTCATGGACGGTTGCGTTGCAAGGTGGCGATGCGCAGCGCGGCGAAAAAATCTATCTGTCACATCCCGCCGAGTGCATGCGCTGTCACCGCGCCGGTGAGGGCCACGAAGCCGGAGGCGAAGCGGGACCGAACCTGGCGGGCATCGCCACGCGCGGCGACCTCAAGTATCTGCTGGAGGCGATGATCGTTCCGAGCGCGAAGGTCTCACCGGGGTTCGGCATCGTCTCGGCAACGCTGCGCAACAACACCGTGGTGGCCGGTATCATGCTGGAGGAAACCAAGGAGACGATCGACATCGATGTCGGCGACAAGATTTCCCGGGTGAAACGCAGCGACATCAAGGAGATGACCGCGCCGGTATCGGCCATGCCGCCGATGTCCGCGCTGCTGAAACCCCGCGAGGCCCGCGATCTGCTGGCTTGGTTGAGCACGTTGAAAAAACCGGCTCCGGTCAAAAAATCGGACAAAAAGGTGGTGCCTGTGCTGATCAGCCGGATCAATCCTCACAACCCGGATTCGCTGTGGGATGACAGTCCGACCAAAACATTTTTCATCGCCACAGCCGAACCAAAGGACGCGGCAAGTTCTGAAGTGAAAACGGCCAGCACACCGGTGTTGGAAGCCAAGGCGCCGGAGGTCGCAGCGGTCAGTGAGGAAGTCATGAAAGCAGGCAAGGCCCAGTTCGCGCTGTGCCAGGCATGCCACGGCCCTGACGGCGGCGGTGTCGCCAATGTCGCACCGCCCCTCGCGGGATCGGAGTGGGTCATCGGCCCGCCGGAAAATCTGATCCGCATCCAGTTGCGCGGACTCCAGGGACCAATCAAGGTCAAGGGCGTTGAATACAGCCTGATGATGCCGCCGCAAGCCTATCAAAGCGATGAACAGATCGCCAGCGTGCTCAGCTATGTGCGCAACAGTTTCGGCAACAAGGCTTCTGCGATTGGTGTCGATCAAGTGAAAGCCCTGCGCGGAGAGGTCGGCAAACCGATGCTCACGGCCGGCGAGTTGATTCCGCCACCACCGCTCGCAGCCAAGCCCGATGCAGGATCGGCAGCCGCCAAGGCCGCGAATGTTTCGAAACCAACATTGCAAAAAAACAGCCTGAGCACGAACCTCGGCCTGCCGCTTTGGGCGCTTGCCCTGCTCGTGGGCTGGGTCGGATTCTGCGTCATCGCAGGTCTGGTGAAACACGACTGATTTGATCGCCCTCATCCCATTTCCATCATGAGTGACTTTACCCCCATCGAAGAAAAAATGCTCGCGGCCCGGGTCTCGCGGTCGGCCATCGAAGCATTCCGCCGCAACTTCCATGCCCTGGTGCGCAAGGAGTCGGGCCTGATCGCCGAAGAGGCCATCGTCCCGGCAGAGGGCCTGGCCGATTGGGGGACGATCTCCCGCTCGGCACCACAGCCCGACCCCTCATTGTTAGGCCAGGTGGTGGTGATCAAGCTCAACGGCGGACTGGGCACCAGCATGGGTTTGCAGGCGGCGAAAAGCCTTCTCGCGGTGCGCGACGGGGCGAATTTCCTCGACATCATGGTGCGACAAATCCTCCACCTGCGACAAGCCAGCGGGAAAAATGTGCGGCTGCTGTTGATGAACAGCTTCAACACCAGCGAGGACACGCTGTCGCATTTGCAACGCTATCAAAACGAAGGCATGAACGACCGCAGTGAGGTCGAGCTGATGCAAAACCAGGTGCCCAAGCTCGATGCCGCCACACTCGCTCCGGTGAGCTGGCCGCAGGACCCCGAGTTGGAATGGTGCCCGCCCGGTCATGGCGATCTCTATCCCGCACTGATCGGCAGCGGCTGGCTGCAACGACTGCTCGACGCGGGAGTCAGGTATGCCTTTGTTTCCAATGCCGACAATCTCGGTGCGGTGATGGAACCTTCGCTGTTGCAGTACTTCGCCTCCAGTGGCGCGCCGTTTTTGATGGAAGTCACCCGTCGCACGGCCGCCGACCGCAAGGGCGGACACCTCGCGACCCGCAAGTCCGATGGTCAATTGCTGCTGCGCGAGGTCGCCCAGTGCCCGGCGGAGGATTTGCAAGAGTTCCAGAACATCGAAAAACACCGCTACTTCAACACCAACAATCTTTGGCTGCGCCTCGATGCCCTGCGCGACTTGTTAGAGAAATGCAACGGCGTGCTGCCGCTGCCGATGATCGTCAACCGCAAGACCGTCGATCCGCGCGACAAGAATTCCACGCCGGTCATTCAACTGGAGGTCGCGATGGGCGCCGCGATCGAATGTTTTCCCGGCGCCGCGGCCATCGATGTGCCGCGCAGTCGTTTCGCCCCGGTCAAAACCACCGCCGACCTGTTCAGCCTGCGCTCCGATGCCTATCAGATTGACGACAACGGCTGCGTCGTGCTCCGCCCCGAACGTCAGGGACTGCCGCCGAATGTCGAACTCGACGATTCCTACAAACTCGTCGATGCCATCGAAACCATCGGCATGCCCTCCTTGCTCCGCTGCCGCAGCCTGCGCATCCAGGGTCCGATGCAATTTGAAGACGGCGTCATTTTCGAAGGCGACGTCACCCTCATCAACCCCACCGCCACCCCCGTCCAGATCGAACCCGGCCGCTACTGCGACACCGACATGCGCTTTTGAATTTGCCCCGATTGCCAGGAATTTTCTTTCGGATTTGATGTGCATGGGGAAAAGTGAAAAGTGCCGAGTGAGAAGTGATCAGGGAAGAACATGAGAGAGAAAGACACTTTTCGTGCACTCCGGATCATGAAATGCGAATGACTCCACGAAAGTCCGCGTGGAACATTTCAGGTTGTTTCCTCCCCGGATTTCCAGTATTGATATTCCCATGAGCGCATTTATTGAAATCAAGAACCTTCCCCTCCACGAAAAACTGCGGATGATGGAGGCCTTGTGGGACGGCATCGCTCCGCTCGAATCAGAACTGGAAGTTCCCCAGTGGCACATGGATCTTCTCGACGAGCGCGAACAACGCATCCAGGACGGCAAGGCCGAATTCATCGACTGGGAAACCGCCAAACAGCAGATCAAAGACGCGATCTCATGAAGCTCGAAATCCTCGATCTCGCCCAAGGCGATTTGATCGAAGGCTACCACTTCTACGAAACCGTGGAAGCCGGCCTCGGCATCTACTTCCTCGATTCCCTCTACTCGGACATCGATTCCCTCCGGATCTACGGAGGCATCCATCGCAAGGCCTACAAGAACATCCATCGCGCCCTGTCCAAGCGCTTTCCCTTCGCCATCTATTACACCGTGGAATGGGAAACTGTCCGTGTACGATCCATCGTGGATTGTCGGAGAAATCCCTCTTGGATCCGCCAGCATCTCAGGAATGCCTGAGGTCCGCTGGCGGGGATGATTCGACCCACCTCAGACGTGTCGGCATGTCGGGAGCGAGGAGTTGGGGAAGCTGAAGGATTTGCGATGAAGCGGCACTCTGCGACTGTGAATTTGAAAGACCCAATTCACAAAGGCTACCGCGAGCCGAAGCAGTGAAAGGGGAATCGGATGGCCTCGTCCGCAAAAATCAAAACGAAGGTAAATATCAATTTGCCTTCCCACCGCCTCGGTATTATCTTCCGCCTTACCATGAAGACACTGACGGTAAAAATTCCTGAGGCTCTGGAAACGAAATTGCGGAACAAAGCCAAGGCGGCGAACGAACCCGTGTCAGAGATCGTTCGCCGGGCTTTAGCCCGCGAGATGGAAGCCGATTCCGTAGATTTCGCTAGACTGGCTGCGCCCTACCTCGGCATGTTTTCCGGCCCGGCGGATCTCTCCACTCGCGAAGGTTATGGAAGTCGCGAGCCTCGTTGATGCAGGCCCTCTGATTGGCTGGCTCAATGCCTCCGACCAGTCTCTGGGGTCAGTCCTCGCATGATAACATTTTGCTTGACGAAGTGCGGTGTGCGGGTAGGGTTTGCGCATGGCTCGACCACTTCGATTTGTGTTACCATGCGCGGACTGGTACCATTTCCGCGCCGTCCGAAGCAGGCAGGCGAGCCCGTTAGAGCTCTAGCTCGCCTGACTGCTTCGGCGGTTGTTCTGAAGTGCCCTAAAATGGTATCTTCTCGGTGCCATGAAAACATCTCGCAAAACACAATCCATCTATCGAAATCAAAACATCCACATTCGCGCCATCTTCGAGCGCGCCGGGGATGCCCGCAATGTCCTCTGTGTC
>CAMAQB010000129.1 GCA_945860285.1 Akkermansia muciniphila | reverse complement strand
GTTGCTGTAAAAAAGCGAAAAATCCTGGGGGTTTGGGGGCTAGCCCCCAAGGAAGCCAGGCAAAGCCACCGACTCGAGCAAAAGAGACACCGCAAAAAAACGAAAAAATCCGTTGCTTTTGGAATACAGTTACTGCCTGAAAGGCATCAAAAGGGAACGATCTCCGAGCGTTCCGGTGGGGGACGGCAGCATGTCATCCTAACGCAACCAACCTTCACCCCACGCTCCCGTTCGCAAAGAAAGCCGGTGAGTCAGGAAGGACCATCTGAGACCAAACAACCCTGCCCCCGCCGGAACTTTCGGAGAAACTTCCCTGCCTGAAAGGCATCAAGGGCAGGGAACGATCTCCGAGCGTTCCGGTGGGGGACGGCAGCATGTCATCCTAACGCAACCAACCTTCACCCCACGCTCCCGTTCGCAAACAATGCCGGTGAGTCAGGAAGGACCATCTGAGACCAAACAACCCTGCCCCCGCCGGAACTTTCGGAGAAACTTCCCTGCCTTTGACCTTCGGGCAGCCTACCATCACCCCACGCTTTCGTTCACAAACGTAGTCGTTGAGTCATGAAGAATGTTTGATCCGTCAACCATCCTGCCCCAACGGATCACCAGGGACAGCGATTCCCGCCTTTGAGAATCTCCCTTGATTAATCGCCCTGGCCATGCGGCGCTGCTGAAATCACTTGCCAAGCGGTGGATTCGTCGTTAGACATGCGACGTGCATGCAAAGAAAACAGCAGTGGACGTGGCTCGCTGTCTGGTGGATGCCGGACACTCCGCGCTTTTTGCAGGCGGTTGTGTGCGCGACCATCGGATGGGGCGTACTCCGAGCGATTATGACATCGCGACATCGGCCACGCCGCAGCAGGTGCTGAAAATTTTTCCTAACAGCAATGAAGTCGGCGCGCATTTTGGCGTGGTGATCGTCAAAAGTGGTCATCATGCGCTCGAAGTGGCGACATTTCGCACCGACGGCTGTTACGGCGATGGTCGGCGTCCTGATCACGTATTGTTTTCCACTCCCGAGGAGGATGCGAAACGTCGGGATTTCACCATCAACGGTTTGTTCGAGGATCCGTTCAGCGGGGAGATCATCGATTACGTCGGCGGCTGTGCCGACCTGGCTGCCGGGGTGTTGCGGGCGATTGGCGATCCGCATCTGCGCTTCTCGGAAGACGCGCTGCGACTCATGCGCGTCGTTCGCTTTGCCACGACCCTTGATTTTGAAATCGAGCAAAACACCTGGCAGGCGGTGCGCACGCATGCCGCATTGTTGGCGAAAATTTCGCCCGAGCGGATTCGCGACGAGCTTGTCAAGATGCTCGTTTCACCCCGCCGCGCCCGGGCGCTGCAACTGCTTGTCGATTCCGGATTGATCGAACAATTCTGGCCGGAGGTTCTCGCGTTGATCGGGTGCGAACAACCGCCGGAGTGGCATCCGGAAGGTGACGTGTTCACGCATACGAAAATCATGCTCGACATGTTAGGCCCCGAAGTATCGCCGGAACTGGCACTGGCCGTACTGCTTCACGACATCGCCAAGCCGCCAAGCCGCACGATTGACGCCGAAGCGGGCAACCGCATCCGTTTCAACGGGCACGATGCGCTCGGTGCGGAAATGGCCGGCGACATGCTGCGGCGGCTGCGATTTTCCAACGAGGTCATCGATGCGGTGATCCCTATGGTCGCCCGGCACATGCAGTTCATGAGTGTCCAAAACATGCGCGTCGCCAAGCTCAAGCGCTTCATGGCGTCACCGACATTCATGCAGGAATTGGAACTGCACAGGGTCGATTGCGGGTCCAGCAATGGTTTTACCGACAATTACGAATTCCTGCTGGAGAAGCGGGAAGAGTTTTCGTTAGAACCCCTGATACCGCCGCCCTTGGTCACAGGGAGGGATTTGATCGCCGCGGGACTGGCACCCGGACCGAAATTCAGCGAGATTCTCCGCGACATCGAAACCGAACAGCTCGAAGGAAAACTCAAAACGAGAGAGGATGCCTTGGAGTATTTTCGTAGCCGCTGGCTGCAGTGCGACGCGTGATTCGCGGCCCGCGACTGATCATTGTTCGCTCATGTGCTGAAGCATGCGTTGATTGAACTCGTCCGCCATGTTGTAGCCGAGGCGGCGCAGTTGCTGGTTGAGCGCAGCGATGGTGATCATGCGTGCGTTGTCGCGACCCGGTGCGAGAGGGATTTCCACATGTGGGATCGGCATGCCGAGAACTTCGTAGGTGTTGGTCTGAATCCCCAATCGATCCACTTCATTGAGATCGGCATGGGGTTTCAGCGTGACAATCAGGTCCAGGCGTTTTTCCGGCCGGATGGCTGCGAGACCGTAAAGGTTGGCGACGTTGACAATGCCGATGCCGCGCATCTCTATGTATCCGCGCGACAACTCGGGAGAATAGGCCATCAGTTCGCCGCCGACGTATTTCACGCGCACCATGTCGTCCGCCACCAGCGAGGCACCGCGTTCGATCAGTCCGATCGCGGTTTCCGATTTTCCGGATCCGCTTTTCCCCATGATCAGCACACCGATGCCGCGCACATCGACCATGCAGCCGTGCAGGGTGGTGATTGGCGAGAAATCATTCTCGAGCCGCAGGGTGGCGGCGTTGAGGAACTTCATCGTTACTTGCGAAGTACCGAAGATCGGCAGTCCGAATTCCGCCGCCATCTCGAGAAGGTTTTTTGGCAAGGTGCGGTTGCGGGAAATCACCAGGCAGGGAATTTCCTCCTTGCACAGTCTGCGGAACCGCGCCATCTGGCGGAGTGGTGGCAGTTTTTCCAGATACGACAACTCGGAGTTGCCGAGGATCTGGATTCGTTTGCGGGCGAAATACGAAAGGAATCCTGCCAGTGCGAGACCAGGGCGGTTCACCGCCGGTTCGCGAATCAAGCGCTTGAGGTCATGGGTCGTGCTGATCAGTTCCAAACCCAGTCCCTCGCGATGAAGTTCGTAAAAATCGCCCACGGTGATTGCGTTGACGGTGCGGATTTTTGCGCTCGCTGCCATGACGGGATTGTGCAGGATATTTGCCATAAGACAAGCAGGGAAACAGCCTGCGAAATGGATCGAAAAGTGCCCCTGATCCATCAATCGCCTCATTCCGCCGATGTATCATTTTGAATCCGCCAGCAACAGAATGCAAAAGAGGGCCGGGAATGAAGCGACGGTCAATGTTGCGGGATTACTCCATTTTCGCGCATTGACTCATATAGTCTCACTGGCTGGAAAAAACTGGTCCTCAGCATCGCTTGCTCCTTCCTCGACAATGGCATTGAAGTATTCTCCTGAATCGGTTGTCGGCATCAGTTGGAGACTTTTCAAAAATGATTCAATGGCACGAAGACAAAGATCGTAATGAACATGGCTGTGATTGAAGTTGAAAAACCGGTGCTCGGCCGCCTCGAAATCCACCAAGTCAACAAGGTTGCCCTTCCACTTCATCCAGCGGCGAAAGGAGAGCACCGCGCTGTGTGGGGTGATGCGGTCCGCTTTGCCATGGAGAAAAAGCATCGGTGGCAGTTTCTTGCGGATCATTTTCGAGGGACTGAGGGACTTTGCCAGGGCAGTGTTGGGGAATCGCCTGGTCATTTCCGCTTGGGTGGCGGTATCGACGAGTGCGCTCAAAAGTATCAGAGCCGCGAGGGGGGGGGGGCTTTCCGGAGTTTTTTTTGATGCCTTGGTCATCGCGGCTTGCAACGCGAGAAAAGCACCGCCTGCGGCACCGACGAGGATGATTTTTCCTGGGTCGATCCCCAGTTCCAGGTGGTTGTTCCTGACGGCGTCGATCAAGCTGCGAACATCCTCAATGGCCTCAATCGGCCCGGTTTTGTGTTTGGATGCGACCCGTGTTTCCGCAGCCAAACAAACGAAATGTTGTGAGGCAAAATGCATGCATTGGGGCGCGAACTGGGTGGGGGCAGGCATGTCCCAAAAACCGCCGTGGAAAAAAATCATCAGCGGCGACTTTTGCACCGGTTGGTGATTTCCCGGAAAAAACACATGTGCATGCAGCGGTCCCTGTTCGGTCTCTTTGTAGAGAAAAGTAGAGGAGTTTTTGAGAAGCTCGCGATCACGTGATACCCCGATTTTCGGGTTGTTGCTGGGAAGGTTCATGTAGGGCAGGAAGAGTTACCAGGAGCCGCCGAGGGCTTTGATGAGGTTGACCGTCACTGCCAGACGCTGGGTGTGCAGCGATGCGGCAAGCCGCTTCGATGCCAGCAGGGTGCGTTCGGTTTCCACGACCTCCAGAAAGCTGATCAAACCTGCATTAAAACGTTCGCGGGAAATGTTCAGAGTGCTTTGCGCTGCTTTGACCGCTTGGGTTTGAGTCATTTCCTGCTTGCGCAGGTAGTCAAGCCCTTTCAGTCCGTCTTCCGCTTCACGAAGTGCGACGAGAACCGATTGTTTGTATTCCTCCGTTACCGCCTTGTGTCTAGCGACGGCTGCATCGCGCTGGGCGCGGATGTTTTTCTGTCCCAAAATCGGATAAGTCAGCGAACTACCCAACGACCAGACTGAGAAATCCGTGTTGATCAAATTGCCAATATCCCCGCCCTCAAATCCTCCACTGGCTCTCAGCCGCAGAGTCGGGTAGTAGGCGGCCTCAGCGACCCCGATTGCAGCATTCGCGGCGGCCACGTTGCGCTCGGCAGCAAAAAGATCCGGACGGCGCAGCAACAGGTCCGCTGGGATGCCTGAGGGAATCACCGGAACATCCGGCAGCTTGGCGTTGACACCCACGGAAAATGAACCGGCGTTTCGGCCTGTCAGCACAGCCAGGGAATTGACCAGTTCGGAACGCTGGCGGTCCACGCCGATAAGTTCTGCTTCAGCGGTGGCGACTTCGGTTTTTGCACGTGACACATCTAACAAATTGACAGTGCCGGCTTTGAACCGGGCCTCGACCAGCGAGAGGGATTCTTTGCGCAAGGCAATCCCTTCCTGCAACATCGCTCGGTCGGCATCGATTCCGCGTAGTGCCCAGTAGCTCAGTGCAGTGTCGGCAGTCAGGCTGAGTGTGGTGGCGGCAAGTTCTGCTTGTGCCGCGACCTCGCGTGCATTGGCTCCTTCCACCTGACGTCGCACCCTGCCCCAGAGATCGACTTCGTAGGCGAGGTCGAGGGGCAGCGCAAAGGCGTCAGTCTTGATAGAGTTCCCTGTGGCAGGAAAAAAAAATGTCGACCGGGAAGCGGATTGGGAGAAGTCCAGCGACGGGAGCACGGCGGTCCGGCTCGAGCGGCTGAGCGCTCGCGTTTGCTCAAGCCTTGCCGCAGCGGCCTTGAGACCGAGGTTTTGTGAGGATGTATTGCTTGCGAGGTCGTTCAGTGTCGAGTCGCCGAAAACCTTCCACCATCGGGAACGGTCATACACTTTCGGTTTGCTGGTGCGCTGCCATTTCACTCCGCCGCGGGAGAAAGTGGCGGGAAGGTCCATCGTCGGGGTTTGGTGGTTTGGCCCGACCGCGGTGCAACCGCAGCACACGGCGCAAAACATTGTGAACAGGTGGGATAATCTCACGGGCAGAAGTATGCTTCGAAAGCGTGTTCGCGCAAGAGCCAAGATGGCAATCGATGACAATCGTCGCACTGCGGAATTTTTCGGGAAAATGATTTTTTCAGTTGATAACGTGGCGGGAATCGTGTCTTCTCGTTATCCCGAACGGCGGTTTGGCGGAATTGGTAGACGCGCTCGACTCAAAATCGAGTACTTACGTGTGTGGGTTCGAGTCCCACAGCCGCTACTTATTAAGGAAAAGCACACTTTTCGGGGTGTGCTTTTTTTTGTTAGTTACGCAAGACTTACGCAATTCCTTTGGCCGCTGGTGGTTGCGGAATGTTGAGTTTTTTTTGCCTGAGCGGCGGGAAAACGAGATAATGAACGGGGTCAAGAATGGCGCGGCGGTCGTAAATGCAACGGTCGAGCTGTTCACGGGGCAAATCGCCACCGCCGCGTCCGCCGAGCAATTGCTTTTCCATCGGGGAAAACAGTCCTTCGCGGCGGTCTTCGAGCTTTGCAACGATGGCTTCCAGGCTGGATGATGTATCGCGGGAGAGGGACAAGGAAAAACACATTTGCCCGTTGGATTCAATGCGCGGGGCTGGTGTTTGCTTGCTGCCCGGCTCTAGTCCTGCGGCTGCTTTTTTGCCAGGGAAAGCCGGTAGGCTTTGTTGCGCGCTAGTATCATTTTGGCTGCCTCTTGTAACAGTGGGCTTTGCAGCGCCGCTTCCCCCGCCGCCAGGGATTCCCGCAAGATTGGATGCATTTGTCCAGTCGCTTGCAAGGGCGCGTCCGAGGGCATCGGTGAGGGTTTGCCAGTGGTATGCGATTCCATGGTATTGAAGGACGGCGTTAAGTGTGGCTTCATCGGCTTTTTTAAGCAATCCTACATTTGTTGATCCAGTGTTGCCATCATTTTTGATTTCAAGGGTTTCAACGCTGATCTTCCATTATTTCCGCATGACTCTGTTCCTCTGGATTTTGATTCACGCGAAGGCGCGAAGACGCGAAGTCTTTATGATTTCTGACGATGCGTTTGCAGCCTTCCTTTAAGGTTGCGGCGCCGAAATGGATGAGCAGACCGAGTGGCAGGTTTAGCAGGCGAAGATAGGTGAGAACCTGTTTCGAGTGAACGAGAGCCGAATTCTCAACAGACTTCAACTCGACCAACAGTAGATCCTCAATGAAAAGGTCAGCGCGAAAGCCTTCATCGAATGTCAGACCCATGAGATTGATGGGGATGGGCATCTGCCGCTTTACCCGCAGACCACGTTCTTCCAGCATTTTTGTCAATACCACTTCATAGACTGTTTCCAAAAGTCCCGGTCCTGCCTCAATGTGTAGTTTATAAGCGCAATCCACAACTATGGCGGAAAGTTCCTCGATGTTCATTTGTGATTTCGTGCCTTGCTCGGAGTCGTTCATGGTGAGGTGGGTTGAAGTCTATTTCTCACGCGAAGTCGCGAAGCCGCGAAGGAATTGAGGAGATTGAAATCGATTTGTTTTCTTTGTCTTATCTACGCGGCTTCGCGCCTTCGCGTGAGGTTTAATACTTTGCCCTCCTGTTTGATGATGGCGAGGAGGTCGGGGCTGTCGGAGGTGAGGCGGAGGAGGGAAAGCAAGGTTGAAGGATGAATTATGAAGGATGAATTATGAAGGATCAATTATCCTCTAATCCGCATTTGAGATTGAGGGAGAGCGGCGTATGTGCTTATCCTATGGGCGTTTGAAGACGAAAACCAACGCACAACTGGTTCACCTAATGGGTGAAGGAGAACTGGATTTCACATTTTCGCCTGCGGGCGGGCAATTT
>CAMAQB010000128.1 GCA_945860285.1 Akkermansia muciniphila | reverse complement strand
GTACCACGGATACCATCCGCTCGCTCTACATTGATGGAGTCGGTCAAGTCACTGGGGAGTGGGGCTCAGCCGCCTCGGGTGCCGCGAATCAGAGTGCGCTCTTCACTGGCACTGGCAAACTCAATGTCGGCACGCTCGGCAGCACGTTGACCTACAGCATCAGCGGCAAGGTGACGTTGAATGGATCTGGATTGGCCGGGGTGACGGTTTCGGACGGCACGCGCTCGGCGGCGACAGCCATTGACGGCACTTACTCGATTGCCAGTGTTCCCGACAATGCCTCCTACACGGTCACGGCGAGCCTAGGCGGTTACACCTTCGCGCCGTCCAGTGTGTCGGTGACGGTGAAAGGGGTGAACGTGACGGGCAACAATTACACCGCCACGGTCAGCGGCACCACCTACGCCGTCTGGGCGGCCGCCCAGATTCCAGCCGTCAGCGGCGGAGTGGTCGGCGATTCCAACAACGACGGAGTGCAAAACGGCATCGCCTACTTCATGGATGAAGCCGGCCTCATCACCAATCCGGGCATCACCGGCAACACCGTGACCTGGCCCAATGGCGGCAATATTCCGAGCAGCGAGTATGGCGCCGACAAACAGTTCGTCGTGCAAACCTCGCCTGACCTCTTGAATTGGACTCCTGTTGACATTGGCGATCCGAAACTCGCAAACACCAGCGGCTCGGTTTCATACACCCTGCTGCCGCCCGAACCCGGCGAGGACATTCTCTTCGTCCGTCTCGTCGTGATGCCGGACTGACCGACGGAGTGCCGAAAAGGAAGTGTCGTTTCATTCACATTCCATAATCCCCGAACTTATTCCTCTTCTCTTGCGTGTCCGCAACAAGCACTTGTTCCTCCATTCCTTATGCAAAATCTCTCATTCCCTCCAGGAGTTGATCAGAGATTTCAGGGAACTGAACTGGCTCACAGCGAGGGGCTTGGTGATGTCGATCGCTCTGCTTGCGCCATTCCGTGTGCCCGGCTCATTCAATGTGTTCATTTGATTAGTGGCCAATTTATGGCCAACTCCGGACATCGACAGGGTGCGACGGTTTTGGGTAGCTTAGGGCTTTCTCTTGAAGAACGGCCGTTCGCGTGGCTGGGAAATCGACAGAATCACCAAACAGTAATTCAACCCATGAGTCCAATCATGAAATCCAACATCCCAGGCATCGCGCCACCAATCCAAAAAACACACCTAATGAAAACAAACACCGCATCCCATCGCGCCCCCCTCCGCCTTCCCGACACCGCGTCGTTAGACAACTCCAACCACGACAACCTCAGGCCGCCACCCAAGCCACTCCGCCGCATCCTCACCGTCTTGGCCCTCGGGGCCATGGCGCTATGCATCTCCCCAGTCTCCGCCCAGAATTTAATCACGAACGGCAGCTTTGAGGTGGGCACCCCCGTTCCGGGGAACTCGGGCCAGCTACAAATAGCAGCTGGCAACACCGCTAACCTGCCAGGATGGACCGCCTCTCGAGCCTTGGGGTGGTATTTTAGGGCTTCAGCCTGGGGTAGGACCGCCCCGGACGGTTCATTCAACATGAACCTTAACAGTGCAACTGGCCTAAATACCCTCTCACAGAGTTTCGCGGTCGCCGCTGGTGACACCTACACGGTAAGTTATTACGAAGCGCGGCGGGGCGATGGAGGCTATATGGACACGACCGTGAGTGTCGCCGCCGGGACAGTTACAGGTGCCGACGGATCGCCGGTGACGGTAAGCGCAGGCCCGGCAGCCAGCATCGTTCAGACCACTGCGGCAAACGCTAACTGGACGCTGCACAGCTTCACGTTCACCCCGGACACCACGACGACGGCGACCATCACCTTCGGAAACCGTTACACGGCTGGCGCTGGCGAAACCGGCGACAACGACGGCGTTTTCCTCGACAATGTCAGTGTCCTCGGGCCCGCCACTTTAACCTCTACGACGACCACGCTGGCCCGCAGCTCGGGCACGGTCACGCCTTCGACTTACGGCGATTCGCTGAGCTTTGATGTGACCCTAGACCCCACCACTGCGACCGGCACCGTGAACCTGCATGACGGCGGAGCTGGTGGAACGCTGATCGGTAGCGGTACCCTCTCGGGTGGCACATGCACCATCACCCCTGCCACCACCGCGCTGGCGGTCGGCACCCACGCCAACATCGTGGCCGTCTATAGCGGCGACACCACCCATGACACTAGCACCTCCGTCGCCTTGAGCCCCGCCCAAGTTGTCAACTCGGGAGGAGCGACGGCACTGCTGATCACGACCCCGCCCAGTGGCGCGCAGCCCGGGGTGGCTTGGGCCACACAGCCGACGGTGAATGTGCTGGATGCTAGCGGCAATATCGTGAACAACAGTGACGCCTCCATCACACTCGCAATCACCACGGGGACTCCGACGAGCGGGGGTCCCGGCACATTGATCGGAACGACGACCGTGTCGGCGGTAAACGGCGTCGCCACCTTCAGCGGCTTGTCAATCGACACCGCTGGCGTGGGCTATCGGCTGACCGCGACGAGTGGAGTGCTGACGCCTGCGGATAGCGCGTTGTTCTCGGTCACTGCGGGAACCGTGCTCTACGATAGCACTGCTTGTAGCGGACAGTTTCCCAGGACCACACTGGGCTTTACGCCCGTAGACGGTCATCTTTACACGCTCTCATTCTCCCTGAACAATCCCGACGCCAGCCTGAATAATTGCCTCATTGGCTTCTCGTCCGATAATGCCTATAACGCCAATACTCTGGTTGACGGCTTTTGGGTTTCCGGGACTTGGGTGGGGAATGGTTCCGTGAGAAGGAATTACAATGGCGGCATTGTTGAGTCATCCTTCGCTACTGCTGGAGTCGGTAATGGATATTGGGGCCCCACCGGGGTTTTAATTAGCAATTATGAGGTTGTGTTAGACACCACCAGTTCGCCCTGGAAAACCTCGACCTCAATGAGCAGCGCCCTGGGCACGCTGTCAGGTGCGGTGCGTAATGCTGTGGGGACCGCCACCTCCGTTCAGGTATGGGTTAGAGATCCAGGGAATAACTTTTTCCCAACCATCAGCAACTTCAGATTGACGGATACTGCAGTGAGCGTCACCCCCTCCTACGCCACCTGGGCCGCGAGCAACGGTTTCGACCCCGACCACCCGGAAGCCGTGGGCAATGACGGACTCACGAACCTCATGATCTATGCCTTGAACCTCAACACGGACGGCTCCAATGGCTCGCCCGGTACCCTCACCGGCAATTTGCTCAGCTTCAGCAAACGCGCCGAGGCGGTCACCAACGGAGATGTTTCCTACCTGATCGAGGAATCCGACGACCTCGGGCTCACCGACCCGTGGACCGAGGTTTCGACCTACGACACCAATGACAATTCCACCATCTCCTACTCTTTGCCGTCCGGCAAGCCCGCAAGCTACGCCCGTCTCAGGGTGACGAAGCCGTAAGGTTTCTTCACTTGCCTCTAGTGTCTTACGTCTTGCCGTCTTGAGTCTTCATTCCTTTTCCGGAGTTAATGGTTTTTCTCCGGAATCCCCGCGGGGTCGCCAGTGCGCACTAGCGACCCCGCACTTTCATCCGCTGGAATCCTAAAAACAGAATGTCTTTGCGAATGAGTCGGAAATTTCAGAAGCGGTTTGACTCTCAATCGATGATTGGTGATTCTGGGTTTTTTGAGCGGTGCTTGTTTGGCGCCAAATCCGTTTCACTCCACACTCCATACTCCACACTCCATGAATCTCACGCTCCCTGTCCGTTCCTTTGCCAAGGCGATCCCGCTGGCCTTGTTGTTGGCCATGCCCACCCAGCTCCACGCTGTCACGGCAATGAAGATCGATCTCACCTCGGACGAGAATCGTGCCAAGGTTGACCGCACCTACACCTACAACCTGGGTCCGACGGGAATGCGCGGGTGGATTGACCACGGTTGGTCCGAAACCGCATTCCAGGACGGCTACACCGCGTTTGCTCCCTATCAGATTCTGGTGACCACCGTGGCCGACAAGACTCCGGCCGCCGGGGTGATGGCAACCGACGACGTGATTCTGGGCGCGAGTGCGGGCAGCGGAGCGGTGCCTCTTTTCACCAGCGATGCCCGCAAGAGCCTGGGCTGGGCCATCGGTGCCGCCGAAGCGGACAAGGGAATTCTCAAACTTAAACGCTGGCGCGCGGGAGTCACGTCGGACGTTTCCATCACCCTGCCGGTCATGGGAGCCTACAGCGACACGGCACCGTACAACTGCCCGAAGTCGGCAAAATTGTTAGCCATGACGGGCGACAATCTGCACCAGCGTGTCCTGAAAAAAGGCTGGGGTGGTGACGACGGCGCGGGAGCCATCAGCGCGCTGGCTTTGCTGGCGACGGGCAACCCCGATTACTTGCCCGCCCTGCAGTCCTATGCGCGCACGCTGGCACCGAAGACGCTTGATTTGGAGCGTCAGGGTCCTTCGGCATGGAATTGTTACAACGGCGTTTTTCTCGCGGAATACTACATGCTGACCAAGGATGCGGACGTTTTCCACGGCCTGAGCGAGTATGTCGTGTATGCCGCCAAACACAGCAGCATGTTTGGCACGGCGGGACACGGCTTTTCCGGTGTCGCGCCACCCGGCGGCTGGAAGAAGGGTGATGCCCATGGTCTGATGAGCTGGTACGGGCCGGTGAACTCGGCGGGACTCGTCGCCCAACTGACGATCGTGCTCGGCAGGAAAGCGGGAGTGGTCGATCCCGAGATCGATCCGGCCATCGCACGCGCCGCCAATTTCTTCGGCTACTATGTCAATCGTGGCTCCATCCCCTACGGCGAACACCAGCCCTATTACGGCGAACACCAGTTGCAAGGTCAGAGTCGCACGTATTACGACCACTGTAGCAATGGCAAGGACGGAATGGCGGCGGTGATGTTCTCGTGCATGGGTGACAAACCGAAGCAGGCGGAGTATTTCTCGCGGATGGCCCTTGCGGGATTCCGGGGCGAGCCATACGGGCATACCGGCCAGGGCTTCAGTTACCTGTGGACGGCCCTCGGTGCCGGCATGGGTGGCCCGCAGGCCGCCAGCGAATACTTCAAACAACTGCGATGGGATCGGGACATGAAGCGCCGCTGTGACGGTTCCTTCGTGTATGAAGGGGGCGAGCAGTGGGCTCCCGGCCGTGCCGCGGACTACTGGAATGATAGTAATGTCTATTGGGGCTATCCGACCGCCTATTATCTCCTGCACGCCGCTCAGCCACTGAAGAAACTCTGCATAACCGGCAAATTGTTGACCCCGGCGAACCATCTGGATGCAAAGGCTGTTGCCAACGCCGTCTGGTCCGCGGACTTCACCGGGCGCTGTGAAAAATATACCATCGATCAACTGCTTGCCGCTCTGGGAGAGTGGGATCCGATTGTCAGGTTCAATGCCGCCACCGAGCTGAGTGTGAGGGCCGAAGGACCATCGCTGATTCCGAAGCTCATCACCATGGCCGAAAATCCCACCAACGCCAATCAACGCGAAGCGGCCTGCACGGCGCTGGGATGCCTGAAAGCCGCCGCCGCCCTTCCCGCGCTGACAAGGCGATTGGAGGATCCCGACATCTGGGTGCGGGCCAAAGCTGCGAAGGCGCTGGGCCAGTTGAAGAAGGCAGCGGCATCGGCCGTGCCGGACATGCTGGGGTCTTTTGTCAAAAATGTTGCCCCCACCTATCCTTTTGAAAAAGGATTCAATTGGAGCGATCCGCTGCAGATTGCCAATGGCTATCTCGGGGAAACGTTGTTCGATCAATTGGGCGATGAAACCATCGGCGCGGACAAAAATGTGCTCTATCCGGCCATTCGCGCCGGCATCAAACACCCCGCGGGCATGTGGCGAAATCAAGCGAGCGGATTTGTGCAGAACCGCCTGGCGCTGGCCGATGTGATCGCGCTGGCACCGAATCTTTTCGAGTGTGCCACAACCGAAGGACCCACGGACCGGATGTTCACTCCCGGGCCACCGATGGCGGCGATGGCGACCCTTTCCAAGTACGGGATTGTCGAAGGGATCGACATCAGTCTCACGCAGGTAGGCTATTGGGGGCAGATGGGGGGAAGCGCACTCAACACCCTGTCGGGCTACGGCGAGGCCGCCCGTCGGGCGCTGCCGATACTCAAAACCTATCGCGATGCCTGGCCTCCGGGTGAAAACAACTCGCCCACCATCATCAAAACCATCGCCGCGATCGAAGCGGCCACCAGCACTCCGAAACTTCTTCACGCGCTGCCGGTCGCCAATCCGCAGGTTTTGGCCACACCCGTCAATCGTCCCCTGGCCCTGACCCTCGATGGTTCGTCGTGCCGGTCGAAAAGCGTGACCTTCAAAATCACCAGTCTTCCCGCGCACGGCACGCTGACAGGAAAGGCGCCGAACATGACCTATTCGCCGAACAAAGACTACCAGGGAATCGACGCATTCACGTTCACGACGTCGGATGATCTAACAACTTCACCGCCCGCTGCGGTCCATCTGGTGGTTGGCAACAGCGGCACGGGACTGCAGGCGCGTTATTTTGATGAAGTGAATTTCACGTCGCTCAAAGACACGCGGCTCGATGCCGCGATCGATTTCGATTGGGCCAAAAATCCGCCCAGCGGCAAAGTTGGCGCGGGCACTTTCAGCGTGCGCTGGACGGGACAAGTGCTTGCCCTCGAGACGGGAACATACCGGTTCTCCACGCGCAGCAGCGATGGGGTGCGCTTGTGGGTGAATGGCGTTTTGGTCATCGATGATTGGAATGACAAGCCGGCCAATCTTTGGAACGACAGTGCCGGGGTGTCCCTGACCGCCGGGCAGCGCTATGGCCTGAAGATGGAATATTACAACAATGCCAGCCCGGCCACCGCGCGGCTGCTGTGGTACATGCCGTCCCGTTCCGAGTGCTCGGTCATTCCCCGACAACTGCTGTTCCCTGAATCGAGCGTGGTTCTAACAGCTCCTGCCAACGGCGCCAGCTTTGGTTCACCCGCCACGGTCACACTGACGGCCGATATTTCGGAACTGCCCGGTCCGGTGAGCAAGCTGGCATTTTACAGCGACGACAAGGTGATCGGAATGGTGAACCAGGCCCCGTATACCTTGGAATGGAAGGACGTGCCACCTGGTCCGCATCGACTGATGGTGAAGGCGGCCGGCGGCAAGGGCGAGATCAGCACTTCTCCGGTGGTGGTCATCAGCGTTGACGAAAACACGGTGCCCGTGACCTCCGGCTTGGTCTGTTGGCTGGATCCTAGTGTCGGCATTTTCAAGGATGCGGACCAGCAGGTTCTCGTCTGGAATGACCGCTCGGGCAACGGCCATCATGCGGTTCACAAAGAACACAATTTCCCAAGCCTGGTGGAGAACGTCATCGCCTCGAAACCGATCGTTCGCTTCGGCGGGGATTGCCGGACTTTGATCAATGGCAGGTTTTTCATCAAGGAACAATACCTCGTGGTGCGCTCGCCCTCCGCGACCT
>CAMAQB010000127.1 GCA_945860285.1 Akkermansia muciniphila | reverse complement strand
GGGAATTACTCCTGAGCGGCAGAGCCAAGCGAAGAAGCGGCGGATGCAGCCGAGGCGGGCGAGCTGGGTGTTAGTGACCAGTGGTTCCTTGGTGCGCGGCGAGCGGTATTGATGCAGGTAGAGTTGATAGGCTTCCAGCGTAGCCCGGGCGAAGGTCGCGGGTGAGGCGAGCTTTTCGGCTTCGGCCCAGACGAGAAATCCCGAGAGCGCCCAGTGGTGGGCGGAGATGGAGCCTTGCGAGTAGGCGCGGGCGGCGAGGTGTTCGAGGAACGCTGCGGAGTGGGCGGCGAGGTTGTTCGATGATGCGGGAGCGGTGGCAGCGACGAGACCGCCCTTCTTGCGGCTGCGCATTCCCAAGAGGTTTTTAATTCCGGTTTGGCCTGACATGACGAAACGCATTGCAGGAAAATGCGGCGGTGACCAGCAATCATGTGATTCAGGATATTGCGATTTCTGAAACTTTAGGTTCTTCGTAGATTTTTATGGAGCAAGGGAAAGTTTGCCACAGAAGAAGAGAATTCGGGTCCGGTAGTTTTTGAAGTTTCTGAAGCCTCGGGCATTGGCCTTGATGGCTTGGATTTTAGAATTGATCCCTTCCGAGAAGGCGTTGGTGATGTAGCTGTCGAAATAGGTCAGGATGTTGGCTAGATGCTTCCTGAGCATTCTTGCCACTTTTTTCATTTCCTCCACACCCGAGGTTGCCACCTTCTTCTCCCAATACTCGAAGTAGCGTTGTGCATACATCTTGTCTCGGCGGTTCCAGAAGTGTTTGAAAAGCTCCTTGAGATACCAAGCCTTGGAGACCTCGAGTTCGCATCGACCTAACTCTTTGATCCGCGAAAGGGCCTCATCGCTGAGATGCTCCATGCCTTTGAGCCACAGGTATTTGGTCTTTGTCAGCGATTCGTCACCCTGCTTCTGAAGCTTGGCATGCTCGATGCGCCGCGTCTTGTCCACTGCGTTGCCTAGGTGCTGGCTGATGTGAAACTTGTCATGAACGATGTCGGCATGCGGGAAATGCTCTTGGATCGCGTTGATGTAGGGCGCGGACATATCAATGCACACCCCGCAGACCATTTCTCTCTGCTTTTCATCTAACCCACTGGTTATCAACTCGCTAGCAGCATTGCCTTCCCGCCCTTCAACCACCTCTAGCACACGCGAGTTCTCCAGATCGTTGATCAATGAAATGTAGTTGTGACCACTGCGAAATGATTTTTCGTCCATGCCAATCCATGCGACTTCCTCAGGCTCTCGGCGTGCGAGGCCTCGTTGGACTGCTCGTTCCATGATGGTTTGGATATGGTGCCAATTGATGCCTAACAGGTCTCCTGCGGCCTGCGTGCTACGACTGGCTTGGAGGACACGGATTGCAAACGCTTCAAAGAGTAACGTGAAGCCGGAATGCTTTGCAGCCCATGGCAGGGAGATGGTTTTCACGCCGTGTTCTTCGCATTTGATCCGGGGCGATTGACTGTGGAGGTGGGTGGCGAATTGCATCGTGTCAAGGTGCCTCCAACTGCGTTTAGCTGACTGGTCGTAAAGCTTACAGGCTTTGCCACATTCGGGACAAAAGCCACTCCCAGATTCGTAGTTCACATGGATGTCAACTCGAAGGACCCCAACATCGAGATCAACACTCGTAACTTTCCATGGGGATTGAAGGCCGAGCAGTTGGGCATAGTGGTTTGCGGTGAAGTCCATCTACAAACTTACCTCCTGTTGACTTTTTGATCAAGATCTGCCATTTTCCATAAAGTTCTACGAAGAACCAAACTTTATTGAATAATCGTGCGGTGTGACAAAAATGACGTAAAATAAAAATTTGACGTTTACAGTGAAAATAGATAGTTGAGTCGACAATGTTTTTTTGTACTAAACTCTTGCCTCATGAAGTATCCGCCTCTGGCGAATTCTTCCGTTGTGCAGGATTGTTGAAAGCTTACCGCTTGCTCAGCATCGATGCCATTGATTTCCTTGGTTTCCATTGCGCAATGTTTTCTCGTGCGATTTTTTTCCACACTCAGTCCAGGGCATTTGCTGTGGGCTGATCGCATCTCGCCAGAACATGCCGGCATTCCCCTGTCTTTGATTCCCATCTAACAAATTTTACCCATGAATACAACCCGCTACTTTTCACATCTGCGCCCGCTCAGTGCCGCCCTGATGACGTTGCTTTGGCTTCCTACAAGCCGTGCTGCCGCCGAGATCAGCGCGGAAGTCTGGCCTTTGTTGGATGCTGCACCTGTGTCGTCCCGCCTTGATTTCGAACAGCGCCGCAGCCAGGCCCCTGCGCATGCTTCTATCCTGAACCTCGATCACCTGGAAATCCCCGAGCGCAAACAGGCTGGCTTGGTCCGCGTCCGGGGATCGATCATTCCTCCCGTGAGTGGTCAATATTTTCTCGAAGTGATCGGTACGGATGCCTCGGAGTTGTGGATGATGAATCCCACGACATCCGAGTGGAAACTGATGCAGGCCAATGGCAATCCGCGCATTGGCCCCTATCATTGTTCGCTTCAGCAGGGCGAGGCGCAGTCATTTGAATTCTGGACGATGGGTAGTGGAAAGGTTTCCGTGCGCTGGCAGTGCATTGATCGCAGTGATCCGAAAATTCGCAAGGAGCTTGTCGCCAAAGGGCCGATTCCCGGCACTTGTTTGTCGAAGCTCAACACAAGGGAGGGCGAACGTTTTGGCGATGGGCTAAAGGATGTATGGAAGGAAAAGTCAGGGTTGAATCCGAAGTCCGGCGATGGTCCAAACGGCCCGTGGGGCGATCCGGATCAGGACAAGCTGCTCAACTGGCAGGAACAAATGGCGGGCACGAATCCTCTCAAAGCTGATGCGGAAGGCGCTGCCAGTCTTGTTCGTTGGGAAATCTGGCGTGATGTTCCCGGTCGCTACGTCTATGACCTTACCCGCGACAGTGGGTTTCCTGCGAAACCGGACGAGGTGCGCTATTTGTCGCGCCTGGAATTGCCGGTGGGCAGCGGGAATGACTATGGCGCACGGGTCCGTGGTCTGCTCACTGCTCCTGCCAGTGGGGAATACACGGTGATGATCATTGCCGACGATACGGCGGAGTTTTGGTTGGGGGAAACGGAGTCGTTCCAAAGCAAACGGCTTGTCGCCCGTGTCAACCAGCCAGGCGCGGAGTCCCGTTGGCATCGTCGTTCCGAAACGGTGGAAAAGCCACTGTTGCCTGAGCAGGTCGCCAAGGTTCAGCTCGAACAAGGCAAGCGGTACTATCTCGAAATCCTTCACAAGCAGTCGAACAAAACGGATCATTGTTCCGTGGCATGGATTGTTCCGGGATCGACGACTCGGGAAGTCATCGGTGGCAAAGCTCTCACCGCATGGCAGCCGGACCAGCAGGACGTGGATGATGACAGCTTGCCGGATGCCTGGCAGAAAAGTTATGATTTTGACAAGAAAGACGCGGGTCTGCGTGGTGCTCCGGCTGACATCGACGGCGATGGTGTCAGCAACTGGGACGAGTGGAAGAGTGGGAAAAATCCGCTGGTGGCCGATGCGGTCAACACCGAGCACCTGTTGCGCTGTGAAACGTGGCTGAATCTGGCGGGCCACCGCCTCAAGGATCTGGAAACCGATGCGCTTTACCCCACTGCGCCGACGGTGAGCAAACTGATCGACAACATGGATTTCAGCGACGAAGGTGAGGACTACGGTTGTCGTTTGCGCGGCTACATCACGGCACCGGAAGACGGTTCCTACATCTTTTATGTGTCGGGCAACGACTCCAGCTTGCTCTACCTGGCCGACTCTTCCGACAAGTTCACCAAGCGCGTCATCGCGCAAACCTCCCGGGGCACCGAATGGCGTTCATTTTCGGGCACAGCTTCCCAGGAGAGCGAGCCGATCCTGTTGAAGAAGGGCAACCGCTACTACATCGAAGTATTGTTCAAGCGCGGGGCACGGCTTGACAACAACGACGCGACGCGGGACCACGCCAGCGTCGCTTGGAAAAGACCCGGACGGCTTCAGTCGGTGATCAACCCCGAATTTTTCAGCCCCTATCTTGCCGATCCCCGCGATACCGACGATGACGATCTGGCCGACGAATGGGAGCGCGCCCACGATCTCGATGTGAATTCCGCTGTGGGAGCACATGGCAGCTGGGGTGACCCCGATGAAGACGGTCTTGACAACTTTCGCGAGTTTCAAATGGGGCTCGACCCCCATGTCTCGGATGTCCACGGAACTGCCGGACTGGCACTTTGGGAATACTGGGAAAATGTCACAGGCGGTATGGAATCCTTCAAGGCCCATCCGGCATTCCCGCTCAACCCAACGGAAAGAAAATGGATCACCCGTCTGGAAGGCCCGCAAAACATCGGGAAATTTTATGGCAGTCGAATGCGCGCCTATCTGGTTCCGCCGAGCACCGGCGAATACACATTCGCCCTCTCGGGGGACAATGAATGTGAACTTTCTCTCAGCGCCTCAGAGGACAAAATCACCCGCCAACGCATCGCCCATGTGACCCATTTCACCGCATTCCGCGAGTGGGACGCGGAAAAGGAAAAACAACAGCGCTCACAACCGGTTACGCTCGAAGCAGGAAAGCGCTACTTCATTGAAATCCTCCACAGCGAGAGCACAATTTCCGATCACGTATCCGCGGCCTGGAAAATCCCGGGCTCCGATGTTTTCACAGTCATAGACGGCAAATCCCTCGCCGCCTTTGCACAAGACCGCAATGATCTCGATGACGACGACCTGCCTGATGACTGGGAAAGACGCTACCAACTGGACCCCACCGACCCAAAAGGCGATAACGGACCCCAGGGCGACCCAGACCGTGACCGATTCACCAATGCAGAAGAACTGCGGCTCGGCACTGATCCACGCAACCTTGATTCCGATGGTGATAGCATTTCTGATTACGATGAAATCAACACCTATCATACCAATCCGCACGTCAAAGACACCATACCTCCAGTTGAATTGCAGCAATTTGCGCTAACATCGGCCATATTGCCCACACCTATGTCGTGGATGATCGCCAAAGATGGCTCACTCACTTCTGTCAACCGCCGAGGTAGTCTTGAATTTGAGTTTGAACTAGAAAAATCCGGCATCTGCATCGTAGAGGTCTCAGCCACCTCTCTTTCTGCAACAAGCTACAATCCACCGATACCTTTCCTCGCTGCGGTGAATGGTGTGACAATAGGCAGTGCTTCTGCTTCCTCAAAACAATACACTTTTTCTTGGATGACTCCGTGGCTTCCCGCGGGCAAGCACACCGTCACGATCAACAATCGTAATCTTCGAGCCGGCAGCAGCCTAGCACTTCATTCAGTCAAACTCCCTCGGCATGACGGCGAGGACAAGGACGGCAACGGCATTGTTGATTGGTTGGAAAACATTTTGCTCCGCAGTGACAGCGTCAATTCCGCGACGCTCAGCTCCACGACCTCCCCCGCGTGCATTGAAGGCATCTCACGCTTCGTGGGCGATGTTGCACTTAAAAACTCCAATGAGGAAATTGAAGTTCGTTCAGGAATCGCCAGTGGCTGGTATGCAAATGTGGCCTTGGATAAAGTCAAAGACACAGTTCTCCATGCCGCATTTGAGAGTGGCTCACTCAAACAAACTTTGAACATCACTTGGTTGGAAACTAATCTGCTAACCTGCCCTGCTAAGCTACTAGTGCGTGTCGGTGACTCACTCAAAGTTAGAGCACAATCTGAAGGTGAGAAATCTTCCTATTTGATCACCTGCGATGGAGAGAAAGTAGCAAATGTGGAAGCAGATGGCTGCAGTATTCTCACGTTTGGCACGGCTGGCAAACACACGATCACCGTTCACTCATCGGATCAGTCTGCTAGCGCGCAGCGTACCATTTCAGTTTCTGCCGTCGCTGCTGATTTTGGAGGGACTTTTGTTGTCGCATCTGGTTCTACTCGCAAGTGGACACTGCCCGGCGTTCCGCGTGACCTCTTTCTGCAATCCGACCCCATTTTGACGCTAAAAGACTTGGACCGTAACCCAGGGCAAGACCGCATCGTCAATGTCACATCCTCCGCCCAGCTCGCAGCTAACCCAGTGGTGTTGGCACGCATCCAAGAAGGTGGCGCGATTGTCGCTTCTACTGCAGTGGAATCATTCTACTTTGCTCCTTCTTCCGTCACAGGAAACAGTTCTGTTATACGGACGCTACCTGATGGCACCCGTGTAGTGCGGGTGATATATGCGATTGATGGAAAAGTCCCCGCTGACTTGTCGATCTGGATTCAGATGTATGTGACCGATGCTATTTTCGCCAATGGTGATAGTTGGTATGAACTCACTGCTGCTGATTTTAATGAAAATGGTGAAGCGAGTTTGGAAATCCTAAAAGCCCCTGGATTGGGGACTCCGTATGTTTGCCACTGGATCAATCCATTCATGGAATCACCTGCCGACTAATCTAATACCGCTCCTGTTAAGTAAATTTCCTAGCTTCTTCCACGATGAAATTATTTAAATCTATTTTCTGTTTGCTCAAATCACAGGTTTTCCTACTTGTGGCTTTGTTGATTGGTTGCTTGATTTGTTGGAAGTTTTTCTATCATGGGAGCGATTCTCCTGCGGTGCAGGAGTTAACCTTGCCTAAACCAATGTTTGGCGCAGCTAAAAATGACCATGACCACCTGCGTCAGAATGTGATGGATTCACTCGGCTATGGAGAGGATTTAAGCATAGAAGCTCGCGTAGCGGTCACGAAAAATCTTCCCGATGACTTGAGCAAGGTAGAATTAGAAAAACTGCTTTCTTCATTGCTTGAGGCGAGACCCAGTAACCTGAGTGACGGAGCTTATGCTCATTACTTTCATGAACTTTGTAACAAACTTCATCAGTTTCCCGATGCCCGCACGCAATTTGCCAGCGTGCTTTATGCTCTCGCCTCTGATCCAAAACGTGATGATGTGATTCGTGATTATTCCCAACAACATCTTCGTCGCATTTGGGAGAAATCTCCAGAACTAACAGAACTGCGGCCTGCGATCGAAGCATCTTTTTGGAAATTGACGGAGCTACAACCCTCGGTTGCATCTTCTGCCCTCTTATCTCTGCATACCTTGGGCGCGCCTCCGTCTCCTCATCCAGATTTTTCACAATCTGCCGTTGCTAGCTCGATTTTTCAGCCGCGCATCGAGAGCATTTTACAGCAGTCACCTAGCTCTGATGCGATTGCCCTGCGCATGACTGCCGTGCGCATTGCAGGGGAAAGGAATTTGGCTGCACTCACCCCTACTTTGACGACAATGATACAAAATGAGTCGGAACATACTTTAGTCAGAATCTCTGCCATAAATGCCCTGCGCCTGCTCGGAAAATCGGAGGAGATCAAATCCCTCTCCATTAAACTCAAACTTAACATGAGTCTCACCTCTGCTTTTCTATACGCCACACATTGATACTTTTTCCCTCTCTCAGACTATGAAAAGAATATTACTACTACTTTTGATTCCATTTACGCTTTTTGCTGCATACGATCCTGATAATCCGAATGTAGAAGATTGCTGTGGCTGACCGCCGCCTAAAAAACTGGTCCAAGTTGAGTGAAAGGATTTGAATCAAATCAAGTCCGAAACCATGAAGCAAAAAAGACACACACCGGAAGAAGTTATTCGATTGTTGCGCGAGTGCGACAGCAGCCCATTGAGTCAGGAAAAG
>CAMAQB010000126.1 GCA_945860285.1 Akkermansia muciniphila | reverse complement strand
ATGCCGTTCCCGTATGGCTTAACCCAGTCGCCAACTTCGAAGTCATAGCCGAGCCAGACATCGCGGGCAGGGATGTCCATCTGGATGGCTTTGACATAAAGAGGGATGGGATTCTTGATTTCGCGCAAGGTAATCGAGGCCTCCAACTTCACCTCTTTTTTCATTGGTAGAGGTACCTCACGATCCCTGCGTGGATCAACGTCATCGCGAATGAAGGGATCAAAGCGAAAACGCTCATCAATGGGGTTTTCGTGTCTTGCTGGAGCGATCGAGGGGTAGTAACCTTCGTAAGCCGTCCAAACATTGATTCCACTTAGTGCCTTGAGCTTTAAAACACAGACACCATTCGCGTCGCTCATAGCTGAGTCTTTCAGCTTTTCATCACGTTTCAACATGCTACATCCAGCACCAACTTGAACTCCAGTTAGTAGCTTGCCAGCATCTCCTAGCACACTTATTTTCGCAGTCACCATTGGTAATTCATCCTCATCAGCACCTTGCGCAGCAAAACCCCATAACAGGGAGATATGCAATATTACAAATGAATATTTCTTAATCATCTTTGGGGTCAGTCCTCGCATTGTAACATTTTCTCAAGTTCTTTGCATCGTTGCGATATAATTTCATTGTCTTTTCCTTGTTTGATCGACCGACTCGCTGATCGATCATGCCTCATTCCGAGCCGTTCGGCAATCCAGATGTTGCTCGCACTGGTATGGCGTTTGATCAGGATCGCCATCGCTACTTTTCGGGGATCACCTTTTCTTGCGTTTTCTTGTAGCTCTTTTCCATCGGGCATTTTCCATAGTTGCAGACCGGTCCACACGATTTTTTCGGCAGTGGTTTCATCGTGCTTTTGCAATGCCGGCCCGCTGTGGCTACCTTTCGATTTCAGGACTTTTGCCCCTTTTTCGAGCAAGGCTCAGAGGCAAAGCATTACAGATCGGCGGCATTGAGGATCATGTTCATCTTTTGCTCACGATGCCTGCGACCCTTGCATTGAGCAATTTGGTTAAAAGCATCAACGGCGATTCATCCAAATGGATCAGCCAAACATGGCCTTCCATGCGTGAGTTTCGTTGGCAAGATGGCTACGGAGCCTTTGCGGTGGGTCAATCACAAATTGCCGACACAATCTTTTACATCAAAAATCAACGACAACATCACCAACGCAAAAGTTTTGAGGAGGCATAAAAGACATTTCTCAAGGTTCATGGAATTGAGGCCGAGGATAAATACATCTTTGGATGATTTCCCGTGATCGGTTGTGGTGTCGCTATGCGACACGGGAAGATTTCGGGGGCGAGGGTCCGTGGGATGAATCCCACGGCTAGGGTATGTTTCATCGCGCTGCGATGATCCCTGGGGCAGTCCTCGCGCGATAACATGTTGGACTTTTGTTAGAAAATTTATATCGCTTTTTTCCTTATCACTCGATTGGGCACCTGTGCCGGTTCCGTAAAGAGTGGAATGAGGCTGTGTAATGGTGGTGCCCCCAGAATCTCCCAGATTACTCAGACCTCGATAATAATACGGGCACGGCACCATGCTTCAATTACGGCGTTCAAGAGAACGACGGCGGGATCGGAATCTAGATGGGGCCAGTGAAAGATGATTTAGATGAAAACACTTTTTACGGAGCTTTTCAGAACGTCGCTGAAGCGGAGGAATTGGTGGCGGTGTTCCAAAAAGCCATTGAGCGTGCTCATCTCAAAACCGAAGGTCGGCCACTGTTTCCCTTAACCATCTATGGCCTGAATTCATTCCAGCGGGCAGCGGTCCGTTGTTCTCAGTGAATTCCACCAAGCAGCGGAATCCCAATGCCATCGATGAGACGGGCGGTGGCACGCAGGTCCCTGAATTGAATTCAAGAAATGATATGCGCTCCCGAGCCTATGGGAAATGAGGATTCAAGGAATTTCTAGGACAAAAAGAATTCATAGTCGAACTTTCCGTGAACATTGGCACGTGATCCGCTTATGTAATCCCGTAGCTTCTGGTTTTTGGGTTTTCCTTTAGTTACACCAAGGGGCGGCGAACCGATTACGTATCAAAGGGTTCGTCGCCCTCTTTCTTTCTCGAATTTCTTCATCTCATTCGATCGATGCCGCAATCGTGGGAAAACCGCGTCGCAGCAGATGAACGCAAAAAACCACGCCCGGTGAGAAGCGTGGTTTTGCAGAAAAATGGTCAGATCAATCGTCAGATGTAAGCAAAGCGGGGATCAACCCCAGTCGCCACCGCCGCCGCCTTTGTAGCCGCCGCCGCCGCCGCGACGATCACCGCCGCCGCCGCCGCCTTTGTAGCCACCGCCACCGCCGCCGCCTTTATAGCCACCGCCACCGCCGCCGCCTTTGTAGCCGCCGCCACCGCCGCCGCCTTTGTAGCCGCCGCCACCGCCGCCGCCACTTGCGCGGGGCTCACGGGCTTCCGCAGCATTGATGCGCAGCGCACGACCTTGATAATCCTGGTCGTTGAGGGCAGCAATCGCTGCATTGGCACCGGCGACTTCAGCCATGGTGACGAATGCGAAGCCACGCGGGCGTCCAGTTTCACGGTCCATCACGATCTTAACGCGTTCAACAGTTCCGTACGAGCTGAAGAGTTCGGTAATCTCATCTTCAGTAGCGGTGAAGGGCAGGTTGCCCACATAGATATCCATAATAATAACTTTAATAAAAAAAACGCTGTTTGGATTGACATCCTTCGGGCCAACAGCGAGGAGACCCGGACGACGGCCACAACATATCTGCCGTGGGTGATCATTACTTACGCAATTGACGCCCGGCATGCAAGAAAAATAATCAATCAGTGAAAAAAAGACGCATTTCCGGGTTCCCGCCGCAACCCGATGCACCGAAAATCGGGCTCCCCCGAAGCCGCGTTTCCTCCCGAGAAGCCCGATTTTCCAACAGATCATCGGGCCGTAACACGCTTGCTGACATTTCATCGGCGGGAATCAAACTTTTTAAAAAAAATATCGCCGGGACAGCTTGACAACGAGGTGCGAATCCCTACAATCGTGCCCCCGCGCGGTTGGAACCGTGCGAGGACCGTTTTTTATGAAAAAGAATATTCATCCCAAGTACAATCCCGTTGTTTTCATTGACATGACCACGGGGGCCCGCATCGTGACCAGTTCCACCAAAACTTCCGACCGCAAGGAAGTGATTGACGGCGTTGAGCATTATTTGATCACTGTCGGCATTACTTCCGATTCGCATCCATTTTTCACGGGACAGAAGCAGTTTGTGGATACCGAAGGCCGGATCGACAAGTTCCAGAAACGCTTTGGCACCCAGGCGCGTCGCAGTGCCAAGCCCAAACTGTGACCCTGCCCGTCCGCCTGCTTGGCTTACCGTTTTCCGTGTTGTTTTGTCTTTGTGTTTCTTCTTTGTTGTTTCACCACCTGTCTCTTTCGCGGGAGACAGGTGGTTTTTTTTGCCAACGTTGAATCGAGAGACAGCGAATCGAAAGACAGCGAATCGAAAGGCTGATTCAGACCGATTCCGACTGCGGATCGGCATCCGCGGCCTTGGGAAGTTTGTCCACTTCCTCCAGCAGATTCACCATACTGACCCCGTGTTCCGCGGAGTCATCGTGTCGGAAGCTGAGTTTTGGGGTTGATTTGAGGACGACGCGCTTCATCACCTTGCTTTGAATCCGACCGTGGTCGCGATTGAGTTTGTCGAGCACGGTTTGCGGAGAACCGCCGAGGATGCTCATCCACACCCGGGCTTCCTTGAAGTCCTGGGTAATATCCACTTCGTTCACGGTGACGAGCATGCCCCGCCATTCGTAATCCTTGGCCAGCACAGCACTGATCTCCCTGCGCAGCAGTTCGTTGACTCGATCTTGGCGTTGTGACATGTTTGTGGCGATGATTTCGTCTCCTGCGAGTCCGAGCAATGATCCGGACCGGCTTACAGTTCCTGCGGGACTTTTTCGAGGGTGTAACATTCGATGACATCACCCTCGACATATTCGTTGAACTCGCCAAGGCGGATGCCGCATTCCTGGCCGACCTTGACTTCGTCGACCTCGTCCTGGAAACGACGCAGCGTGGACATCTTGCCGTCGAAAACCGGCACGCCGTTGCGCACCACCCGGGCATGTGCTTTTCGCAGGATCCTGCCTTGTTTGACATACGAACCGGCAGCGACACCCTTGGTGAGTTTGAAAACCTTTTTGACATCGGCCAGCCCAACCTGCACCTCGCGGGATAGGGGCTGCAACAGCCCCTGCATCGCTTCGCGCACCTGATCGATCAATTCGTAAACCACCGAGTAGAGTTTGACCTGAACATTTTCGTTCTTGATCGACCGGACAGCCTTGGCCTCGACCTTGACGTTGAAACCGATCACGATGGCATTGGCCGAACTGGCCATGAGAATGTCGGATTCGGTGATCGGTCCCACACCGGCGACCAGCATTTGCGCTTCGACTTTTTTCGATTCGATCGCTTCCAGAGCGTTTTTGATGGCCTCTACCGAGCCTTGCACATCGCACTTCAGAACCACCTTCAGTTTCTGCCGGCCCGCGTCGTCGTTGACCATGGAGAAAATGTCCTCCATCCGCATTTTGAGCGGATTGACCAGTCGGGTGGCGCGGCGTTCGGCCTGGCGTTCCTCCGCCAGGCGTTTCGCGGCGCGCTCGCTTTCCATCTCCACGAGTTCGTCGCCAACGTGCGGCATGTCCTCGAAGCCGATGATTTCCACGGGTGTTCCCGGTCCGGCTTCCTTCAAGCTCTTGCCGAGGTCGTTGGCCAGCGTGCGGACTTTTCCAGCAAAAGGACCACAGATGAAGGGGGTGCCGACTTTCAGCGTGCCGCTGTCGACGATGGCCGTGGCGGTGGCACCGCGGCCGGCAACCACGCGGGCTTCGATGATGCTGGCTCGGGCGTGACCCTTGGGATTGGCCTTCAATTCCATCACTTCAGCCTGCAAAAGCAACAGATCAAGCAGGTGGTCCATGCCGGCTCCGGTGACTGCGGAGACCTCGGCGAATTCCGTGTCGCCGCCGAAGTCGGTGGTTTGCAAGGCAAGTTCCGCGAGCTGGGTTTTGGCGCGCGTGACGTTTGCGGCGGGAAGATCGCATTTGGTAAAGGCGATGACAATCGTGCGACCTGCTTTTTTCGCGTGCTCGATCGCCTCCTTTGTTTGCGGCATCACCCCGTCGTTGGCGGCGACGACCAGGACGACGATGTCGGTCACATCCGCTCCGCGGGCCCGCATGTTGGTGAAAATCGCATGACCCGGGGTGTCGAGAAACGTGATCGGCATGCCGCCGTGAAACACCTGGTAGGCACCGACGTGCTGGGTGATGCCACCGGCTTCCGATTTGGCAACGCGGCTTTTGCGGATGGTGTCCAGCAGGGTGGTTTTTCCGTGGTCCACGTGACCCATGATCGTGATGATCGGGGCGCGGGGTTTGAGCAGCTCCTCCGGTTCCACAACCGGGGCTTCGGGCTCAACAATGACTTCCTCGAGCTTGTGTACGCCGCCGCCCTTTTCGCGCTTTTCCCGTTCGAAGGTAAATCCATGGATTTCGCAGACCTTCGCGGCGATCTCGGGTTCGATCGCCTGGGTTGGTGCGACGAAAACATTGAGCTTGATCAAATCCGCCATCAACTGGAACGACTTGAGCCCCATCTTTGCCGCCAGATCCCCGACAATGATCGGCGGTTTGATGCTGATCATCTTGTCGTGGCCCTCATCGGCGCTTTCCGCATCACCAGCGGCAACGGGCGCTGCGACCGGCGGGACCGGGGTCTTGATGCCGGAAAAAATCTGGTCCAGCGGGGGCAAGGCAATCGGTGGTGCGGCAAGGTCGGCATCCTCCTTGTCAAGAACCTTGGAAATTGTTGGAACCACCGCTTTGCCTGATTTGTCAGTCTTGCGCACGCCGGTGTTTTTTTTCTTCGTGCCACTCTCTTCAAAGATATCGAGAGCCGCTTTTTTCACCGGCGGAGGCGGCACCACGGGAGCCGCTGGCAGCTTCACAGCCGCCTGCTCACGCTGGCGCTCGCGACGCGAAGGCTTGGGCTGGTCCTCGATGAGGTCCAGCACTTTTTTCTTGGGTGGCTTGCTTTCGCTATTGGGTGGCATCAGTGGATTCTACGCGTTTCGGAAAAATTTCGGGATTCGGCAACAGGAGAATTCGAGGTCAGGCACTGGTCAATTGCTGCGCCTTGGCAAGGATCTCGTTGGCTTCCGTTTCTGGAATTTCCAAGGAGACGGCGATGTAGTCCGCTGGCATTTCCAGCACCAGCTCCAAGGTGATGCCACCGGCGCGGAACAGCTTGGCGGCAAGCTCGTCGCTCAGGCCGAGTTTCTCGCCCAATCCATGGGCGGCACTGTTGATGCGGTCATTGAAACGCTGCTGCTGCGATTCGTCCCGACGCACCTGCACGTCCCAGTCGATCAGGCGCGATGTGAGACGCGCATTCTGGCCGCGCCGACCGATCGCCTTGCTGAGGTCCTCTTCCGAAACCGTCACGTGGACGATCTTTTTTTCATGATCCAGCGTGATCGAACGAATGGTCGCCGGCTTGAGCGCCTCCTCGACCAGCGCTTTCGGATCATCACTCCAGCGAATGATGTCCACTTTCTCGTTGTTCAGTTCGCGGACGATGTTTTTCACGCGGGCGCCGCGCAGACCCACACAGGCGCCGACGGGATCGACTTTGTCATCCTTGCTCCACACGGCGATCTTGGTCCGATGACCGGCTTCGCGGGCAATGGCGCGGATTTCAACGGTGTGATCCGCGATTTCACTGACCTCCGATTCAAAAAGCCGGCGCACGAAATGCGGATGACTGCGCGAAAGGATCACTTCCGGGCCGCGACCCTCGTTTTCGACGGCCACCACATAGGCGCGAATCCGGTCGTTGATGTTGTATTCCTCGGTCTGGACACGCTCGCGAGACGGCATGACCGCTTCAAACTTGCCCAGATCAATGTAAACGTCGGAACGCTCAAAGCGATGCACCACGCCAGAGACAATCTCGCCTGCGCGATCCTTGAACTCCTCGAATAGCATTTCCTTCTCCGCCATGCGCAACCGCTGCTGCATGGTCTGCTTCGCCGTCTGCACGGCAATCCGGCCGAAGTCCTTGGGGGTGACGTTGAAATCGATCGTGTCACCGACAACCGCATCCTCTTTCTTTTTCAAGGCCACCTTGAGCGGCACCTCGTTGAATTTGTCCTGATAATCGTCATCGGCCACCACCGTGAGCGTCGCGTAGATTTTCGTCTCGCCCTTCTTGATATTGATTTCGGCGCGCAGGGTTTCGATGTGCTCGGCACCGGGAACCATTTTCCGGTAGGCTGCACAAAACGCATACTCCAGCGACGCGATCACACGATTGCGGTCAATGGATTTCTCCCTTTCGTAGTAATCGATCAAGGCTACGATGTCATTTGTCATGGTGGTCGGTTCGCTTCACTGTTCAATAATGTGCACGAAGCACCCCGAGACACAAAAGAGTGGGTATGGTACCCACTCCTTTCTTTCGTCGGAAGCTTCTTCAGCGGCAAGTTATGCCCGGGAAAACGGAAAAGGCAAGCAAAAATTAGGGTGCTCGGTTTCACATCCCCGCAACAACATGGAAAAAAGGCGTTGACCCGGCAAAATGTCTGCCTAGCAGTCTGTCTGACTTAAAATTCCGCTCAAAATCAATATGTGGACTTTCAGGTCGAGCTAACACTTGATTTGGTAGTTGATTTTCACTAATTTCTGAAATTAATGTATATCAGGAAATCTAACGGTTAGTATGGGGCCTTGCC
>CAMAQB010000125.1 GCA_945860285.1 Akkermansia muciniphila | reverse complement strand
ATGGCTGTTGAATTTTGGACGAGGAGACAACCGGTAACATCTTACCCATCAAAAGGGAAGGGGCGTAACAACCCTTTCTCTTTTGAAAATTTTAAAACTTTTGTCGGAGGCCTCTCTCTCACCGTTGCGTTTGCTTTTGGAACTCGCGCTGTCATTTCCGGTGAGCAGGCAAGATTCATAAATGCGATGTCTGCATTTTCAGGAAGGTCAGGTGGGGCAAGTATATTTCGCACCATAGAATCAGTTGCTCCCGCAGCTGCCAAGTTGACTGTAGTGGTCGCTGAACTTGCCGTTGTCGAAGAATGATTCGTTGATATAATGAAAGCAGTCAATGCAGAGGATATTACGCATGCAATCACCACTGTCAGCAGCCCGAGCTTGGCTGAGCTTGCCCGTGTTTGGCTAAGATTGACTGAGCTTGACTTATCTTTGTTAGATTTTGAATGTGATTTACGCTCCATTTAATCTATGATTCAAAAAATAGTGATTGGTCTTCGTGAGATCAAGCACAAATTTGCCGATTGACCAAAGTGCGGTAAAAATCCACGGTTCATTCATGAATCAGCCTGAGGATAACGACAAGAGAAACGAGATCGCCTTCAGTCGCAGGAACTGGCTCAAGGCTGCCGGTGGGCTGGTTGCGATGGCGACATCCCTGCGGGCCGAAGATGTTGCAGGCGCGGATGCTGCGTTGGAACTGCCCTTGCAGTTGTCGATCAATGAAAATGCGTTCGGGCCCTCGCGGCAGGCGGTAGCGGCGATGACGGATTCACTGAAACGCATCTTCCGCTATCCACATGCGCAGAGTCAACAATTGATCGCCATGATCGCGGAAAAGGAAAACGTTCCCGGCGACCACATCCTCATGAGTGTGGGATCGGGTGAAATCCTGTTGGCCTATGGTCGGCATTTCGGGGCCCAAAAGGGGGAAATCATTGCCGCGGTGCCGGGCTACACCCAGATGATCGATGTCATGCAGGTCCTGGGATCCAAGGTGGTCAAAGTTCCGCTCAACGACAAATGGGAACACGATCTCGATGCGATGGCGGCCAAGGTCACGGCGGAAACTTCGTGCGTTTACATCTGCAATCCCAACAATCCCACCGGTACCTTGTGCGATGCGGAGAAGCTCAAATCGTTTGCCATCGAGGTCTCCAAAAAAGCGCCGGTGTTCATCGACGAAGCTTATCTCGAATGCAGCGATGATTTCGCCGCCAACACCATGGTGGGGTTGGTGAAGCAGGGCCACGACGTGATGGTCTCGCGCACCTTCTCGAAGATTTACGGACTCGCCGGACTGAGGGTCGGCTACGCGGTGGCAAGCCCGCAACGGATCGCACAAGTCCGCGCGCAGATGAGCGGCAACCCCAACCTGATGGGCGCGGTGGCGGCGCTGGCCAGCTTGAAGGACAAGGAGTATCTCGATGACACCCGTGCGAAGATCAAAGCCGGGCGCGATGCGATTCATGCCGTCTTGCGTGATCTTGGCAAAAAACACACCGCATCGCAGGCGAACTTTGTGTTTTTCCAGACCGGCATGCCGATCGAAAAATTCCAGGAGGCGATGCGCAACGAACAGGTCATCGTCGCCCGGCCGTTTCCGCCGATGCTGGACTGGTGCCGTTTGACCATCGGCCAGCCCGCGGAAATAGCGCATGTCCACCGGGCACTGCGCAAGATTCTTGGTTGAAAAAAAACATTTTTATTCGCCGTCACCATCATTTATGATTCTGTTGTTTGGCATGTCAAAACGGATGGCAAGCGAAGAAACAGGCTGGAAGCCCGTTTGCCGAGACAGGCGAGGACGCCTATCTTCCCAAATTATGATGACGCTCAATATATAATCTCCCCACGATGGCTATCGTTCCTCAAATCTACTGCGGCGGCATCGCGGAAACCAATGCGTATCTGCTTGCAACCCCGCACGGCAGCCATGTGTTGATCGACGCTCCCGAGGGCGTGACCGCATGGCTGCAAAAGCTCGGCATCGTACCGACTCATCTATTGCTCACCCACCAGCACTTCGATCACGTCATGGATGCGGCAGCCGTGCGCGCGCTGGGAGCGCAGGTCCATGCCTTTGCCGATCACGACCCCGCACTCACTCTCGAAACCATGGCGCGCTCCTGGGGCATGCCCGATGTCAAAGCGTTTCAGGTCGATCACAAAATCGAACCGCACCTGCCGCTGGAGATCGACGGCCTGCATTTTTCGTTAGCCCATGTGCCCGGTCATTCGCCCGACTCGATCACGTTTTATCTGGAACAAGGCGAAGAGCTGTTTTCCGGCGACACCTTGTTTGAGGAATCGATCGGTCGCACCGACATCCCCGGTCATGGCGACCAAGCGCTGTTGATTGCGGGCATTCGCGCAAAGCTGCTCACACTTCCCCAACACACCAAAGTTTACCCCGGTCATGGTCGTGCCACGGACATCGGCCATGAGATCCGCATGAATCCCTATCTGTGAAAGATTTCACCGCCTGCTGCAAAAACCCCAAAAACGGATCGCGCCGGAGACAAGACAAAGCCCCTGTTGACCCACGGAACGTCACAAAAAAAAATCTTGGAAAATCCGCTTGTTTGTTTACTTTTTTCGGACAAGCACATGGGGTAAAACGCCACAAAACCATCATCGGTTGACCCCTACCACCATTCTGCGTAAAAACCTCCAGCGTATCGAATCCTGCGTTCATGAAAAATCGTCTGCTTCTCCCATTCATCATCCTGACGGCGTTTTTTTCCTCTGCGGGGCCGCTTTGTGCCCAACTGAAAAACTCCGCGCTGTGGCAGGAGCTGAGCGAAGCACAAGCTGCCGCTTCACCCGGCACCGCGCAGCGTGCCACCGCCCGGCGAGAAATCATTCCCCAGAAATACCGCAGCCTGGCTCTGCAAAAGACAGCGATGCGGCTGTTGTTGAACCGTGCGCCGCGAGAATCGGCGGGCACGATGGCAAAAGACGGGGTGGAGATTTCCCTGCCCCTGCCCGATGGCGGCTTCGGGCGCTTTCGGATCATGGAATCGCCGATCATGGAAGATGGCCTGGCCGCGAAGTATCCCGAGATCAAGACCTACGTTGCGCAGGGAATTGATGACCCATCGGCCTCCGGACGCATCGACATGACACCGCGCGGCTTGCGGGCGATGGTATCGTCGGACAAGGGCAGTTTTTTTGTCGATCCCTATTGGAGCAACAGCGACGAGGTGAGCATCGTCTATTACAAACGCGATCACTTGGATCTGCAGAAAATGAAAAACTTCGCCTGCGGAGTTGCGGGAAGAGAGGCGTCGGCATTGAACACGGCATCGCGGCCCGCGGCGGCCCGACCGACGGGCACCAACTTGCTTACCTATCGGCTGGCACTGGCGACAACCGGGGAATACTCCGTGGCGGTTGCGGGAGGTTCCCCCTCGAAGGCAAATGTTGTCTTCGCGATGGTCACCAGCGTCAACCGGGTGAATGTGGTCTATGAGCGCGAATTCGCCATCCGCATGACTCTGGTCGCCAAAACCGACCTCTTGATCTATCTCAACAGCTCGACGGATCCTTACACGAACAACAACGGCTCGACCATGTTGGAGCAGAACCAAACGACCATCGACTCGATCATTGGGGATGCGAATTACGACATCGGCCACGTTTTCAGCACCGGCGGCGGTGGCTTGGCTTATCTGGGATCGGTCTGCGAAACAGGTGCCAAGGCCGGCGGTGTCACCGGCAGTCCAAATCCCGTCGGCGACTCGTTCGACATTGACTACGTTGCCCACGAAATGGGTCATCAATTCGGTGGCGATCACACATTCAACGGCACCGCCGCAGCGGTTGGCAGCGGCACGCGCAATTCCGCCACCGCCTACGAACCGGGCAGCGGCAGCACGATCATGGCCTATGCGGGAATTTGTCCGCCGCAGGACTTGCAAGCCCATAGCGACGATTACTTTCATACGGTCAGTTATGATCAGATCGATGCCTATACGAGCAGTGGCACGGGCAGTGCGGCATTCAGCGTCACCGCCACCGGAAATACGGCGCCGGTGATCTCCGCCCTGCCCGGCTCCTACAACATTCCGCGACAAACCCCTTTCGCACTGACCGCACAAGCCACGGACGCGAATGGTGATTCGCTCACCTACTGCTGGGAGGAATTTGACCGGGGCGGCGTGCAGGATCCCTTGCTCCAGGTTGATAATGGTGCCTCGCCGATCTTCCGCTCCTATGACCCCGTGACGAGTCCAACGCGCACCTTTCCCTCGCTGACCTACATTCTCAACAACGCCAACAATCCACCGGTCACCTATGGCAGTGGCTATGTCACTGGTGAGTTCCTTCCCAGTACTACCCGCACGATGACATTCCGGGTCTCGGTCCGCGACAACCGCGCCGGTGGCGGCGGACAAAACTACGCCTCGACACAGGTGATCTCCAACTCCACGTCAGGGCCATTTTTGATTTCCAACTTCAACTCATCGTCAACGATTGCCGCGGGAACACCCCAGACCCTGACCTGGAGTGTGGCCAACACCACCGCGGCCCCGGTCAACTGTGCCAATGTGAAAATCTCGTACTCGACGGATGGCGGCAACACCTTCCCGGTGGTTCTCGCGGCCAGCGTCGCCAATACCGGCACCGCCAGCGTGACGATCCCCAATTCCCTCTCCAACGCCACCACCACCGGTCGATTCAAGGTCGAAGCGGTTGGCAACATTTTTTTTGACATCAACAATGCCAATCTAACAATTACCGCGGCGAATGTTGCGCCGACAGTCACCGGTTTCAGCCCGACGAGTGGCGTGCAATTGACCTCGGTGGAGTTGACCGGCACGGAATTCAGCAATGCGTCGGTGGTGAATTTCAACGGCACCAGCGCCTCGTTCACCATCAACTCCAACACGCAAATCACCGCGCTCGTTCCAGCTGCGGCCACCAGCGGCACCATCAGTGTCACCAATGTCGCCGGCACGGGAACCAGTGTTGGAAACTTTACCGTCATTCCCGGACCGCCCGCGCCAACCGTGAGCGGGTTCACGCCGAACAACGGCCCGGTGGGCACGAGTGTGGTCATCACCGGCGCCAACTTCAGCAACGTATCGTCGGTCGCTTTCAACGGAGTCAGTGCGACTCACACGGTCAACTCCGCCACCCAGATCACCGCAACTGTTCCCGATGGAGCGACAACCGGTCCGATCGCGGTGACGACCTCCAGCAGTACCGCGGCGAGTGCGACAAATTTCACTGTTCTCAGTGGCAACGGCGCACCGGTCATAACCAGTGCGTTCACGGCAAGCGGAACGATCAACACCGCCATCACACCCTATCAAATCGCCGCGAGCAATGTGCCGACGACATTCAGCGCGACGAATCTTCCCAGCGTATTGAGCATCAACAGTGCGGGTCTCATTTCCGGCACGCCGCTGGTATCGGGCACGATTCTGAGCACGATCTCCGCAGCCAATGCCTACGGAACCAGCAGTGCCGCTCTGACTTTCACCATCAGTTCGATCGGCGGTGCCGGGGGCGCGACCCTGCTTGCCGGTTGGGATTTCCAAACGACCGGCACGGGCGGAACCGCAGCTCTCGCATCGCCCAATATGCCCACCATTTTCAGCGCCAATGTCGGCACCGGGAACATCTATCTTGATGGCACAAACGGCTCCAGCTCCTGGTTGCAGGCAACGGAACTGGGCAGTTTCAATGGAACCGCTCTCAATGCCGGAGGCTCCACGGGTCTATCGACGGTTGTCACGGACCCCGCCTGTCTGGCTTTGGTAAGCAGTATGGCAAACGGCAAAAGCATCGTGCTCAAATTCAACATGACGGGCTACCAAAATCTTGTGGTTAGCTACGCCAACAGAAAAAGCAGTGCCGGATTCAACTCCCAACTCTGGGAAACCAGCACAAACGGTACTACCTGGACTAGCGTCCAAACGATCACCTCAGCTACAACTAGTTACGCCCTGCAAACTTTGAACACCATCACCGCTCTCAACGGCGCGGCCACTGCCTATCTGCGCATTACCTTCACCGGGGCCACTGCCACCCAGGGCAACAACCGCCTCGACAATATCCAGCTCAATGCCACGGCTAATGCCCCCGGAGCGATTGTCACTATCACCGGCAGCGGCACCGGGCTGGCGTCCACCTACAACAATGCCGGCACGCCGTCCGCCGCGTTGAGCGTTGCGGGGTCGAATCTCAGCGCCGACATCGTCGTGACCGCACCCGCAGGATTTGAAATCGCCAAGACAGCCGACGGCAGCTACGCCAGCACCCAGACTTTCACGCAGGTTTCTGGAACGGTGGCCAGCACACCACTCTTCGTCCGCATCGCCGCCGGGCCCGGCTTGGGCAGCGTCGCGGGAATTCTCTTCGCCGCGAGTTCCTCGGCCCTCTATCAACTCAACGTCGGTGGCACGGTTACAAAGGCAACCTTGACTCCCGTTTTCAGCGGTGCGACAGCGCCGAACTACGACGGCGCGCCAAAAGCCCTCAGCGCCAGCACCACGCCAAGCACCACGGTGACCCTTAGTTACTCCGGCACCGGGACGACGGTTTACGGACCAAGCAGCAGCGCTCCGAGCAATGCGGGCAGCTACGATGTCAGCGCCACCATCAGCGACAGCAACTACCAAGGCAGTGCCAACACCACCTTGACGATTGGCAAAGCCAGCCAGACGATCACATTTGCAAGTCTGCCGAACAAAACCGTGGGCGATCCTGCATTCCTGCTCAGTGCCAGCGGTGGTGCCTCGGCGCAACCGGTCACTTTCAGCAATTCAACTCCCGCGGTGGCGGATGTTGTGGGCAACCAAGTCACGATTCTCACGGCTGGCACGACCACCATCACCGCCAACCAGGCGGGCAATGCCAATTATCTCGCTGCAAGCCCCGTGCCGCAGGTGCTCAACGTCAACGCCGCCGCGCCGACTTTTGCCAACACCTTCCCCGGTCATGCCGCCAACGACATCGTCGGCGGCGTGGAAGCTCTCGTCGCCTACGGTCTCGGCGGATCACCGACGGGCAACAACCTAACAATTTTGCCAACATCCAGCTACAGCGGAGGCACCTTGCAAATCTCCTTCCTCGCCCGCACCAACGATTCGAAGCTGACGATCACGGTCGAAGGCGGCACCGACCTCCTCATCTGGACTTCGCCCGTCACCAAGCAGAACGGTGTCAGTCAAACCGGAGTGCCCGTTGGTTTCGAACGCCAGATCTGGACGATCAACCTCCCCAGCAAGGGATTCATGCGGGTCAGAACCACGCTAGCTCCTTGAATCACCCGTCTCCTGAAAGATTCCCCACCTGCCGCCGTAGCGGGAAGCCGTGCAATCACCGTTACTCTTTCCAATTTGCTGCTTTGTGCCCCTGTTGGCATTGACCGCGCAAGAAACCGCGCCGCCCGATGCCCGCTACAAAACCGAAGTGCTGGCGACAGGAATGGCGCAGCCGATGGAACTGGAAGTCGCCCCGGACGGGCGGATCTTTTTTGTCGAGATCGGCGGTAAAGTGCGGATCTGGAAACCGGATACGAAAGCCATCGCCGAGGCTGGCACGGTGGAGACAACAACCGACCAGGAGAACGGCCTGCTGGGATTCGCGCTCGACCCGAAGTTCGCGGACAATCATTGGATCTACCTGTATTACTCTCCGAGATCCATCGAAGGTCAACGGCTCAGTCGCTTTGAAATGAAAGGCGACATTCTCGACCTGCCCAGTGAGAAAATCCTCCTGAGTTTTGGAGAACAGCGGCGTGAATGCTGTCACCACGCCGGCAGTGTCGAGTTCGGTCCCGACGGCTGCCTTTTCATTTCCACAGGTGACAACACCCATCCACACGGCGATTCGCAAAGTTTCGCGCCGCTCGATGAACGCCCCGACAAGAATCCATGGGATGCGCAGAAGTCCGC
>CAMAQB010000124.1 GCA_945860285.1 Akkermansia muciniphila | reverse complement strand
GCCACGGCCCCGCCACCACCATCAAGGAGGAGCTCGTTTACAATCCTTTCCGCCCGCGCTTTGCTGTTGGAGCAGGTTACGTTGTTTGCCAAAAGGTATTACCAGAACGCTGAGTTAACTCCCACAAATCGTCACGAATCCAATCCCATCCATACTAATGCTAGGAATTTGCTTTTTCACCTAGGGCTGAGAATACACTGGAGAGCCGGTCTGGGAAGGGGAAAAGGGGGTTTCCCCAGGGCGGACGTCCACGCATCTCCTGAGTCTCAAAATCAAACACACACCCCTTAAGAGGTTCGCACACACCGTTACCCGCCCTTGGTCATGTTTGCGGGGTGGCGCGCTCGACTGAGGGCGGTGTCATAGGAGATCCGAGTCTTCTGATAGAGATCCAAAAGGCTGGCATCCATGGTGTTCATTCCCTCGCGGGCGCTGGTTTGAAGACAGTTCTCTAGGGCATGGAATTGGCCTTCCCGGATGATGTTGCGAATGGCGGAAGTGGCGACGAGGACTTCATAGGCCAGCACGCGGTGCGAGCGGTCGGCGGACGGCAGCAGTTGCTGGACGATGATGCCTTGGAGAGAGTTGGCGAACTGGAGGACGACCTGTTTCTGGGTGCTGCCATCGAAGATCCCGGTGATGCGTTCGATCGCCTGGGTGGCGCTGGTCGAGTGCAGGGTGCTGAGCACGAGGTGGCCCGTTTCCGCAGCGGTGAGCGCGGTCATGATGGTTTCCGGTTCACGCATTTCCCCGACCACGATGACATCGGGATCCTGCCGCAGGACATGTGTCAGGGCTCGGCGGAACGAGTGGGTATCGGTGAGCAGTTCCTGTTGCACGACGATGGCCTTTTGATTGATATGCACGTGTTCGATCGGGTCTTCGATGGTGACGATTTTGCAGCGGCGCTCGTTGTTGATGAGGTTCACCATGTAGTTGAGCGTGGTCGTTTTTCCGGCACCGGTCGCTCCGCAGACGAGCACGAGGCCGTTTGGTTTGCGGGCGAGGTCGTCGATCTTGTCAGGCAATCCAAGTTCCTCGCGGGTGGGAATATAACCGCCGCAAAAACGAAAGCTGAACTCAATGCGACCGTTATGTTTGTAGGCGGTAACGCGCAGACGGCCGGCGACGTCGTGATTCAGTGAAACACATAACTCCCAATCTTTCTCGAACGTTTCAAGCTGGGAGGAATTGAGCAGCTGGAGTGAGATCGCTTCAAGATGCTCCGGATAGAGGACATCGTTGCTGACGAAAATGATTTCGCCGTTAACTCGAAGCGAGGCGGGGAGACCAGCGATGAGATGAAGGTCCGAGGCTTGGAGTCGCGCAGCCTCGACCAGCAGGCTTTCAAGAAAAGGATGAATGTTCATTTGAGGAAAAAGTGCCGACAGCGCCGCCACCAGTGAAAGAATGGCGGTGTGACTTCGAGAGTCGCCATCATTTCCCGTGCAAGTGAATGGGTCGAGTTGAGCCTGAGGGCGTGGGTGTTGGATTCGGCGGCGGCGGCGTGAAGGCCGAGCTGTTGCTGGCAAAGGGAGGCTTGCAGCCAAACCTGAATGCGGGAGGCGTCCAGAGCGAGAGCCTTCTGCGCGGAGGCGAGGGCATGGATGTAGCGGCCGTAATGCGCGTTGATGCGCGAAATTAGCCAGTGCAGCAGCCAGTTCGACGGATCGAGGGTGACCGCGCGCTCCAGGCAATAATCGGCCCGCGGTTGCTTCTGCGCCAGCAGGACATCGGCGCGCGCGGTCCAGAGGTAAGGAGAATCACCGCGCTCGCCAAACGAGGCGTCGGAAAAAGCCATGGCGGCTTTGAAATCGCCCGTCCGCGCGAGCGCCACCGATTTGGCGGCAAGGAGTTCGGGCTCGTGCGGGAACATCTCAAGGGCTTTGTCCGCCCAAAGTTTGGCTTCCCGGAATTCGCCCAGTTCGATGAGCATGCGTACCTGCCCAGTCCAAGGGAGCGGGTTCTTGGGATTGTGTTCCAGCACCCTGGCATACGCGCGCAGAGCCTCTTCAAACTCGCCATTTTCGAAGGCGGCGGTGGCCTCGCGCAAGTGATAGGCTTCGTCCTGTGCTACCAGCTCGGTCGCGGTTTCAAGCCGGCCCGGCGAGACGTATTCGAATTCGAGTTTGGAAAAGCGGCTCATGGTGTTGGAGATGGGACAGGCTTGAGGGCTTCTAGTGCAGGCGATTCCCATAACCAACGGCGATAGGGCCGGCCTAGTATGTCGGCTTTTTTTATTTCGGTCAAACCGAGCAACTGTTCCGAGATGTTAGAAGTCGTCTCCGTGGGCCAGATAAAGTAGGTATCGGCACCCATCGTGACTTCTGCGCTTGTCGGCATGTGCTGTGACACCCGTTCAAAAAACCTCCCGTTTACTTCAAACGAGTCAGGATGAAAGCGGATGGTGTCTCCCGGACCGGCGAGGATTCGGTCAATGCTTACCACGCCGAGGATTCGATAGGCCACCCATTCGCCCGGTGCCAATGGGCTACTGGAAAACCACCCCGCGTTGTGAATCATGACGGTGGTTCCCTGGATGGTGACACGTTGCGCAAACGGAAGAATCACATTCCGCAGACCCAATGTATAGATCACGAGCACCAGCAAGGTGGCGATCAACGTAGTCCTCCACAGCCTGGAAACGCCCCGCCAATGCGGATAAAGCACCGTCAGGACCGCGGCTGCGGAAATGGCATGCAGCACACTCGCCAGCGTCACCGCAGCACTCGCCAGGGCAATATTTAAACTGACAATATGGATCACCACCAGAACCGCCCAAGCCAGCATGACTCTGCGTCCCAGCTTCGTTTCCCCCTCCCAACACCACATCAGGCCGGGCAATAGCAGCCACGGAATTCCGCCGGGAAGCGGACTAGCCCATGGAAATACCGGATGATGCGCAAGTGATCTTTTCGTCCGTAAACGCAGGCGATCCATCATGACAAGCAACCGCGACAGCGGGCCGGCCCGGGGCGGATAGAAGGGTGAGGATTTCATGACAAATAAGGCATCCGCTTTTCTCAATGATGCTGATCGATGCGCACGGTCTCCTCAGGCTCGTAGGCTTCGCTGGTTTCCCGCTGGGAGTCGATGTGGCCGACGATTTTCTCCATCAGCGCCGCGGCGCTTTGGCAACCGGCTTTTCCCTTGTAGCCCTGGATATGAACTTCCACGCGGCCCTCCGGGGTGATAGTGATGGTGAATTCCTTTTGATTCATGGCTCAGTGTTCCCAGTGGCGGACAGTCATGTGGATGGCGTTGGTTTCGTCCTCGGTTTCCTCCACCATGACAAAATTCCGCGACTGCATCTCGTGTTTGATCTGCTGATAGACGTAGTCCCGCACTAGGCGCTGGCTCATTTCCTCGCCCAGCCGCCGCAGGTCTTCTTCGCTTTGACCGATGCCGTTGACGTGCAGCGAAGCCTTGCCTCGGTCATCGCGGCGGATGGTGATGGTGACACCGTCGCGGGTGAAACTGAGTTTTTCCGCAAGGCCCAGCTGGTCGGTCAGGACCTTGCTGTTAGGGATGTCGATGGCGAGGCCGGTCTTCATGGAAACGCTCTCGCCGGATTCCAAGTTGGCCAGACCTTTTGCCGTGCTGTAGCCCAGCGAAGCCGCGGCACTGGCCATAGCGGCAGCGAAAACCGGCCAGGCGGAAATGATAACTGGAGTGAGAATCAGGACAGCTCCCATGATGGATGGTGTTTGGTTGGGTTAAATAGTTCGACAATGCCGACGCGTTTTCCTCACGCGGAAAAATGGATTTTTCAGAATTCCATGTTCCGCGTGGTGGAGGCTCCGGCTTCCGGCCGGGCCGCGCTGGCGTCGCGCGCCCGTCCGCTGGCCCACGACCGCAGGCGGTTGATTTGCTCATCCATGGTGCGGGCGAGTGGCACCGTTTCCTGGAGCGCTTTGAGCAAATCGACCGTTTCCACCTCGCGGCCCGCATAAAAGGCATCATACATCGCGCTGATGATCGCTTCTTCGATTTCCGCGCCGCTGAATTCCTTGCTGTTTTCCGCGAGCACAGGCAGGTCAAAATTCTCCGGTGCCCTTTGGCGGCGTGCGAGATGGATCGCGAAGATCTGCGCCCGCTCGGCCTGGCCGGGGAGGTCCACGAAGAAGATCTCGTCCATCCGTCCCTTGCGCATGAGCTCCGGTGGCAGGTGGGAGATATCATTGGCGGTCGCCACCACAAACACCGGCGAAGTTTTTTCTGAAAGCCAGGTGAGAAAGGTGCCGAACACCCGCGCCGTGGTGCCACCATCACTGGAGCCCGAGCCCTGCGATCCGGCGAAGGCCTTGTCGATCTCATCCACCCACAAAATCGCCGGTGCTACGGACTCGGCGACCGCCACTGCCTTTCTAACATTCTCCTCGGACGAACCGACGAGACTGTTGAACATGCGTCCCATATCGAAACGCAGCAGCGGCAGCTGCCACAGGCTGGAAACCGCCTTGGCGCAGAGGCTCTTACCGCAACCCTGCACGCCTAACATCAGGATTCCCTTCGGCGGCGGCAGGCCGAAATCGCGCGCTTCTTTCGAGAATGCCAGCGAGCGTTTTTCCAGCCAATCCTTCAAGGCGGCCAGCCCGCCCACACTGTCGAAATTTTCCGTTGTCGGGTAATACTCCAGCAGGCCGCTCTTGCGGATGATCTGTTGTTTTTCCGCAAAAACCGCCTGCACGTCATCCGCTTCCAAGCCGTCGCCAGTGACGATGATTTTGGCGAAAACGTTTTCCGCCTCGCCAAGTGTCAGACCGAGGGCGGCCTGCAGCAGGCGCTCGCGACCGGCCTCATCGAGATCCATTTTGACGTTGCGGATTTTCCGCACGTCGGTGAGGATGTTCTCTAGGAGTTCCGCCAGTTCATCACGGCCCGGCGCGGGAAAATTCAGCACTGTGATCTCCTTCTCCAGCTCGACCGGGATTTCCAGCACCGGTGAAATAAGTATGATGGTTTTATAACTGCTCTTGAGTTGCAGCGCGATGTCCTTGAGCTTGCGTACCACTGCGAAATTATTCTTGGTGAGAAACGGGTGGAAGTCTTTGAAAATATACACTGCCGGATCAACCTGCTCGATGACATGGTCTAGGGCCAGCAGGGGATCCTTGGTCGCGCCGCTGCGGTTTTTCTGAGATTGGATAGACTGTCCGGCCGGCACGATGCCGGTGCTATAACTCCATTCAAAGGAACTCTTTTCGCGTTTTCTGGCGATCTCCATTACAACCTTCTGCGCACGCATTTCCTCTCCGGTAACGATGTAAATGATCGGATAGCGCGCGCGGATTAATGTTTCGATCTCTTCGGAAATATTCATGAATCGGATGGGGTTTGGGGCTGGAATAAGGAGGACTTTGAAAGCTTCGCCCGCAGTGCGAGATCGGAATCTTCCGGTTGAAGCGCCATCAATAGCGCGGACAGTTCCGGCGTGAGATTCCGGGCCAACAGGCGACCGTCCGGCAGCACGAGCAGGAAGCATTCACTCGATGCCGGAGGGTGGGGAACGACCTTGGGGCGGTCGGCGCGCATGGGAGGTGATGGATTGCTTGTCGGATTACCAAGTCTGTCCTGGGCGGATTCATCCACCAGCCATTCGCGGGAGTTTGCGATCCCTGAAATTCTTGGCACAGCATTTGGGGATTCGTCAGTCACGGGACCAGGCGGAGGTTAAAAAAACGAGCGGTTTCCATTGCGGCGGAAAGCTCTGCGGAAGCGAGCGGACGGTTAAGGGGAACATGATCCGACGCGCGCCACGAGGGCCAGTAGCCGGAACGCAGGCTGACCTTCGCGGTCGGCAAGTGCGACGAAATCCACTCCGCGACCGGCTTCCAGCAGCAATCGACATGGCCCGGCATGAGCAAGTGGCGGATGATGAGGTCCGTGTCCCGTGCGGCCCACTGCAGCGTTTCACAGACAGCCGAGGTGTAGCCTGGCGTGCGCGAAAGGGTTTGTGCACAGGCATCGTTACCAAACTTGAAATCGACGATCCATACGTCAAAAAGTCCTGCCAGAATCGCCCGCGCGGGTGCCGTGGATAGCCCATTCGTTTTCAAAACGAGACGCGCGTTTTCCGGCATCGCGGCGACGAGTTCAAGCAACCATGGAAGATGGATCGTCGGTTCGCCGCCAAGCACCAGCAAGCTCTCAGCCCGCCTGCTTTCGATGGCTGCTGATGCCCTACCAGCAATGGCTGTGGCATGATACCACCGGCCGCGTTGCGGATGCCAGCTTTCATCACCGGTGATGCAGAAAGCGCAGCGCATGTTGCAACCGGCCAGCGCGACGGCGTAGGCGGGGATGACTTCCAACTCGTCGCCCACCTCTACCTGAGCAGAAAAAACATGAGGTTCAGCGCCCGCTCCACAGCGGCCTGCTGGCCCATCCATGCGGTTCACTGCACAGCGGTGCTGACAGATCTCGCATGCTGCGAGATCCGAAAATGCTTGCTCCAGCCTTGCCGCCGCCATCTGCGGACGGCCAGCTAGAATGGGATCCATTGTTTCCACCATGGCGCGGGGTTGTTTGGAATGGGTTCCAGAGCAATTGACCTCTTGACCCGATCCTGCATCTGTGGCGGTAGCCCGATACTTGCGGCATCGTACCGGATCATAGCTTCCGGAGAATCGAAAGCCAGTGACTTTTCCGTCCGTTGATCTTGCGCAAATGACACATCCTTCTCGGTTTGTTCCTGCGTCTCGTGGGTTAGTCGTTGCTTCATGGCTTAGATGTTAGTTTTGAATGCAGCCGCGAATGCCTTGCGCGCCCGGTAAAGCTTGCCCCGCACCGCGTCGCTGCTTTGGCCGGTCAGCAACGCGATTTGGTCATAACTCATCTCCTCGTCAGCCACACAAAGCAACAGCAGCCGGTATTCCTCGGGTAGCGCATCGAGCGTCTGTTGGATGCTGCGTCCCAGATCCCGCGCCTCCGCCACCTTCAACGGCGTGGTGGAATCGATGGCAGCGCTGTCCACGAACTCGCCGTTTGGAGTCAGTGACACATGGCGCTGATGCCAGGTGGATCGCAGGTTTTTGCAATGGTTTATGGCGATGCGGTAAAGCCAGGTGCGAATCTCCGACTCCCTCCTGAAATCCGACAAATGCCGGAATGCTTTGAGAAACACGTCATGGGTGGCATCTTCCGCCTTCGAGGCGTCACCCAACCAACGCAATACCAGATAATAGACTGCCCTGACATGGGTTTCGTAGATCTCAGAGAAATCCGGCTGCGTCTCCCGGCCAAGTTCTTGCCCATCGCCGCTTCGGGCGGGCGGGGGCAAGGTAGCATGGCTATTTGTGAACATTATGACAGTTTGACCAATCCAACATCCATTCGTCACGTTTTTTTCATGCGGATTTGATGGATCATGAAAAGCCGGTAAGGGTCACGCCACCCGCCGCAGTGCCTGGCCAAATGCCGCGCCGTCTCTTCCTGCGTCGTATCGGGAAACTTCATCCGGTGTAGAGCACAATCGATCGCCTCAGTGCGGATGTCGTTTCTGCTCGCCCGCTCCACTATCTAGGCGTCGGGATTGTCGGAAAACACTACGGCGATCTTTGCTCTGAGCCGGCCTTCCCCGCTGGCATCCAGGATCGCCTGCATGTTCGATCCGGCGGCTAAGCCGAGAATTCCAAGGGTGGATATGGCCATGGTCTAGACCGCCTACGGAATCTGCCAAGATTCAAATCCACGCGCTGAATTTCCGGGAGCGATCAGGGCTGCCTGGCGACCACCCGATAGAAGCCTTTTAGTCGGGATGCTGTCCCTGTTTCGGTGATGGTGATATTTGCGCCGGTGCCGGTGAGGTTTTCCTGCACCGTAGCCCATGGAGGGTCCAGCGTTTCACTTTGCTCGACCTTGTAGATGCGGCCAGTAATCGTCGGAAAAGTGACGCTTACATCTTTCGAGCCGACGGCCACGCT
>CAMAQB010000123.1 GCA_945860285.1 Akkermansia muciniphila | reverse complement strand
CTCCTGCTTGTATTGGCGGGTGTAGCGGGTGCGTCCGGCACAGTCGGACTTGATGATGCTGGTGGTGGGATGGTGGGAATCGGACATGACCGCGAAGCATACGCAAAAAATCCGAGCGATGGATAGTGGGGTTCTGTTGACCGCTTACGTTGATTTCATGTATGTGCGCTCGCACCAGGGAAGGCTCTCCGAGCGTTCCGGTGGGGGGCGGCCGCATTTCACCCTGACGCAACCAACCTTCACCCCACGACCCCGTTCGCAAACAAAGCCGGTGAGTGAGAAAGATCCTTCGCTGTGCGCTCACAGCTCACTCGCGAAAACCCGCGCCCGGCAGGATGCCGGACGAAGCCTGCGGGACGCAGGCGCTCCCCGTGAAGAATTTCCCTGCCTCTGAAATCAAAAGGCGGCAAGCGATCAAACCCGCAAGGAGCGGTTCTTCATCACGCGCTCCTGCGGTGCTTCCGACCATAAGAAAAGCGCTTTCACGACATCGATGAAGCCGAGTGGACTGTGTTGCTCTTTTTCCAGTTCCAGTGCGGCCTCGTCGAGTTCGATTTGGTATTTCTATGCCGCCAAGTCATCGGCACCCGTGCGCTGCGGCAGGCGGGCCAGCACGGTTTGCAGGAGAAGGTTGACTTGCTCCGGCGTACGACCGCGAAGGAATTCAAGCTTCACCCGCATCGCTTCGGCGCAGGAATGGATGGTTTCGATGTGGGATTCCAGTGATTGGGCCAGCAGGTTCCAGTCCCCATGTGATGCGACGCTCATGCCTGTGGCTTGCGCGCGAATGTTGCTGAGCGCAGTGACCAGTTTGTCATCCCCCGCCTCGATCACTTCCCAGACGATGAGGGCTAGCTTGATGCGCTCGCTGGCACCGCTTGCAATGCTGTCATCCATCTCGTTCACCCCGGCGCTGATGCGCGAGAGGATCGTCTCCGCGTTGTCCCATTGCTGGCTCCAACTCTCGGTCCAGTTGTGCGGCGAATCTTGCTCCGTGCCAAAGTTGCGCATGCGCTGCAGGTTTGTGGAAAGTTCCGCTTCCAATGCCTTGAGACGTGCGGAGTCGGTGCGAAGTCCCACCTCCAGGCGGGCGAGAATGTGGCTGATTTGATGCTCGATCATGATGATGCGGATGCTGGGAGTTGTTTGAAGCCGGCGCATGCGCGACGCTCGAATCATCATTCCCGTTGCGGGGGATGAAAGCGATGGGGTGTTTCGCTACTGTCCGAAGGATGATCCATCAATGGTGCAATGGCCATATTTCGGTGCAAAAACTTTCACCGCCAGAAATAGTCCTAAATGTGCCTGTGCGAAAACTTTCATCGACTGAAATAGTCCTATAAGTGCTGGTGTAAAAATTTGCACTGATCCGCGCTACCCGCTCACTTGGGTCAAGTGGTTCGGAAGGGTGGACACGGCGGAATACGTCAGCCCTGTGTTTCCGTATTTGCAGTTTTCCTGGGCTCCAGCACCTCGATTTTCACTGGTGCGACTCCGCGGGAGTAAAATCCGATGCGTTCGGCACAGCCGATGGTCACGTCAATGATTCGACCCTTGATGTAGGGCCCCCTGTCGGTGATGCGGACGATTTCCGACTTGCCATTGGCCATGTTGGTCACGCGGACCCGGCTTCCCAGCGGGAGTGTCTTGTGCGCGGCCGTTGAGGCGGAGTTCGACAACCTTTCACCGCTTGCCGTGCGGGTGCCGTAGTTCGTGCTGACGGAATACCAGGACGCTTTACCGTGCTGCACGGTTTTCACGTTCCACTCATCGGTCGTTTGTTGTTGGTTCTGTGCGGTGTTTTTCATTTCCGCACAAGCGGAAAAGAACAGTGAAATCACGGCAGCCATCGCATGGGTTGTTGATCGGATTGTCATAGTGGGCTGACATTCTACGCTTTTCTCAAAAAGCTGTTCAAGGCTGAAAGAGAGTTTTTTTTTCACTCGTTCGGAAACAGCCCCGGCGGGAGCTCTACCGAGAAAAGTTCGCCCGTTTCACAGCGTGGTTGCCGCTGGTTGCGGTGCCTTTCATTGGCAAAAGAAGTCGTCCGCGCTGACGACCATGGCTGCGCCGATCAGAGCAGGTATTTGCTGGCTTGTTCGACGTCCTTGTCGCCCCGACCGGAAAGGTTGACGATGATCAGGGAAGATGTCGGCAGCAGGGGTGCGATTTTTTGCACATACGCAATGGCATGGGCAGTTTCCAATGCCGGCAGAATCCCCTCGGTGGTGGCAAGAGTCTTGAAACCAGCCAGAACTTCCGTGTCCGTGGCGTAGGTGTATTCCACCCGACCGATGCTTTGCAGATAAGCGTGTTCCGGTCCGATCGCGGCATAGTCGAGGCCGGCGCTGATCGAGTGGGTGAGTTCGATTTGGCCGTCGGCATTGGCCAGCAGCCAGGTTTTCGTGCCCTGGAGAACTCCGAGTTTGCCCCCTTGGAAGCGGGCTGCGTGACGCTCGGGAACGATGCCGTCGCCACCGGCCTCCACGCCGACCATGCGAACATCGGCATCGCGAAGAAAGGGGTGAAAGAGACCGATTGCATTCGATCCGCCACCGACGCAGGCGACCAGCAGATCGGGCAGTCGGCCTTCTTTTTCCAAAATTTGCGCTCTGGCCTCGACACCGGTGACGCGGTGGAAATCGCGAACCATCATCGGAAACGGATGCGATCCCAAAGCTGAGCCAAGAATATAGTGCGTGTATTCCACGCTGGCCACCCAGTCGCGCATGGCTTCATTGACAGCTTCTTTCAAGGTCGCTTGTCCGGCGGTCACGGGGACTACCTTCGCGCCCATCAAGCGCATGCGGGCCACGTTCAGCGACTGACGCTCCATGTCCACGGCACCCATGTAAATGATGCATTCCATGCCGAAGCGGGCGCAAACGGTGGCGGTGGCCACCCCGTGTTGTCCGGCACCGGTTTCGGCAATGATCCGGGTTTTGCCCAGGCGTTTGGCCAGCAGGATCTGCCCGAGAGCGTTGTTGATTTTGTGCGCTCCGGTGTGCAGCAGGTCCTCCCGTTTGAGATAGATTTTCGCGCCGCCGAGTAGTCCGCTCCAACGCTCCGCAAAATACAGCGGAGTTGGACGTCCCGCATAGTTATGAAGCAGGTCATCGAGTTCGGCTTGAAATGCGGGATCGTTTTTGGCCTTTTCGTAGGCGATGGCGAGGTCCTGCAGCGGGGTCATCAGGGTTTCGGGAACAAACATCCCGCCAAACTCCCCGAAGTGACCTGTGGCATCGGGAACGGTGGTCAATAATTCAAGCATCGCGCGGATAATCAATCAGGTTGTGGGAATTTGTCAAAGTGGATTTGCCCCGTCTTCGAGCCAGTCGAAATCAATCCAGTCCTGTCCGTGGATGACTTCGCACAACAATGGAGCTTTTGCGGCCAAAGGAATGACCTGTTTGTTGGCAATCGCGACCGTGTCCAGTTCATCGATCAAGTGATTGAGCACGATACCACGGAGCGAGAGTCCGCGGGCTCGAATGGACTGGCAGCTCAGGACCGTGTGGTTGATTGCTCCCAGGCGGTTGGCGACGACCAGCACGACGGGCAATTGTAAGGCCTGGGCGAAGTCGGCGGTGCTGTAGTCGGCGGTGATCGGTACCTCCCAGCCGCCGATTCCCTCCACGATGACCGTTTCGTGTTTTGCGGCGAGCGTTTCATACCCCTCGATCAGCGAGGCGATGTCAATCGCGCGGTTTTCGAGCTGCGCGGCGACCCACGGAGCGGCAGGGGTTTTCAGCCAGACCGGGTTGACCTGCTCGACCGGCATGTCGCCCGATGCCCAGGAGAGAATGCGGGCATCGTCGCGATCTCCACAGACAATCGGTTTGTAGCCCACCGCATCAATGCCATTTGCGCGCAGCGTTTTTAACAGGATCCGTGCGACATGTGTTTTGCCCACACCCGTGTCTGTGCCGCTGAGGAAAAGGTTCATAGACGGACTATTTTTCTTCTTCCTCCACCTTCACCTTGGGCGTTTTCTCATTCATGCTGCTGTTGATTTTTTCCTGCAACTGATAAATTTCCAGCAGTTTTTCCTCGATCAACCGATTCTCATCCGCCCGTGCGCCCTTGGTGATTTCCGGCAGTCGGAGTTCCAATAAACCCATGATTTCCCGCAGTTTTTGATCGAGCAGGCGCTGATCCTCGGCCTGTGTCAGTTTGCTGGCATCCTGTGAACCATCGGTGATATGTGCGTGGATCACATACCAGATCGCGTAGGCGGCGACGAGCGAGATGATTTTAGCCGCCCAGTTCTTTGTCAGCGAATGTTTCATTGGGATCGGGAGTGGTGAGGAATTGTGCTTCTAGGCGCAGACGAAAATCCTCGGCATTGCCGGTGCGGATCAATTCGCCATCGACGCAAAGGGAGATGATGCCGGTCTCTTCGGAAACCACCACGACTACGCAGTCGGCTTCCTCGGACACTCCGATCGCGGCACGATGACGCAAGCCAATGGATCTGTCACCCAGTTCCTTTTGGCTAACAGGAAAAACGCAGGCGGCGGCGGCGACGCGGTCCTGGGCGATGATCATGCCTCCATCGTGCAGCGGCGACTTGGGGTTGAACACCGCCATCGCGAGTTCCTGGGAGAATATCGCATCCGTTTTCACGCCGGTTTCGAGATACGGTTTCATGCTGATGCCTCGTTCAATCGCAAAAAGCGCACCGATTCTTTTTTTTGAAAGAGCGATGACCGCATCGGCAAACGATTCCAAAAACGCCAGCTTGCGGGTGGTCGAAAACATGAACAGGCGGCTGCTGCCGAGCTTGGCCAGGGCATTGCGCAGTTCGGGTTGGAAAATCACGATCAGCGCCAGGGCAAGAGCCGCCGCGGCCCGGGTGATGATCCAGCCGATGACCTCGAACGCAAACAGCCGCGAGATCAAGGTCAGCACGACCAGGATCGAGACCAGCCCGACGAGAATGCGCGCGCCTCGGGTCGAGCGGAAGGCTCGGAAAATCTGGTACACCCCCAGCGCGAGAATCAGAATCTCGATGGCGTGGCTCCAATGTTCTGCAATGAATTTCCCAATTTCAGGCATCCGCACGCACCCTAGTCGATCTCCGCAGGAGTGTCACCCGGATTCTTGGAAATGTTGTTCCCGCGCCGCATACTTCCTTGTCAGAGCCCACGTCGTCTGCTAGAACCCCGCCGTGAAATTGATTCGGCACGGAGAGTGGGGCAGGGAGGAACCAGGGGTGATTCTGCCGGATGGCAGGCGTATCGATGCCAGCGGGGAATTTTCCGACTACGACGAAGGATTTTTCGCCACCGGAGGGATCGAGTCGCTCGCACAATGGGTCGAGGACGGCTGCGTCGGCGGGGTGGAAATTTCCCCACTGACCCGCATCGGCGCTCCGGTCGATCGTCCGTCCAAGATCGTCTGCGTGGGCAAAAACTACCTCGATCATGCCAAGGAGTTCAACGAGGGCATCCCCACCGAACCGGTGTTGTTTATGAAGGCCTCGTCCTCTTGGAGCGGGCCGTTTGATGACGTGATGCGCCCTCCGGGAGCGGAAAGGCTCGACTACGAGGTGGAACTCGCGGTGGTCATCGGCCAAACGATGCGGCACGTCAGCGAGGAGACCGCGCTGGATTATGTGGCGGGCTATTCGGTGTTCTGCGATTACTCCGAGCGCGCCTATCAGAAAGACATGGGCGGCCAGTGGACCAAGGGAAAAAGTTACGACCGCTTCGCCCCGATGGGTCCCTATCTTGTGCCCGCGGCGCAAGTGAAGGACCCCCAGGCGCTGCGGCTGTGGACCAAGGTCAATGGCGAGCTGCGCCAGAATGGTTATACCGGCGACATGATGTTTCCGGTGAAAATGATTCTTAGTTACATCAGCCGTTTCATGACCCTGCTGCCCGGCGATGTGATGGCCACCGGAACACCCGCCGGCGTGGCCATGGCCATGAATCCTCCACGCTACCTTGAGCCCGGCGACTACGTGGAACTGGGCATCGAGGAACTTGGAGAGATGGGGCAGCGAATCGTCGCCGGGTGATTTCACCCGCGATCAAAGCGGCGGCGGCTGTCCCGCATGCCCGGTGTTTTCGGCGTTTCCGGCGTTTCCGGCGATGAGTTGCGCGAGCAGTTCGCTGTTCCGCGGCAGAACCGTTAGTCTCGCTCCGCTGCCCATGACTTTCTGCGTTTCAAGGATTTCGAACATCGCCTCAGAAACCTCCTTGTCCTCGGAAATCTGCTGCAGCGCTTCGCCGACGATTTGCGGGCGGATCGCCGCCGCTTTCGCGAACTCGACCGCCGCCTGACGTTCGGCGGTGCTGGTGATGATGCTGACCTGGTTGGCGCCGTCCTGCTTGATCGCGGATGTCACCTGGCGCAGCCGGTTGACGACCTTGCTTTCGATCTGACGGATCATGCCGACATCGCGGAAATGCACCTTGCGGATATAAATCGAGCCGAGCTTGTAACCCCATTCGTGCGACTTCGGCGAAACCTCATTGCGCACGTTGTCGCTCATCGCATGGCGGTTGACCATCATCGTGGCGAGCGGCATGTTGCTCAGGCAGCGCACGGCGGAGTTGCTGACGTTGGCCGAGAGAGAACCGCGCGGGTCGCTGTTTTTGAACAGATAGGCCACGGGGTCGCTGATGAACATCTCGTGCCAGATGCCGATGCCCATCGGCGCGCCTTCTTCCGAGTTGACCGGCTGGCTGCGCAGGTATTCCTGATCGAGCCGCATGTCGAGCACGTGGCATTTGCCCAGCCAGTTGACGATCAACGCGGCGGGTCCGAGTTTGAAGAACAACAGGTGCAGGCCGGGCTCGTCAATGCTGGCGAGCACTTTGCCGAACAGGACATACACGTTGCATTGCCGTTCATGCACGATGGCATAAAGCCCGAGCAGGCGGGCGATGCCGAAAAGAATCGGCAGAGCCATGAAACATCCGATAAAGGTGACGAAGGCGGCGATGAGAAAGTTCATTTTTTTGATTCGACGAAAACTTGTTGGGCTTTTTCAAACAACGAAAGGCGGACATTGCGAACGTAGGCGCTCAGTGCCTGGCTGCCGCGGCTTTTCAGATCCACCAACTGCTGGGCGAGGCGCGTCAGCGGCTCCACCTCGGCGAGCGCGCGCAGTGTTTCGATTTCCACGGCGCGTTTCGACTGCACGATCTTCTGGTCCGCGGAGGCCTGGGCGAGGCTGATGTCCGACGAAACCTGGTTGTAGGCGGTGTTGATCGCGGCGAGGGCCGATTCGACTTCGGGCGGCGGATCGATTCCGGTGATCAGGGTGGCATCGAGGACCATGCCGTAGCGCGCTGCGGAGGAGGTGCACTCGTTGTCCATGTGCTCGTTGAGATCGCGCAGATTCTTGCGCAGGTCGTTGATCGAAATGCCAATCACCGCTGCGTTGTCGGGCATGCCTTCGGCGACCGCAGCCGGCGGAGCCTCGAAATTGGCGATGCGCTCGCGCAGCACCGAGACAAAATATCCCATCACATGAGCGTAGGGGTTTTTGATGCCGAAAATGAACGCATAGAGATTGCGATCAGCGATGCGATAGCGGATCTGCCCGGTCAGTCCGGTGTTGAGCTGGTCCTTGGTCACCGCCTCCAGCATGGTGTTGTTGAGGTTCGCCGATGGATCCTCGGGGTCCCATGCCATGTTGACCGTCTCCGTTGCGATTGATACCTTGTGAATGCGCTCCCAAGGCCATTTGAAATACGGACCTCCCGGCATGATCACCCGCACCTGGGGATAAACGTAGCGCAGCTTCTGATCGTCGTTCAGTGAGTCGGCAATCGGATCGTCGAGCGTGGTGAGATTGCCCAGTCGTTCGGCCCGACCGAACACGGTCTTCACCGCCCGCTGGTTCTGATCAACGGTGTAAATCCCCGCGACTAAATAGCGGATGAGAAACCAAACGACGAACCCGAAAATGCAACCGATGAAAATGGACATGGCAGTGAGATGACACAGTTCTAGGCACTGGCCCGTCCCTGTCAACGACAAAGATACATCCCCCGCGTATCGCGCATTGAGCCAAATAGAATGACACCGGGGAAAGCCTGAAAAAGAGGTTGGTAAAGGTCGTTGCGCCAGAAAGAATGACACCGGATGAAAACATTATCCGGAATCATGAGTCACATTAGTAAGAAAGAATATTTGGAGAGCTGTCGGCAGCGATATCTAAGCCGCAATCGCCAGGGTCGGAGCGCGATGATCGACGAGGTCATCGACGCGTTTGGCTTTGATCGCAAGCATGCGATCAAAGCACTCAACGGCAAAGTCACGCACGGGAACAAAGCAAAAAAGCGAGGCTCCAAGGCAACACACGGCGAAGAAGAGCGCGCCATCATCGTGCATATATGGAAGTACAGCGAGCAGCCCTGTGGAGTGCGTCTCAAGGAAACGCTGCCGTTGTGGTTGAGCAGCTACGAGCGTCGGCAAGGCAAAATAGAAG
>CAMAQB010000122.1 GCA_945860285.1 Akkermansia muciniphila | reverse complement strand
ATGGCTGTTGAATTTTGGACGAGGAGACAACCGGTAACATCTTACCCATCAAAAGGGAAGGGGCGTAACAACCCTTTCTCTTTTGAAAATTTTAAAACTTTTGTCGGAGGCCTCTCTCTCACCGTTGCGTTTGCTTTTGGAACTCGCGGGCGCATGAATGCTTCCCGGCTGTCCTGCATGCTGTTTCAGTGGTTGAAGATGAACTCCTTGGAATTGAGGATCGCCCAGAAGATGTCGTTGAGGATTTCCTCCGACTGCTTGTCGCTCGTTGAGGTTTGCAAGACCTCCTGAAGGTTTTTCAGTTCGCCCTCGGTCGGATTGCGGCTCAGTGCTGTTAGATAGAGATGTTCGATGATTTCCTGATGGTTTTTTTTTTGTTCGAGCAGGGGTGGGATCAGTTTTCCCTGATTGATGCGGTCGTGGGTGTTGTCGCCGTTGAGAAGGTGCAGAGCCTGGGAAAGGTTCGGTTCCAGTTTGACTTCGCAGGAACACACTGTGGCGCGGGTGGCGCGTCCGAAAGCGGTCAGGAAATAAGTCGATGTGTTGCCGTCGGCGATCTGCACCGCATGGGCGCCGAGCGGGAGTCCGCGGAACTTGTTCGGGGTGTTGGTCACCTGGGAAATGGCGTCGAGCAGAACCTCCGCACGAATCCTGCGGATCAGCGAGTGGGAGAAATTCCGCCCGTCGGTCTCGTTCGTTGCGTTGGTTTGCGATGACAGTTGGTAGGTGCGCGACGTGCAGATGTCTCTAACAAGTTTGCGCAGGTCGAAGTTGTATTCGACGAAGTGCTTCGACAGGGCATCCAGCAGTTCGGGATTGGAAGCGGGGTTGGAGATGCGCATGTCATCGACGGGATTGACGATGCCAATGCCGAAAAAATGCGACCAGGTGATGTTGGCGACGTTGCGGGCAAACCACGGGTTGTCGGGGGCGCTCAGCCAGTTGGCGACTGCCTGGCGGCGCGTTTGGTTTTTCAGATCCGGTGCGGGTCCGCCGAGGAATTTCGGCGGCACCGGTTGTTTGGTGAGCAGATGCGGCACTTCGCCGTCGCCGTCAAACACGATGCGCTCCCGCGGATCCTCGGCGTTTTTTCTTTTCACCTGCGCAAAGAACGAGGCAAAGCCATAGTAATCCTCCATCGTCCAGCGGTCGAAGGGATGGTTGTGGCATTGGGCGCACTGGATCCGCGTGCCCATGAAAACCTGGGCGACGTTTTCCGTTAGTTTGAGGACATCCTGTTCGATCTGGAAAAAATTCGTCGCGGGTTGCGAGAAGGTGCCCCCCTCGGAGCCGAGCAATTCGTTGATGATTTGATTGAACGGCTTGTTGGCGGAAATGCGGTCGCGCAGCCAGTTGTAATAGTTGAGCGCGGCTTTGTAGGACACCTGCTTGGGTCCGTCGTTGAAGGTGCGGATTTGCAGCAGCTCCGCCCATTTCATTGTCCACATTTCAGAAAATTCCTTGCGGGCGATCAGCGCGTCCACCAAGGCCTCGCGCTTGCGCGGATTTGCGTCGGCCAGGAAGGCGCTTCTTTCCTCGATGGTTGGCAGCTTGCCGATGACATCCAGATACACCCGGCGAAGAAAATCGCCATCCGTGCACAACTCGGCGGGGATGATGCGCAGTTTGTCGAGCTTTGTGAAAACCGCGGCATCGATGTAATGATCCACGGCGATCTGTGGTCGCACGTAATCGGTTTTTTCCGGGATGACGATTGCCTGCGAGCCTTCGGTGAAGGTGTGGAATCGAGCCAGCAGAAATGCCTCGCCGCGGTTTTTCGAGGTGGCGACACCCTTGTGGCGGTCGATTGTCGCGGAATTGTCGTTGGAAGTCGAAAATGAGGACAGCGTGGTGACATCGCGATCGCTGCCGTCGGAGTATTGGGCACGGACCGTGAAGGGAATTTTTATGTCCTCGCCTTTCATTACCAATTGCGGAGGGTCCAGGGAGATCGAAGTCGGGTGGGGGATTTTGCTGTCGTCGTCGATCACCGCGCCGCCACGGATCCAATCGACGAGAATTGCATGGGCCTTGCTGCCTTTTGCCAAAAGCTTGCCACCGGTGTGGGGCACATCGCCCGTGGCTTTGGTGACCAGCAGGGATTCTTCCGGCAGCGCCAGGTTGATGCGGCGGCCGGGCAATTGGTTGGTGATGCGGAAGTGGTCGCCATGAGGGTCGAACCCATAGAGTGAAAGGCGGAAACCATCCTTGCCGCTGGCAGCGCCATGACAGGATCCGGCGTTGCAACCGGCCGATGTGAGCAAGGGCATCACGTCCAGTTGGAACGAGACGGGTCGCACGACCGCGGCATTTTTTACCACCACGGGGAGCTGGAATGACAAGCCGCGGTAGGCAATGTCGAGCACGGTGTTGCCGTCCTTGAGGGGCGTCAGGGTGCTTCCTTTCAATGCCGCCAGGGAGGGGTCGGCCAGGGTGAATTTTGCCTGGCCGGTGACATCTCGCATCGCGGAATCATCAAAGCTGGCGATGACGATGACCTTGTGAAAATCCGCAGTGGTCTCGAGCGTGATGGCTTTGGGAAACGCCTCGATTTTTTTGATTGCCGGATCTGCCGGTGCGTCGTACGCGGGCATGGCCTTCGGATCGAGTGGGGTAAGCACCAGTCCCTGCGGCCAGGCCGCGCCCGACTGAATCCACGCTTCGAGAGATTGGACTTCAGTCGTCGTGAGCGCCTTGCCTTTTTTTGAAGGGGGCATGACGTCATCGTCATCTTGTTGCAATCGAACGCGGTGAACGATTTCCGACTTTTCCGGATGTTCCAGGTCGATTGCCGCACCGGAATCGCCACCTGCGAGAAAACCCTCGCGCGTGGTCATGTCGAGTTTGCCCTTGGGTTTTTCCGGGTTGTGGCAGGGCACGCAGCGGGCTTCCAGCAAGTCCTTGGGAAAATCCGCGGCCTGGGTCATGCAGGTGAGGGCGCACAATATCAGGGGAATCTGTTTGACTGCGACTATCATCCAGACATTTCTACGGAACAGCCTGCGGACATATTCCACAATTCCGGCACTTTTTGTGCGGTACATGGCGCGGATTGTCACTTGCTGAGGATGTTCGGCGCACTGGTGTTGCCATAGCGGTCGACGGCGCTGATGGCGAACGCATCGGCCAGAGCGATGGTGGTGCCGCCATTGCCGACGCCGAGGATTCTCACGGTTCGCCAAACGCCAGCCTGGCGCGCCTGGATGGCGATTTTTGCCGTTTTTTCATCGGTCTTCTGCCACTTGATGATAGTATTGCCGCCGCTGACCGAACCCGAGCATCGCGGCGTGGAGGGAGGGTTGCGGTTGATCCACGGCATCGGCGGGACCAGAGCGGGGGATGTGTAGGTGCGTTTGAGCAAGGCGTTGATGTTGCCGCGGTTTTGCATGATGCTTTTCACGCTCCAGTGCAAGTGGCCAACATAATTGCTTCTGGTGCTGCGGCTCTGTTCGATCTGATCGATGATTTCGGATGCCTTGCGTCCCGGGTCTTCCGGGCTTTCGATGCGCGCCGAGGCGATGCCCGGCCAGACGGGGCGGGCTCCTTGTTGCCGCCACCATTGCAAAAGTGCGGTGTAACTCTGCGGGCCGTTGATACGCCAGTAGAGCTGCGGTGCGAGGTAGTCACACCAGCCGTTTGCCAGCCACTTGCGGGCATCACAGCCAAGGTCTTCATAGGCGTTGAGCTGGGCGGTGGTTCCCTCGGGCACGCCGGGTTTCCAGATTCCGAAGGGGCTGATGCCGACACGCGCCCACGGTTTGACCTTCTTGATCTGGCCGTACATGTTGGCGACAAACGAGTCGACAACGGCGCGGCGCGATTCATTCGAGCGCCCGTCGTTGAAACGCACTCCTCCCTGCGGGTAAGGGTAGAAGTAGTCGTCGATGTGGATGCCATCGACATCGTATCGACGCAGCACGTCCAGAATGGCGGACATCGCCCGGGCACGGGTTTCCGGCAGTGCGGGATCGCACCAAACGAGCGTGCCGTATTTTTTCGTTAGTGCGCTGGCACTGCGGGTGATGTGATCGGCGCTCGCAGTTGACTTGGCATTTGAAAGAGCCCGGAACGGGTTGAACCAGGCGTGCACCTCGATGCCGCGCCGGTGCGCCTCGCGAATGGTGAACTCAAGGGGATCGTAGCCCGGTGAGCGACCCATCGTGCCGCTGAGCCAGGTTGTCCAGGGCTCGGCACTCGAGGCGTAAACGGCATCGCATTGCGGGCGCACTTGGAAAATCAGGGCATTCATGTTGAGTGCCGACATCTTGTCGAGAATCGCGAGCATTTCCTCCTGCTGGGCCGGAGTGCTGAGGCCGCTGGCGCTGGGCCAGTCAATATTGTAAATTACTGCCGCCCAGGCACCGCGGAACTCGCGCGGCAAGGGTGGCACATTCTCCGTGCCGGGATGATAATACTGGGCATGCAGCAACCCTGGCAGCAAGAGAAGCACAAACGTCCGCATCCTTTTCAGCATTCGCGTCGCTTGAGTCAGGGGGGCAGACATGGCGTTGATACGCAAGTAATGGATGCGGGTGCATCCTGATCCGTTATCCGTTCAGCTTGTGCAGTGCTTTGGGCAGGAACATCCCGTCCTTGCGAATCAGCTTGCCATCGAAATAGATTTCACCGCCCCCGGTATCCTTGCGCTGGATAGAGACCATGTCCCAGTGGACCTGTGAGCGGTTGCCGTTGTCCGCATCCTCGTAGGCCTGTCCGGGAGTGAAGTGGAAGGAACCGCAGATTTTTTCATCGAACAGAATATCCCGCATCGCATGGCGGATGTGCGGATGGAAGCCGAGGGCGAACTCGCCAATGTAACGCGCCCCTTCATCGGAATCGAGGATGTTGTTGAGTTCCTTGGTTTTTGCTCCGGCTTCCGCCTTGATGATTTTTCCCTGGGAAAAGGTCAGCTTGATCCCGTCAAAAGGAATGCCCTGGTAAATGGTGGGGGCGTTGTAGGTGATGTAACCCTCCGCCGAATTCCGAACCGGCGAAGTGAAGACCTCGCCGTCGGGAATGTTGTAATTGCCACCGCTCGTCAGCGCCGGGATGTCTTTGATCGAAAATTTCAAGTCGGTGCCCGGACCGGTGATGTGAACATCATTGGTCTTGTTCATCAGTTTTTTCAATGCGTTCATGGCGGGCAGCATCGACTTGTAGTCGAGCAGGCAACAACGGAAGTAAAAATCCTCGAAGGCCTCGGTGCTCATTCCCGCCTGCTGCGCCATCGATGGTGTCGGCCAGCGCAGCACGCACCACTTGGTTTTTTTGACGCGGTGATCGATTACTGCCCGGTTCCTGCCCATGACCAGCTTCATGCGGTCGGCCGGTACGTCGCTGTTTTCCGCGATGTTGGCACTGCCGCGAATCGCGATGTAGGCATCCATGTCCTTCATTTCGTGAAGAAGGTGCTTGGCAATCAGACTGTATTGCGCATCGGTGGCTCCCTTCATCATTTCGCGGGAAAGCCGGCTGGAGTGCAGGCGCAGGATCGGGATCGCGCCGACGGCCCGTGTTTCCCTGATCAAGGCAATGCCGATGCTGTCGGGAACATCGTAGAGATCCAACAATATCTTCTCGCCTTTTTTCATCGAGGTGGAATAGCGGATCAATTGACGGGCAAGCGAGTCGATGCGTGGATCGTGCATGGGCCGAGAATGCACGAATCCGGCGAAAGGTCAAAAAAAGCTTTTGGGAAACGGCGGATTTTAACAAGTCAGCGAAGCGGCACGCCGTGGCGATCCCAGAGTGTTTTCAGTTGTTCGTAGTCACCGCGGAAAAGGTTCCTTTCCACCGGACGGTCGAGATCACCCAGATAACTGCTGAAACCGCGGTACACCTTGGGTGCTGACCGGCCATTCTCCCACGCCACGCCGCCGTACTGCCACAGCGACCAGTTGTTCCACACATCGTATTGCCTCGCCAGCCCGGTGGGCGTTCCCGGTGCGGGGAAACTCTTGCAGGCGCCGCTGTCATGGGAATACAAGGCCACCCAATATGGGCAGGAGCGCAGGCGTTGCTTGGTGGTCTCATCGGTCCGGCTCAAGGTGACGCGCAGCTTTTCGCTGTTTTCCAGATAGACCATGCAGTTCACTCCGGTGCGCTGCTTCACGCGGTCGAGGAAACGAACCATTTGCGCGGGGCTCGAATCCGTGTCGAAATCGGCGCACAGCAACAACTTGTCGTTGCCCCAGGCGCGTCCGTTCTGGATCGAAGCGACGCGGTTCACGAACTGATCCGCCTGTGCGGTGGTGTCGACCGTGTGAATGGTGCGGTAATAGACACCCACGAGCATGCCGGACCGGTCCGCAGAGCTGAGAAATGGGGAGCATTTTTCATCGAGCACTCCCCCCTTGCCACAACGGGCAATCAGTCCTGCGGCTCCATTGGCCCGCAGCGCTGACACATCGCCGGGGGAGTAGGATCGACCCTGTCGTTGTTTCTCCTTGGGATCGTAGGCGGACACATTGACGACCTGGATGCCGCGGGAAGGTCCCGCCGATCCGCCGCCTGCACCGCAATGGGTCAGTGCGGAAATCAGTATGAGCACGATACCGGAATGGATGAGTGTGCGGAACATGGCGCATGAAAACATGCTTCCCGCCCGGTGGCAAGAATCATCGAATTGGACGAGGAAACAATTCCCGTGCTTGACGGGCAACAATAACGGGCGCATAGATTGCGCATGCGAACGATGTATACTCTTTTGACAATTTCAGGGTTGGTCGCCGGCGCATCAGCACAGTCGACCGCTCCATTGGAAGTGGTGAATTCCGCAATCACCGCAGTGAACGATCTGGGCAAGCAGGTTGTGTTGGGAAAATACAAGGTGGCGATGGATCGAATGTATCCTCAATGGAAGGAACGCCTGAGTTCGCGCGCGGGCGGCGAGGCTGTCCTGGCCAAGCAATTTGAGAATATGACTGCGGAAATGACCAAACAGGGCACCAGCATGGTTTCGTTCAAGTCGTATGGATTTCCCAAGGTTTACGAGGTATACCCGGGAAAAAAGGTGGAGACGGTGGATGGCAAACAGGTGGAAACATTGATCAACACCAAGTGGCTTTTGCTGATTCCAACAGAAACGCGCTACCGATTGATGAAAGACAGGGAGCAGTTGGTGATCGAAAGCAAGGGATTCCAGGTCGCGGTGGCGGACAAGGACAAGCTGGTGTGGTCTTTCATCGATGGTTCGGGATTGACCGTTCAGGACCTGCGCAGCATGTTCATCAGTCTTCCCAAGGACATGGAACTGCCGGAAATCAAACGTCGGTCCGTTCCCAGTGAAGAATTAAACAAATAGGATGATCGCAGGCATGTCGAAAAAGTTGATGAAGTTGGAGAAAAATTCGGAATTGATCCGCAAGTTCAAAAAAATGTGGCAAAGCGGCCAGAGCGAGGTTTGCGAAGTGAGGAACTCGTCGATTCACGGACGCGGCGTGTATGCCACCTGTGACATCGCCAAGGGGGATAACATCATTGAGTACATTGGCGAGTTGATCGACAAGGATGAGAGCGCCCGGCGCGCGAATGCTCAGGCCGCAAGAGCTGCGAAACACGGCGATGCGGCGGTTTACATTTTCACGATCAATGACAGCTATGATCTCGATGGCAACCTCCCATGGAATACGGCGCGTCTGATCAACCACTCGTGCGAGCCGAATTGCGAGGCGTGGATCGACGGCAAGCGCATCCACATTCATGCCCTGCGCAGGATCAAGAAGGGCGAGGAGTTGTCTTTTGACTATGGCTTTGACGTGGAGACCTGGGAGGATCATCCCTGCCGCTGCGGCAAGAAGGCGTGCGTGGGACATATTGTCAGCCGGGCGCAGTGGAGTGAACTTGCGAAGAAAAAAAAGCAGCACACCTCTCGGTGAATGTCGGCAGACAACGGTCGCGTCAAAGGAACCCTCGCGGAACAAGCGGTTTTCCCGCATCAGGCGGTCTCCGTTCCTTGCTTCGGGGCGATGTCGGACTCATCGCGCATCGAAAAACGTTTCCGAAGTCGCGAGCGGCTGCAATCCGGCTTTCTTATGCTACCATTTCTCCCTTGACTGCGGAACGCAAGCCGACGGCATTTGAAATGAAAGTCTATGACGCGGTGGAAAAAATCCCACGCGGCAGGGTCGCCACATATCGCGATGTCGCCCGCTTCATCGGCGTGGCTTCGGCCCAGGCGGTCGGCCAGGCGCTCAAACGCAATCCCTTCGCGCCAGCCGTGCCCTGTCATCGGGTAGTTTCCAGCACGGGCAAGACCGGGGGATTCTTCGGTTCGTCGTCCGGACCGCAATGGGAGAGCAAGAGGGCGATTCTCGAAAACGAGGGCATTCAATTCGACAGCGGGCGCATCTGACCGCCGCCTAAAAAACTGGTCCAAGTCGAGTGAAAGGATTTGAATCAAATCAAGTCCGAAACCATGAAGCAAAAAAGACACACACCAGAAGAAGTTATTCGATTGTTGCGCGAGTGCGACAGCAGCCCATTGAGTCAGGAAAAGTT
>CAMAQB010000121.1 GCA_945860285.1 Akkermansia muciniphila | reverse complement strand
GTGCAGACGGTGAGTTGGTGGAATGTGATCAAGTGGTGCAATGCCCGAAGTGAGAAAGAGGGGCTTGAGCCTTGTTACAATGTGAGTGGAGCGGTGATGAGAACCGGAACCACGGTCCCGTCGGTAAACTGGAGCGCAAATGGTTACCGGCTTCCCACCGAGGCGGAGTGGGAGAAAGCGGCTCGTGGCGGAATCAGTGGAAAGCGATTCCCCTGGGGAACCGATACCGTCAGCCACAGTGAGGCAAATTACCGTTCAAACTCAGGTTACAGCTATGATTCGAGCGGAGTGGTTAACAATTATCACCCAACCTACGCTACGGGATCGGGTGCTTATACCGCGCCCGTCAAAAGCTTTGCCGCAAATAGCTACGGACTCTATGATATGGCAGGAAATGTATGGGAATGGTGCTGGGATTGGTACGGAGCAGCAACATACGTTCAAGGAGCGACCGATCCGAAGGGCGCAACGACGGGGACAGGCAGATTATTCCGCGGCGGCTGCTGGAATTGTGGCGCGAACGGACTTCGTGCCACAGCTCGATACAATTTCGGTCCGTCGAGTCAGTCCGACAGTATTGGATTCCGTCTGGTTAGAGGCGTCATCGCGCCAGCACCCGCCGTCACTGGAAGCTATGGCGGGCAGGGCGGAGCGAATGGAACGGAGTAGCCAAGGGAGGGACGACCGCAGGCAACGAAGTGAAGGGAGTGAAGCGGAGAGCCTTTCCCGCGAAGCAGGCTGGATTTTTTGCGGGAGTTGACTCCACCCCCTGCGCATGAGCGCACTCACCGTCACCCTTGGAGCCGACATCACTGCCCTGCGACGATCGATGGCGGGAGCCACGGCAATGGTCGCTGCTTCTGCAAAGAAAATGGCGAGCTTCACCGCTGCGGGACTCAAAGTTGGGCTTGGTGCAGCTCTCGCTGGTCTCTGGGGTCAGTCCTCGCATAATAACATGTTAGAAATTTGTTAGAAAATTTTCATCTCGATCACAATTGGTTCTGCGGTGAGCGGTCAACAGATTACCTCTCGCATTTTCGCCATAGCTCTGGCATCTCTGTCTAAAATGTCCATTAGCGGGATGCCGATCTATGGTATCCTATGGTATCTTTGCTATCGCTTCGGTTTCGATAGCGATGGTTTCCACGGAGGTCTAACATGGTAGATATTTGTCAGGCATTTTTCATCGAATTTTGCCATATCAGTTGATTGGACACCTTGTGCAGTTTCCAGAAAGATTGGCAACTGTCTTTATGATGATGTCACCATGTTATGGGGCCCCGAGCCACATGTTGTAGTGCTCGGATAGCCGCTACCACCGAAAAAGGCCAAATTCTCGTCAATATGAAAGTCCGGCAGGCTGCCAGGGACGGCGATCCCTGCCTTTGAGCATCTGTCTGGCTTGATCGCCGTAGCGCCAGAAGCGGCAGGATTAAAGCGAAGCTTGAAGGTGGCGTGGGAGTATGTCATCGTGCCAAGGTTTGCTGGTGCAAAACTGGCATGCACTTGGCTAACTCTCCTGTTTCTCAACTGTGAGATGGTGGATGCCTGAATCAATCGACACCCGACATAGTGCCTGCATTTACAAAACCGCCACCATTTTCTCAAGGCCTTCTAGCATCCTTGACTTCGGGCAGGCGAAGTTGAAGCGGACGAATCCCTTCATGCCGAAAAACGCGCCGTCTGATAGGAACAGTTTGGCCTTTTGTTCGAAGTGCAAGGCCGGATTCTCCAGACCACAAGCGCGGCAGTCGATCCAGGTGAGATAGGTGGCTTGGTTGTGGTTGACCTGCAGTTTCCCCGCATGTGCGGCGAGGAAATCGTGCAGGATTTCCTGGTTCTTCGTTAGATAGGCAATCATTTCCCGACGCCATGGTTCGCCGTGGCGATACGCGGCTTCGGCGGCGTAATATCCAAAGGTGCTGATCTCCGCGAGACTGTGACCTCGTGCGGAGTGGAAACGCCGGCGCAGGCTGTCGTCGGTGATGAGCGCATAAGCAATGCCGATGCCGGCGATGTTGTAGGTTTTCGAGGGCGACAACAGCGTGATGATGCGGTCGTGATAAATTTCCGGCAGCGAATGGGCGCAGACATGCGGCGTGGTTTGCTCGTCGAAAATGAGATCGCAATGGATTTCATCGGACACCAAAATCATGTCGTGACGGCGGCAGAACTCAGCCAGTTGAATCAATTCCCCGCGCGTGAACACCCGGCCTAACGGATTTTGCGGATTGCTCAGCAGAAAAATCCGGGTCTTTTCGGTCACTGCGGCCTCCATCGCATCGAAATCAAATGTCCAGCGCCCGTTGGTCTGGCAATGCGGCACGCTGATCAAATCGAGATTCGCGCCGTCGTGGTGCACCCCGAGAAACGGCGGATACGAGGGCGTGGCGACCATCACCGCATCGCCCGGCGAGCAAAAGGCCCGCACCGCCAGGGACAGCGCCGGAACCAGGCCACCGAGCCAGACGAGCGATTGCTCCTCAACCACGATTTTTTGGCGTGTCGAAAGATATCCGCATGTGGCCTCGATCAAGCCGTGATGCGCCTGGGCGTAGCCATAGATCGGATGTTGCGCCCTGCGGATGATCGCTTCGGTGATTTCCGGAGCCGAGGCGAAATCCATGTCCGCCACCCAGAACGGATCGAGATCCGGACGACGGTCGTACTTGATATTGCCGGTGCCGCGACGTGAAATGATGGTGTCGAAATCGTACATAAGGAAAGTGGCTCGCGCGGATCATGTGCCGACCCGCGCGAATATTCCAGTCCCGATGCAGACAATTGTGAAGAACCTCACAAAAGAATCAAAGGCTCTTCAAATAAGCCGCGATATCCGCAATTGCCTGTGGGGTGAGCGACAGCACGGCGGGTGAATACATGAGTGATTTTTCCATGGGTTTCACCGAAGTAATGCGCGACTTCGCGATGGTCTGGTTCTGGCCGCCGACGCATTTGATGATCAACGGGTCGCCATCGCTGAGAACCATGCCGACAATGGTGAGACCGTCGGTGGTCTTGACCACACTGCCTTCGAAGCCGTGGGAAATTTCCGCGGAAGGATTGGCGATCGCGTTGACGATCACCTCGGTCGGTTGTTGTTTGCCAAACGAGGTAAGGTTCGGGCCGTATTCAATTCCCTGGTCGCCGACCTTGTGACACATGTAACAGGCGGCGATGGTGGCCTTGCCTTTCTCCTTGTCGCCGACGAGTTTGACAATATCGACCATCGGAGGAAGTTTGGCGGCATTGGCCGGCTCGGCGGGCATTTCCACCGCTGTCAGCTTGGCGCTGGCGGGATCCTGCCCCATGGCTTTGAGAATGCCATCGATGTCATATCCTTTCCACAAGTTGCCCTTGCGATTGTTGATCCACCATCCGGCGAGATCCTTGTGCACAAAGCCCGCGGTGTTGGCCAGTTGGATCATGGCAGCCGCAGCGGGCGGACTCTCGACGAATCCGAGTGCGGTGATCATCAACTTCGATTGTTCCGGATTCAGCTTCGCGGAAAGCGCGCGGGCCTTGAAATCGGCCACGGCTTGCGGCGGATGCAGACGCCAGGCGATCCACGCGGACGCATCAGTCCAGGACTCGGCTTCGCCACCCATCTCCTTGCGCAGCTCGGCATATACCAGCGCTTCTTTGCGTGTCGAACCAAGGCCGAAAGCCTCCAGGTAGGCGCGATCCTTGCCATCGAACTGCTTCGCGATCTTCACCAGCACCGGCACGCTCTGTGCGGCGGGAATGTCGCGCATGCTTAGGGCGATTTCACGACGCACCGCGGCGGAGGGATCGGAGACCATTTTCCCGGCAAGTTTCATCATGTCAGCCCCGGCGAAACGCAGGGCGCGCAGGGCGACCAGCCGCTGACGGCCGTCCTTGGAATCCAGCAAGTCGGTGGCGAGTTTCTGTCCGCTCGGACCGATTTGAGCCAATAGCCAGGTGGCGCGGGCGGCCATGTAGGGATTGCTGTCTTTCAACAATGCGGCAATCGCGGGCACGGCTTTTTCGCCCTGGGCTTTGAGGCGGATGAAGCCGCTGTTACGGATGTTGACGCTGGGACTTTTCAGCGCGGCGATCTGGCCTTCGGTGCTGCTCAAGTCGATCTTCGGCACGACCGATTTGAATCCTTTCGGAGCAATTCGATAGATCGTTCCGGAACCGCTGTCGTCCGATGTCCCGTGACCACCGACGCGCGGATCAAACCAGTCGGCGACATAAATCGCGCCATCGGGACCGACCGTGACGTCGCTGGGTCGGAAGCGGGTTTTCAATTCATTGTTCGGTCCACCCTTGAAGTCGGAACCGGCGTATTCGCCCTCTTTGTTCGAAGTGAAAAAATTGATGCGCTCGAGTTTGAAACCCGCTCCGTCCGGTTTGGGAAGATAGCCGAACACCACGTTTTTGCCGGCTTCGCAGGCGAGCAGCAGTCCCTGCCATTTTTCGCCCATCGCGCCGTTTTCATAATAGCCCACGCCGGTCGGTGAACCACCGCCGTAAATGTCGCCCGCAGGCATGGTACCCGGGTCTTCCTGACGCCATTCGGCCGTCGGCGTGTCCTGTCCGGGCCGTTTGTCAGCACCCCAGGAACGCTGTCCGTCGGCCGATGAGAATCCGGCATTGCCACCCTCGATCACTTCGGCCACGCGGCAGGCCGGCGGGTCGTCGTTGTCGCTCTGGAACAGATCGCCGAACGATGTCAGCGCCTGTTCGTAGCTGTTGCGGTAGTTGTGGCCGATGATTTTCGCATCGGTGCCGTCCGGATTCATGCGCACGGAAAAGCCGCCGACCCAGACGTTGCCGTCGTCGCTCGGCTGACCGGCGATCGCGCGGGTGTCTTGATACCAGGTGCCGCCGCCGCTTTGATAATAACTGCTGCCGATGCGGAATGTTTTGTTCGACTTGTCGGTGAAAATCGCGCTGCAGTTGCCGTTGTTGAAATACCATTGACCATTGGGGCCGGCGGTGACGCTGTGCAGGCTGTGGTCGTGCTGGCGGGCATTGAAGCCGGTCAACAGCACCTCGCGCTTGTCGGTGGCGGGGTCGAACTTGCGGTCGCCGTTGACATCCGTGTAAACCAACAAATCAGGAGGTTGGGAAACGATCACCTTGTCGCCAAGCACTGCAACGCCCAGCGGGGATTCGAGATTGACGTCCTGAACAAAAACATCCGACGTATCGGCGCTGCCATCGCCATCGGTGTCTTCAAGAATGGCGATGCGATCTCCTTCCGGGCGACGGCCCTTGGCGTGACGGTAATTCACGCCCTCGGCGACATACAGGCGACCCTGGGCATCGAAGTCGATGTTGGTCGGATTGCGCAACAGCGGCGAGGTCGCCCAGACCGTGACTTCCCAATTGTCGTCGGGAAGGGTGAACATTTCCTCGGGAACCATGGTGGCGGCTCCGGCAGCCGCAGCAAGGACAGGCTGCTGGGTGAAAACGAGGAAGCGCACACTGGCGGCCGTGACCACGCCTTGCTGCACCGCACCGCCATCGTCAATGCCGACCTTGGCGGTAAACGATTCCACGCCGGGAGGAAGACTGAATGCGATCATCGACTTCGAATGCGTGCCGAAACCCTTGTCGTACGTTTTTTTATCGACCATCAACGGCCCGCTCTGGATGTTTTTTCCGATCTGGGTTTGACCGAATCCCGCCTCGGCCGTGCGCCATTTTATTTCGGTGAGATCTTTTTTCGAACCATCGGCCATGATCAGGGTTGGTTCTAGCCAGTTCGACCAATCGAAGCTGATTTCACCCTCTTCCGTCACCATCAGATAAAGTTCCTTGGCATCCTTGATTGGGACGTTGATTTCTTCGAGACGTTTCGTTTTGGGACTCATCACCGGGCTGCTGTAAACCGGTTTGCCGGCTGATCCACCTCTGGATTTTTTCTCGGCCTTCGCGGCCACGGGTTTTGCAAACTTGCTCTCGCGCTCGGTTTGAACCGGTGCTGCGGGAATCGACTTCACTTCGCCCGTTTTCACCAGCGTCAGGCGCGCGGCTTTGCCTTTGTTATCGAGATTGGCATTCAGATCATCCTCGGTCAGCGGCTTGGAAGGCACTCCTTCTTTCGGCACTTCCATTTTAGCGGTCCAGACGATCGCATTGAGAACTACTTTGCGGAAATCATCGACCGACCAATTGCGGTGGTAGTGGCCGCCGGTGAAACCGACACCGCGACCGCCGTCCTTGCGTTCGATGCCCCACATCAGCGTCTGCGGTTTGTCGAGTCCATCGACACCGTATTCATTCCACAGGTTGATGTATTGTTTCATGCGCGAGCGGTCCGGCACGGCGGTCACCAGATCGAGAACCTTCGAACGATCCTGAGGGAAGCGCATGTTGTAATAAAACTCGTCGTACGCTTCGACCAATGAATTGATGCCATTGCCGACCGGATGGTTCTTCAGCACCTTCAGATCAGCCACCCAGTGGGGATTGACGGAAAAATTGGTCTCAAACGCACCGCCGATCCATGGGCGGTAGTATTTTTCGCCCTCGGCTGCGTCGGGGTGAACCGCATAGTGCATGAACATCAGGCCGACGCCGCTCTTCGCGAGTTGATCGACCTTTTCCCAGCCCTTGCCGACCACGCTGGTGCCATCGGCGTAGATCACCAGTGCTTTGATCCCGTTCAAAACGGACTCGTCCTTCGGCCATCCGGAAATGACGGTCGCCTCGATGCCGAGTCCGCTGTCATTGAGACTTTTGGCGAGCAATTGACATCCGGCATTGAACTCGTGCTCGCCGGGTCCGTGACTGCGGCCACCGGCAAGGAAAACAATCTTGTTCGCCGCTTGTGCGCCGAGGGTGCAGGCAAGGGCAGCCCAAACAGAGAAAAACAGGGATTTTGTATTTTGTACCATGGTGGCTCTACGTAGCGATCCCGCACCTTTCTGTCAATGCTTCACCAAAATGTTATGTTGTGAATGCAACGCCGAGCAACGCACGAAAAGGCCCACCCCGCGCCATTCCTGTATGCCACTCGATTGATCGATCAAATCGAACCGATTGACTGTTGAATTCTGAAAATTCTGAAATTCTGTCAAATTGGCTGCTGACAACAAGAAGGCCGTTCATGTCACAAACTTTGTTCCTAGTTCTTCGATTTCACTGATCACTGCTGACCTGGCACTTTCCACTCTCCTTGCTTGATCCCCCTGCGGAATGCTCTATGGCGATCAAGCCAGGATAAGGATTGACAAGAAATGTCGCAATCAAAAGGCAGGGAACGATCTCCGAGCGCTCCGGTGGGGCGCGGCCACATTTCACCCTAACGCAACCACCCTTCACCCCACGCTATCGTTCGCTAAACAAAGCCGGTGAGTCAGGAAAAAGCATCGAGAGTTATGAATCTATCCCCAAAGGCAATATTCGCGGCGCTGTTGCATGTTCATTCGCGAAAACCCGCGTCCGGCAGGATGCCGAACGCAGCCTGCGGGACGCAGGCGCTCCCGGGAGAGAAATTACCCGTCAACCATCCTGCTCCCACCGGATCGCCAGGAACAGCGATCCCTGCCTTTGAGCATCTCCCTGGCTTGATCGCCGTGTGGAATGCTCCTCCTCTTTGCCAGAACGGCGCAAACGATGTCTAGTCATGCCCGCAAAATCATGATGAGCAAGGGTCGATTGGAAGCTTTCAGCGACGGCGTGATCGCCGTGGTCATCACCATCATGGTGCTGGAACTCAAGGTGCCGCACGGCAATGACTGGTCGGCATTGCAACCGCTGATCCAGAAATTCATCAGCTATGCGATGAGCTTCCTCTACGTCAACATCTATTGGAACAACCACCACCATCTGCTCAAGGCCTGCCGGGAGGTCAACGCGGCGATCATGTGGTTCAACCTGCTGCTGTTGTTTTTCATCTCGCTGATTCCTTTTGTCACCGCTTGGCTGGGGGAGAGCAATTATTCTGCGCATCCCGCCGCTATTTATAGCATCGTGCTGCTGTTGAGCGCCCTCGCTTATTATCTGCTGCAATCGGCGATCGTGCGCTAGCACGACAGCGATTCGCGCCTGTTGACGGCGTTGGGACGCGACTACAAAGGAAAACTTTCGCCGCTGACCTACATCGCCGCCCTGATTCTATCGCTCGCGGGTTTTCCCGTCGTGGCCACCGTGCTCAATGCCGTCGTCGCCATGATCTGGCTGCGGCCCGACCGCAGGATCGAAAAGGCGTTACGCGAATGCAATGCCAATAAAATCCCGCAGTGATTACTCAATCGTCTGTGGCATAGACGACAAGTCGCAATTTCCAATACTTGGACTGGTTGCCAAAAGTCCATTCGTCTATTGGCGAGGTAAGATCATTCTTCGTTCCCAACGGGGACAACGGTGAAAGCGAAGGGGGTATGCATCAAAGGATACACCCTGGTATGACCATTCCATATCCCCGCGCCCCAATGGGGCGCTCATTCCAGGGTGCCAAGTGGCACCCTTCGCTTTCAACGTGAGCCCCGTTGGGGCAAAGATAAATGAAAAGATTTTTGGCTCATCCACAGAATCTGTGGGTGGCTTGCGGCTCGGGGAGGTCGCCCAGTTGATGGTAAAGGGCAATGCTCAAATGCTCGAAGTTCCTATATCCAAAGGCTCTTCTCATCGCGTTGCCTACTTTCAAATTCAACTCCAGAGGGGAATGTATTCGAATGAGCGAACTGAGGGGGAGGTGTCGTAGGTGGGACCGGATT
>CAMAQB010000120.1 GCA_945860285.1 Akkermansia muciniphila | reverse complement strand
CCCAGATTACTGTTCACAACCAGTATCAATAACAAAATCATAGCTGTGGAACAATTGACTGGATTAGTGTAGAGAATTTGGCATACTCATCCCATGTCAATCACGCAAAAAACAGCCCCATTCTTCCTACGAAGGCCTGTTTTTTACAGCTCATTCTACACCGCATTCCGTCATCCCCAGTTTTTCATCGCTGCTGGCAGCACCAGTGGCGGCGTGGACTTCCGGCCATGGCCCGACAACTGGGATATCGCGGCCATGCTCGGCAAAAAAACCGAACATGAGAAGAACTGGGACAGCAACGTCGTGATCAACAATCTCAACGCCCTGCCCAAAACAAAGATGGCCATTTGTTTCGACTGCGGAGTCAATGATTTCTTCCTCGAAGTCAACCGGGCGTTGGATAAAAAAATGACCGACATGAAGATCGTGCATTCCTACGAGGAATTCCCGGGAGGACACACCCAGGACTATTGGGGCAGATCACTTCCCAAGCACGTCGAGTTCTTCAGCAAACATCTTGCAACAGGAAAATAACAGGACGAGCCGGGTCGGACGATCATGAGACAAATCACCATCATAAATCGCATGAGCAGGTTGTTGGCATATTCGGTTTTATCGTTCGCTGCACTGTCAGCGCATGCCGACGTCACTCTGAACGGGGTCTTCACGGATCACATGATCCTCCAGCGGGACATGCCGGTGCCGGTCTATGGCACGGCATATCCCGGCGAAAAGGTGACCGTCTCATTTGCCAGCAAAGAGAAATCGGTGGTGTCCGACAAGGAAGGCAGGTGGAGCGTCAAGCTCGATGCGATGAAAGCATCGACAGCCCCCGAGGTCATGACGATTTCTGGCAAGAACAAGCTCACGCTGAACGACATTCTCATGGGAGATATCTGGATTTGCAGCGGCCAATCGAACATGGAATGGGTGCTAGGGAATTGCAACCGGCCGGACGATCTCGCACAGGCGAATTTCCCGCTGATTCGCCTGTTTCAAATGCGTGGCACGGTGTCGTCCACTCCACGCACCGAGGTCACTTGCATTCCCTGGACCCCCTGCACGCCGCAGTCGGTCAAGGATTTCCCGGCGGTCGGTTATTATTTCGGACGCAAGGTGCATCAGGAAACGGGGATTCCGATTGGTTTGATCCGCAGCGCCCAGGGCGGCACAGCCATCGAGCCATGGACACCATACGCCGGGTTGTCCATGGTTCCCGAGTTGACCAAGGACAAGGAGGCTCTGGATAAACAGTTCAAAACGTATCTCGATCAGTTGGCGGGCACGGGACCGAAATTCGACGCCTATATCACCGGGACGAAAAAAGCGCTCAGCGGCAACGTTGAAATGCCTGTCGGTCCTCCTGAACTCCCGTCAACACATCCGATTTCCAACAATGCGCCGCAAGGCTGGAATTGCCTCTACAACGGCTACATTCATCCCCTCACCCGCTTCGCGATCAAGGGTGTCCTCTGGTATCAGGGGGAATCGAACTGCAGCAACGCCGATACTTATTTCGCGAAGCAGCGCGCTCTCATCGGCAGTTGGCGCAAGGCCTGGAACCAGGGCGATTTCCCATTCTATTTCGTGCAGCTCGCCAATTACGGCAATGCCACTGACAATTCGGGAGCCGACGATGGCGGCTGGGCCAAGCTGCGCATGGCACAGTTGAAATCGCTTGCCGTCCCCAACACGGGCATGGCGGTGGCGATCGAACTCGCCGATCCCGGCAATCCCGGGGATGTGCATGCCAAGAACAAAAAGGATGTCGGTGAACGGCTGTCGCTCTGGGCGCTGGCCAGGGACTACGGGAAGAAGAATCTCGTCTACAGTGGCCCACTCTTTAAAGGAATGAAAGTCGAGGGAACCAAGGTCCGGATCACCTTCGACTCGGTTGGTTCCGGTCTAACTGTTGCGACGAAAAAAGGCTACGACCCGGTGGTCGTGGAGCCTCAGGGCAAACTGCGGAAATTCGCCATTGCCGGCGAAGACAGGAAGTGGGTCTGGGCGGACGCGGTCATCGACGGCAAGACCGTGGTGGTGTCATCGCCCGACGTTGCCAAACCCGTGGCGGTCCGCTACGCTTTCGCATCGAATCCCGACGGCTGCAACCTTTACAACAACGAAGGTCTGCCAGCATCACCTTTCCGCACCGATGAATGGTAGGCGGAATACCAGCATTGATTCTCTATTTATGAAACACACCAACACACTCGTCACTTGCCTCGTTCTGATTTCGCCAACCGTGCTTCATGCTGCGGAAGCACCTGCAGAGAAATCCGACGCGGGCTTGAAATTTCGCGTTCAGCAACTGCATCTGGACAACAATGAGGGCTGCGCGATTGCGGACTTCAACAAGGATGGCAAGCCCGACATCAGCGCCGGGGCCTTCTGGTATGCGGGACCTGATTTCAAAACCCAGAAACCCTTGCGCAAACTGGCCGCTCAGCCGCCTGATTACATGACCAACAACGGCGAGCACGCATGGGATGTGAATGGCGACGGCTGGCAGGACATCATCAGCGGGTCGTTCATGGATACCGAAATCTGCTGGTATGAAAATCCGAAAGCCGATGGACTGAAAACCGATGGGTTGTGGACGAAACACGTGCTGATCGATACGAAACTCACGGAAAATGAAGCGACGGAGTTTCACGATTTAGATGGCGACGGCGTGCCGGAGTTGGTTGTCAATTCATGGAATGAGTCGCATCCTGCCATGGCCTACAAGCTCGCAAAGAACGAGCAAGGCGAACCGGTCTTCAAGCCGTGGATCATTCACGAAAGCGGTGCTCGGGTCAACGGGCATGGGATCGGGCTTGGCGACATCAATGGCGACGGATTGGAGGACATCATTTTCGGCAACGGATGGTATGAACGCCCCCAACAGGGCGCGGCGACTCAATCGTGGAAATTGCACAACGACTGGAATTTCCCCGGCGCCAGTTGCCCGATGCTCGTCGTGGATCTCAATGGCGACGGTCGCAAAGACATCATCTGGGGCAACGGCCACAACTTCGGCCTCTACTGGGAGGAACAGCAGGAAAATAAAAAAGACGGACACACCAACTGGCAGCGACACCTGATCGATGACCGCTTCTCGCAACCACACGCACTGGCGTGGGAAGACCTCGACAAGGATGGTCAGCCCGAACTCATCACCGGTCGCCGCTTCAAGGCGCACAGCGGCAACGATCCGGGCGACTCCGATCCGGGCGTCGTTTACTATTTCAAATGGGACAAGGAACAGAAGAAATTCCAGCGATTCACCATTGCCGAAAACGGCCCCGGCATCGGCCTGCAAATCCGCGTAACAGACCTTGACGGCAATGGCTGGAAGGATATCGTGTGTGCGGGTAAAAGCGGTACGCACATCTTCTGGAACAGCGGGAAATGAACCTGCCAATACCCACGACAAAAAATGACACTCCATCTCACCACCACGACAATGCATGCAAAAACCATGATCCGAAGCGTCACCACACTCCTGGCCCTCCTCGCCTGCCCGTCGCTGGTCGCAGCGGAACGAAAACTGGAAATCAACGACGGCGACCGCGTCTTGCTCATCGGTGATGCCTTCATTGAGCGCGAGAACAACTATGGTTATTTTGAATCGCGGATGCGGCAGGAATTTCACGGGAAAAATTTCGCGGTCAGGAATCTCGGTTACAGCGGCGACAGCCCGCTCGGAGCATCCCGGGCGAGCTTTGATCCGGTGGAAAAAGGCACCGAAAGCCTGAAGCAGCAGTTGGCGGTCGTGAAGCCGACGATTGCGGTTCTTGGTTATGGCATGGCGGCGAGCCTTGACGATCTAACGTACCGGAAAAACGATCCCGTGCTCAATCCCGACCCGGCCCGCTACGGTCTGGATCACAGTCCGGAAAAATTCCGCAAGGACTTGTTGGCATTGATGGAATTGATCAAACAGGCCAGCCCTGAGGGGAAAGTCCGTTTTGTTTTTGTCGGACCGATCCAACACGAAGACCTGCGCGCCACCCGCCCGGGATTGCCCGATCCTGCGGAACACAATGCGCTGATCGCGGAATATGAAAAGGTGATGGAAACGTTGGCGACCGAAAATCAATCGCCTTTCGTTCGCGGTGAATGGAAGAAGGCGGCCAACATCACCCTGGCGCAAGCCACGGACAATGGAATTCACCTGACTCCCCGCGGATTTCAGGCGATGAGTCAGAGTTTCGCCGCACAATTGGGATGGAAAACGGACAAGGCATGGGACACGGAAACAGCTTTGCAGAAATCCCTGCGTGGGGCCATTCTGCGGAAGAACGCGTTGTTTTTCCATCGCAGCCGCCCGGCCAATTACACTTACATTTTCGGCTTCCGCAAGGGCGAACAGGGACGCAATGCCGTGGAGATTCCGAAGTTCGATCCACTCGTGGACAAAGCCGAGGCCAATGTGATCGCGATTTCCGCAGGCAAGCCGAGCACACTTCCACCGGAACCGGCAAGCGAGACGAAGCTCCCTGCAGTGACTCCGTTGCCGCGTCCCGAATACACGCTCGACGCAGGACTGGACATGACCTTGTTTGCCGAGAATCCATTGATTGAAAAACCAGTCGGAATGAACTGGGATACGTCAGGTCGTTTGTGGATCGCGTCGTCGAACACCTATCCGCAGGTGAATCCCGACGATCTCGCCGCACAGATGGAAGGAAACTCGGCCAAGTATGGACCTTCAACAGGCAACGACCGCATCATTTTGCTGGAAGACAAAAATCGCGATGGCGTGGCGGATACGTCCCGCATCGTCGCCGACAAACTGCTGATCCCGGCAGGTGTCGCGCCTGACAACACTGGCGGTTGCTTTGTGGGAGCAAGCACCGAGCTGCTGCACCTGAGCAAACCGGGAGCTGACGGTCTTTTGAAAGAGCGCCGCATCGTGCTCAGCGGATTCGGCACCGAGGATACCCACCACATCATTCACGGGCTGCATTGGGGCGTTGATGGCCGGTTGTATTTCCAACAGACCATTTACATTCACTCGCACATTGAAACACCCTGGGGTCTGGTGCGGGCGAACTCCGGAACTGCTTTCGCGTATGACCCCAACACCGAGCGACTCGAGGTTCATTCCAAAGGATTGGTCAATTGCTGGGGCCAGCAGGAGGACGCCAACGGGCAGACATTTCTCACCTCGGGCGCGGATGGAAACGGCATCAGCTGGGCTTTCCCCGGTGCCGTGCTGCCGCCATCGGAAGGCGCGCGCCGCACCATCAACAGCATCAGCCCGGGTGGCTATCCGAAATTCTGCGGACTGGAAATCATCAACAGTCCGCTCTTTGCTCCCGAATGGCAGGGCAATGCCATCACTAACGATTTTCGCGCGCACCGCATCGTGCGTTTCAGCTTCAATGATTTCACGGCGGCCGCCAATCCGGCGGAGAGAAAATCCGGCTACGTGACCCAGACCCAGCCGGACGTCGCACGCACCTCGAACGACACATTTCGTCCCATCGCTCTGGCCATGGGACCCGATGGCGGACTATACGTGGCGGATTGGACAAATCCGATCATCAATCACGGCGAGGTCGATTTCCGCGATCCACGACGCAACAAACAACACGGCCGTATCTGGCGCATCGCGCCCAAAGGCAGCAAGCCGCTGGCGTGGAAACCCGTCGCAGGACAGTCCGTAGATCAATTGTTAGGCCTGCTGCTTTCACCGAACCGTTGGGACTTTGAACAAGCGCGTCGCGAACTCGCGAAGGTGCCTGTGGCCCAGTTGCAAAAGGCCCTGAAGGCCTGGGTGAAGGATGAAGTCACCCGACGTCACGCCGCATGGCTGCTCAGCGGGCGCACCAGTGACACGGCCCATCTGTTGGCGATGTTGAAGCCTGACGCCACCGACAACGCCAGCGTGCAGGTCGCACTGCGGGAATTGGGGAAAGCCTACGGTGCCCGCGGAAACACGGATGTCAGTCCCTTTGCGCCCTGGCTGGAGGAAAATCGTGACCCCCGTGTCCGCTTGGAGGCGTTCCGTGCCCTGGCCCGCGTCCGCACGTTTGAAAGCGCCGAACTTGTCCTGAGTCACATGCCGAAGAACGCCGCGGATCAATTTCTCGACTTCGCCGCCTGGACATCGGTCAACGAGTTGGCCCGCCCCTGGCTCGAAGAGGTCGCCGCGCATCCGGAAAAAATCATCGGCCGTCAGGCACAGCTCGACGCGCTTACGGGCATCGCCATTCCCCAGGTCACGGCACCTTATATCCAGCGACTCACGGCCGGACGCACGATCGATGCGGACGGCACGGGCCCGTGGATTGAAATGATCGGCAAGTCCGGCAGTGCCGCCGAAGTGACAACTCTCTACGCGGCATTTATCAAAGAAGGCGCTCTGAAGCCTGCCGCCCGACTTCGTGCGGGCAACTCGCTGTCCGAAGCCGCCAAGAACCGCAACGTCCGCCCGGAAGGTGATCTGAACGGCATCACGGCTCTGTTGACGAGCACTGATCGGGCCCTGCTCACCACGGTGATTCGTCTGGCAGGTGACTGGGCATTGCCCCCGGCGGTGGCAAAGATCGCAGAGTATGCAGGCAACGAAAAAGACGCCGAGCTGCGAGCCGAGGCGTTGAATGCATTGAAGAAAATCGGCCAGCAGCCCGCAGTGGAGGCCCTGGGCAAACTCGTCGCCGCGGATCAGCCTGGTGTCGTGCGACGCGACGCCCTGCTCCCCTTGTCGCTACTCGCCCCACGCGAGGCGTTGAAGTCGCTTTCCTCCATTCTTGTGCAACTTCCGGATCGCAAGGCGGCTCTTGGTCTGTGGCGCGAGCTTTTCCAGAACCGGCCCTTTCTTGACTTGTTTGTCAAGGATTTGCCCAAAGACCTGCCCGCCGATGCCTATGGAGCGGCGCTCGAAGTCGCCAAAGGCATGGGTGGTGGTGGCCAAAAGCTGGTGGAAGTGCTTTCGCCCCTCGCCGGTGCATCCACTGCCGTGCGCGATTTCGCCGCCGAGATCGCCGGTATGGTGGATGCTGTGAAAAAGGAATCCAATCCTGCGGAAGGTGAACTGGTTTACCGCCGCACGGGATGCGCCGTGTGCCACGCCATCGGCGGAGCCGGAGGAAATTTCGGGCCCGACTTCTCGAGCATTGGCGCCAGCGCCCCGCTGGACTACATCATCGAAAGCACCGTCAACCCCGCTGCCAAGGTCAAGGAAGGCTACCATGGCTTTTCCTACACCATGAAAGACGGCAGCGTCATGACCGGAATTCCTGTTAGAGAGACCACCACCGAAGTCATCATCCGCCCGGCACCGGGTGCCGAACTGCCCGTGCTGAAGGCGAACATCGTGAAAAAGGAAAACATCGGCAGCCTCATGCCGATGGGTTTTGCGGATGCCCTGGATGCCAAAGCCAAGAGCAACCTCTACGCCTTCCTCAGCCAAATCGGCCGCCCTGGTCCATTCGATACCAGCATTCACAATGTCGCCCGCATCTGGAACTTCCATTCCAACGCACCCGGACCGCAAGCTGCGACGGAAGTCGCCGTTGCGGCCATGACTCTTGTCAATGGCAACCTCCGCGCGGAAGACCGCCCTGACAAACCCTATGCCTCCGCGACTTTCAACGCCGCGAAACCAACCACAAAACCCCTCATTCTTACCGGCATCGAAGCCGCATGGCTCGACGGCAAGCCACTCACCCTGAAGGATGGTCAATGCACCACCAGCATTCCCGCTGGTGATCACCGGCTCACGGTACAACCTGCCAAAGACGCCACGATCATGAAAGCCCAGTGCGATGATGCGACATTCCTCACAATTCAATAAACCCGATGCGGGCCATCGCCGTATGGATCAATGAGTCGCGCGCCAAACTGCTATTGGCTTCCGGTGATGGGATATTGGTGACGGGAACGGGTGCCCGTCACCACCCGTTCCCGTCTCCCGCGTCAAAAGTCGCAGACTTCTAACCAATAACGCCCGCAGCACGAAGTTGGTAATAACGACGAAAGATCAACAAAAAATCAAAAAAAAAATCAAAAGTCAAAAATCGTAACTCGTCAATCACGGCAATCAAGCTAGGGAGATGCTCAAAGGCAGGGAACGCTGTCCCTAGCGATCCGGTGGGGGCAGGATGGTTGACGGGTAATCATCCTTCCTAACTCACCAGCGTTGTTGGCACAGGAGAGCGTGGGGTGAAAGTAGATCGCGTCAGCGTGATCCGCGACCGCCCCCCACCGGAACGCTCGGAGATCGTTCCCTTTTGATTGCGACATTTCTTGTCAATCCTTTCCCTAGCAGCCTGTCGGACTTAGAAAGCACAAGATAAAGCCTGTCTGAGCGCCTTCGATACAGCATGTTGTGGCGGCAAGGCCCCATACTAACCGTTAAATTTCCTGATATACATTAATTTCAGAAATTAGTGAAAATCAACTACCAAATCAAGTGTTAGCTCGACCTGAAAGTCCACATATTGATTTTGAGCGGAATTTTAAGTCAGACAGACTGCTAGCTTGATCGCCGTAACTCGTCAATCCCTCCCGCCTCCCACTTCCCCTCCCGGCAGCTACCACCAGCGAAGTTCCGGAACCAGTCCGGTCAAACAGCATCACCGCCCTGACATCAAAACAACGCCCAAAAATCAGCCGTGAAAAAGCGGCAGAGAACTTTTGATTCGCTCGGATTCTGTTAGCCCTGAGATGCCTTCACACCCGTAGTCGCAGGTCGCGGGCGCTCCACAATGTATCCTTCGCTGCCGTTCCACTCCCGCGCATCTTTCGCGCCCCGTCTTTGCGTTTTGCACTGAAGCGCTCTCGCGCACTGGCGAAGGCTTCGTTCACAAAGGCTTTGCTGCCAATGACCGCCCCATCGCTGAAATAGCGGATGCGGTGC
>CAMAQB010000119.1 GCA_945860285.1 Akkermansia muciniphila | reverse complement strand
GATTTGGTAGTTGATTTTCACTAATTTCTGAAATTAATGTATATCAGGAAATCTAACGGTTAGTATGGGGCCTTGCCGCCACAACATGCTGTATCGAAGGCGCTCAGACAGGCTTTATCTTGTGCTTTCTGAGTCCGACAGGCTGCTAGGGCTGATCTGCGACTGTCCCCTTCCGCAATCGAATTCAAGTGCATCGAGCTCCTGACGGATTGTCAGCACTTCGCCAGCGAAGCAGCGAGTCGCTGCAGAATGCAGTCACGCATCACTAAAGTCTCCAGCAACCCGGTCGTCTTCAGCGGTATATCCGTTAGAGTTCTCTCCGCATCGGGAATGATCCTGGCATAACAGGCTTCAAGATTCCGCTGTCCCTCACAATTGCTTTCGCGGGCCACATCGTGCAGAGCCTCGATTTTTTGACCCACGTCCTTGATTTTGCCGATCTCTGCGATGATCCAACTCAACGCATAATAATCAGGCGCGGAAAAATGCAGGGGCACAATGCCGGTTTTCTCTGGCGGAAGGCTGTTGAAGGGCGATTTCACCACGGCCTCGGTCATGTATTTTTGATACAAGCTTTCTGGATTTTCCACCATCCGCAGTTGGATCAAGCCATCGAAGGCAAACGCATAGATGCCGATCCAGCGCAGTTGCCTCCGGAACTCGTGGACACCAGTTTCCAATTCATGAAAATCAAAACCACCACTGCGACAGGCGGCATCAAGTTCGGTGATCTCGTCGATGAGAAATCGTCCGATTTTTTCGCGATCCTTACCGGCTTTGTGCCAATCTTCTTCGGCGAGGGAATCGAGGATATGATCGAGTGTAGAATCATCTTCTGCGAACCAGCGCCCATCGTCGAGCATGCGCTGAAATACAAGCAACTCACGTTCCCGGTGGTCGCGCAGGGTGCGCAGCATCGCGATGGGAAAACCTTTGCAGGCAGAACATTCCTTGAGCCAGCCATCCCAGTAATCGATCTTGCCAAGCTGATCTTCCAAAATCTTCACCGCTCCACCGATGTCCTTGAAGCGTTTTTTGGTGCCGGTTTTTTTATAAGCCCGGCATAGCGCTTGTAGATAAAACAAACATTGCCTGGCGTTGGTTTGATAAAGTGCCAAGGCCTGGTTTTTATCTTCCCGCGCTTTTTCCAAGCAGGAGAGAAGGCTTGCCGAATGTAAGAGAAATCGCTGCATTCCCGGCTCGCCGGCCTTGCTAGTCAAATGGGCCAACTTGCCGCGCAATGATTGCATCACGGCAATTCAAGCGGGTCTTACATGATCCGACGATGAAAATCTTCGTCAGTCGTCGGGAAAATGTGCTCTTGTGATCGCGGCGGCCGATGAGTATAACGGAGCCATGCGTTGCCGCGCCATCGTCCTGGCTTGCTTCTTTTCGTCGCCTCTTCACGCCGAAGACACCGCCTTGGCCCGACGCGAGTTCGCGCAGGCCGTCCTGGCATCCGTGCGCGGTGACGACGAACAACAGGCAAAACACGAGGAAGCCGCGCGCATTGCCCATCCCACGGCCGTGCTCCTGGCGAACCGCAGCGCAAAACGGCTGCTCGAACAGGGCGATGTCAAAGGCGCGTCCACCATGTATCGCGAACTGGCCGCAGCACGACCCGATTCGCTGCGCTCACAATTGCTCTATGCCGATTTCCTGCGCAGCACTGGCAAGGGGGACGATTTCGCCCTCGGTCTGGCGATGAAAACCCTCGAAAACGCACAGCCACAGTTTCCCGGAGATACGCAAGTCGTCGAACGCCTGTTCCGCCTCTACGAGCAGAAAAACGAGCGGGAGAAATCGCTCGCCCTCTATCGAAATTATCTCTCGCAGGCCGATGCCGATCCCCTGGTGGCAGAGAATTTTGCCCGGGTTTTGTTTGATTCCGACGATGTCAAAAGCCATGCGGAAATCGACAAACTTTTCGTGGACCGCATGAGCCAGCAGCCTGAAAATCCCGTTCTCGCCAGAGCCGCATCGGAACACTTCCGCATTGCGAAACAACTCGACCAAGCGATCGCGATGCTGCAACGCCACGTCGATGTCGCCCCGACGTCGCTCGACCTGCGCGTGCGTCTCGGCGTTCTGCAACTGGCGCACGATCAACTGGCCGAGGGTGAAAAAACCTTGCTTGATGTCCTGCAGATCGCACCCTCGCTTTTTCTCGCCCATCAATCGCTGGCCAAGCTCTACGACAAGCAGAGCAAACCGGAAGAAGCGCGGGTGCATCGCGCCGAGGTATTGAAAATCCGCGGCGGCGATGCCGGGGAGTTCCGCCAACTCGGTCGGGAATGGACCGATGCCGGTCAGCACAAGAACGCGCGTATTTTGTTAGAAAAAGCCTGCTTCTATTATCCCAAGGATGCGGAGCTGGCGTATCTGCTGGCGGCGGCGACCCGTCGCGACCCCGAAACGTCCACCCGCGCTCCGGCGTTGTTCCGCATTGCCGAAGCGCTCGGTGGCGCGCAACCGGGCAAAAATCCGATGTACAGCCGGGAAGCCGCCGAGGCTTTTTGGCAGGCGAAAGACTATGTCCAGGCGGAGAGCCAGTTGCGCCACGCGATCAAAATGTACCCGCCGGAAGCGAAAAAAGAAAGCGCGGCGGCGATGCGGCTGCTTGCATCCTGGTGGCAACAGCAAGGCAAGAACGCCGAAGCCGCCAAGGCGCTGTTGCAGCGCGCGGAGATGCTCGAAAAATGATGGGCTGAATTGTTATTTCTGCGCGGGCAATTTCAACGTCGCCCGCGCGCCGCCTTCGGGGCGGTTTTGTAGCGTGATCGACCCGTGATGAAGCTCCGCGGCTTCCTTGACGAGATTCAATCCCAGACCCGTGCCCTTGCGTCCCGATTGATGGTGACGCAGCGAATAAAAGCGATCAAACACCTTGTCCAACGCGTAATCCGGAACACCGGGGCCGCAGTCGTCGATGGTCAATACCACCATGTCGGCTTCGGCATTCAGATCGATGATCACCGATGAGCCGGCGGTGGAAAAATCGATGGCGTTCTCTAACAAATTTGTTACCGCGGCACGCAGGACAAAATCGTCACCGAGCACGGGCATCGGTCGGTCGGGCAGATGCGCTACCAATACGACGCGGGAAATTTCGCCGATCGGCTCGGCCTGCAACAACGCTTTGCGGACCACGTCGCAAAAATCAAGGCTTTCCACCGCGTCGAGATGCGACTTGCTCTCCACTGTCGAAAGCTCAAGCAGGCGGCTGATCAAGCGTTCGGCGCGCGATGTTTCCGCGCGGATGTTTTCCAAAAATCGGTCGCGGTTTTTTGGAGGCATGTCCTCCTGCAACAACTCCGCCGCACCGCGGATCGCCGCCAGCGGACTTTTCATTTCGTGCGTCAACGTCTGGGTATAACGCTCGGCATACCGCCGGCCTTCGAGCGCCTCGCGCATCGTTTCGACGGCATGATACAAGGTGTTGACCTCGCGACCCGCACCGAGCCTTGGCTTCGGCGGACGCTGGCCTTTTTCAACCGATCGCGCGTAATCGGTCAACATCCCCAAGGGCTGATAGACCCACCAGAAAAATGCGGCGATCAGCAAAATGATGCCGAAGCCGATGCTGATGATCGAGCGCAGGATGACATTCCGCCTTTCCGCGATCATCGGCAGGGCATCAGCCTGTTTCTTGAAAACCGTTAGAACACCGACCGGCTTGTCCCCTGGCCCGATGAGAGCACCGACATACATGACCGAACTCGTCGAGTCGCTCTCTTTTTCGCGACTGCTGCGCGCTCCGTATTTTCCGGTGAGCGTGAGGTGGACGTCGTTCATGACCGAATAATCTTGCCCTTCGCGGCGTCCGTCCTCGGAGTCGAATATCACCATGCCCTTGGTGTCGGTGATGTAGATGTTCAGACCCATGCGCTCTTTGCGCAATTCGAAAATCTGTGCCTTGAACTGGCGCTTCCGCGCATCCGTGAAAATCTCGCGCAGTCGCCCGGTGCCCTGTCTGCCGTTTTTCATTTCATGCTCGACCATCTCCGAAAAAACGTGTGCGGCATCGATCATCACTTCTTCGGTCGCCTGCAATACCTGGGGTTGCACGTCGTCCATCAGGTAACGGGCCAGTTGGAAAAATCCCAGTGCGATGACAAAAGTGATCAGCAGCAGGGTGATGCGCGTCAATCTCATCGGGCGAATTTCCGTTAGTCCGTCACTAGCACGTAACCGAGACCGCGGCGGGTCTGGATCATGTCTTCCGCTCCCTTGCGTGCAAGTCGCAGCTTGGCGCGCAAGGTCTTGATGTGGGCATCCACGGTTCGATCCGTCACGGCGCCGGGGTCATACCAGGCCTTTTCAAGCAACTGGTCGCGCGTGAGCACGCGACCCTTGTTTTCCAACAAAACCAGCAGCAGTTTGTATTCGTGCGCGGTGAGTTCGAGGCAGGCTCCATGACAATGGATCCTCATCGCCGCAGGATCGTGTTCCAGTGTCTTGCTGCCGCTGGGTTGAAATGTTCTCGCTTCTTGTTTCGGTGGCGTTTCGCTTGGCGTGGTCCGCCGCAGGATCGCCCTGACCCGGGCGGCGATCTCGCGCGGTGAAAACGGCTTGGTGACATAATCATCACCGCCGATCTCCAGTCCGAGAATGCGGTCGATTTCGCCGTCGCGCGCGGTCAAAAACAAAACCGGCACGCTGCTGCTTTCGCGCAACTTTCGACAAACCTCAAAACCGGTCATGTCGGGAAGGCCTACATCGAGAATGATGAAATCGTAGCGATGCGCGGCGATTTTTGCGAGGGCGTCACGACCGGTCAGCACATGAGTGACTTCGAAACGCTCGGTTTCCATTGCATAGACTAGGGTGTCGGCAATCGCAGGTTCGTCCTCCACCAACAAGACTTTTGTCATGCGCGCAGCCTGAACGGACATCGACGGGATTCCAAGCAAGAAACGGAAAAGATTCCTGCCCGTTACGGGATTTCCGCCCGCAGACATTCCCCGAGTTCGGCAACCGAGTCAACAAGCCGGGCCGGGTTTTGCGCGCGCAATACGTCGCGGTCGTGATAACCCCAGCTCACGGCGATGGCATCGATTCCCCCGGCACGGGCGGTCTGTAAGTCCATCACGCTGTCGCCGACAAGCCAGTTCCCGGTGCCGGGCCAGCCGGGGGAATCCAGAATCTGCCGCAGTCCAGCGGGGTCGGGTTTGTGAGGAATTCCGTCGCGCTGGCCAAGCACTACATCGAACACACCCGGGAACAATGTTTTTACTATACTTGTAGTAAAATCGTGCGGTTTGTTGGACAGCACCGCCAGTTTCACTCCCTGGTTGCGCAGAAATTCGAGCAATTCGGGAATGCTGTCATAAGGCACAGTGCCATGCTGCCAGGTCGCGGCATAATCATCGCGAAACACCTCAAGTATGTGTTTGCGCATGTCTTCGGTCCCCTGCGGCAGGGCCCTGCGGACAAGCATGCCCGCCCCATCGCCGATGAATCGCCGGATGGCCAGCGGTGCGTGAGTATTCTGCCCAACAGTAGCGAGTGCCCGGTTCAAACTTGCGGCGATACCGGGCAGCGAATCCACCAGGGTTCCATCCAAATCAAAAATCCATCCGCTCACCGCGTGAAGCATTTTAGAAGCCGATCAGGCTGACCAGCTCGGTGTCGGAAAATTCATTCAGGTGATCCGTTGCGGCGGAAAGCATTTCCTGACTGGCCACTTCGTCGAGATCGGCAAATGCATCAACCGACGGGACATTGCTGTTCTTAATTCCGGAGTCGACGGGCGGTTTGACAAGGAAAACGGCGGCCACTGCGAGCGCTGCGGCAACAGCCCCCAATCCGGCGAGCGAATAGGAGAGAACCGGACGCGCAAACAGCCGATCCCACAAGGCCTGCGGCTTTTCCTGCTGGCGCACGGCGCGCAGCACACGATCCGCGAAAGCGGGATCCGCCACCACAGAGGGAGACTGGCGCAACAAATCCCAGACGGGATCGGCCGCCAACTCATCCTGACCAGTTGTGTCGCGTTTGATTGTGTTCATCATTGCCTCCTCGACACGATTCAACCTCAGCAGGGCGAAAAAGTCGCGCAAAATCCACAAAATTTCACGCCGCCTGACGCAGCAGTGCCACCAGAACCCCTTGGATGATCAATTCCCGCGCGGGAATGAGGTCGGGGAACTTTTTGTTCTCCGCGTGCAGAAATGCTTTGCCCTTTTCCACCAGGAATCGTTTCAAGGTCGTTTCGCCATCGATCAAGGCGGCTACGATGTCACCATGCCGCGGTTCACGGAATTCCATGATCACCAGGTCGCCGTCGCAGATGTGGGCATCGACCATCGATTCCCCCCGCACTTTCAAGGCGAAGGTTCGCGCCGTGCGCGTGATGCCGAGCGAACGGATGTCGATCGACAGGCAACCTTCCTTTTCCGGCACGGTGTCGTCGCCGTAGCCGGCGGCAATGCGTCCGTAAATCGGTATGTCGAGAATTTCCTCGCGGTCCAGTTCATCGGGGAATGCCACCGCCCGCGCCTTGCCGGGCAGACGCTGGATCACTCCCTTCTTCTCCAAAGCCCGCAAATGACTCATTGCAGCCGTCTGACTGGCAAAGCCGAAGAAATGCTGCAGCTCGCGCGTCGATGGCATGATGCCGGTCTTGCGCTGCGAATCCTTGAGGTAGGACAATATCTCCTGTTGTCTTTTTGTTAGTATGTTTATGCTCATCTTCTGAACAGTGTTCGTCAGAACAAAACACGATTTTGCCATGCTGACAAGAAATATTTTCGAAAATGTTGCGCGCTCACCGTATAGTCCCTCACCATGAAAACAGACCTCAGCGCCTGGCTCACAGCCGTGCTCGATCAATTCCATTGCCAGACCGGCACCATTCATCAAACCACGGCCGACGGCCAGCATCTCGAACTGCTCGCGCAGATCGGCGTGCCGGAGGTGCTGCTCGACAAGATCAGTCACATTCCCTTTGGCAAGGGCATCGCCGGTGCCGCGGCGCAGACCCGCGAACCGGTGGAACTTTGCAACCTGCAACAGGATCTCGGCGGTGTGGCGCGTCCGAATGCCCGGAAAACCAATGTTTCCGGCTCGCTCGCGGTGCCGGTCTTCAGCGTCGATGGCGTCGAAGTGCTCGGCGTGGTCGGCATCGGCATGGTCAGTCCACACGATTTCTCCTGCGACGAAAAACAGGCGCTGACCGATGTTTCTCATAAACTGCGGGAAGTTTTTTTGTCGGGGGTTGACCGCTGATCGCATTCCTGCTAGTGTCGCTCCCATGAAAGCTGAAGACGCTGCGAAAAAAGTTCTCGATACCATGCTTGGGCATCTGGGATTCGCCGCCAGCGTCGATCTGGAGCACGATGACGAGGGGCCCTGTCTGCAGATCACCACCGCGCAACCCGAGTTGCTGATCGGCGAAGATGGAGATCGCCTCGACGACCTCCAATATCTGGTCAACCGCTTGATCCGCAAGCATTACGAGGATGCGCCACGGGTCAAAGTGGACTGCGGCCACTTCCGCAGCATGCACGAGGAAAAGCTCAAGGAGGAGGTCCGCGGCATCGCCGAAAAGGTGAAATCGAGCCAGAAACCTTTCCACATGCGCCCGCTCAATGCCTACTACCGTCGCTTGGTGTATCAGGCGGTGCTCGACGACCCGCAGATCGAGGTCCACTCGCCCGACGGCGCGGCGCGGCTCAAACGGATCACCCTGTCCCTCAAAGCAAACTAAGTTCATGAAACGATTCCTATTCAGCAACAGTCCCGCCGAACTGATCCAATCCCTGGCGCTGCTCACTCTCCGCGTCGGCACCGGGCTGATGATGCTGCTCGGTCATGGCTGGACGAAATTCCAGTCCTTCGACAAGATGAAGGAGTCCTTTCCAATACCCAAAATCTGGATTCTCGAAAGCTGGATGAATCATACCACCAGCCTGGCCGCGACGATCTTTGCCGAGGTCGTATGCAGCTTTTTGATCATCATCGGCCTGGCCACTCGTCCCGCCGCTGCGGTGCTGGCCTTTACAATGTCAATCGCCGCCTTTGTCGTGCTGCGCGACGCTCCCTACGTCAAAAAAGAACTCGCCCTGTTTTACCTCCTCGCCGCCGTGGTGCTGCTGATCAGTGGCGCGGGACGGTATGCGATCGACTCTCGATTCTGGCAGGAGAAAAAACGCATGTTCCGTTAGGTGGCTCCCGTCGATTTCCCGCCATGCAAACCCAGCGCCTCGTGCTTCCCGCCGACTTGAACCATTATGGTTTTCTGTTCGGCGGTCGGCTGCTGGCATGGATCGATGAGGCATCGTGGATTGCCGCAAGCCTGGATTTCCCGCACTGCCGCTTCGTCACGGTGGCGATGCACGAAGTGCGTTTTCATCACAGCGTACGCGAGGGAACGATTCTAACAATTGAGTCAAGCTTGCATAAAAAAGGCAGCACATCGGCGACGTACGATGTTGTTGTCAACGACACCCGCAATGCACAGGCAAATCCGCTTTTCGCAACCCGGGTGACCTTTGTGAACGTCGATGAAGCGGGTCAAAAATCGGCAATTTCACCGCTGCCCTGAAGCCAGCCTTTTGCATGCCTTTCAGGCAGGGAAGTTTCTCCGAAAGTTCCGGTGGGGGCAGGGTGGTTGACGGGAAAATTATCCTTCCTGACTCACCGGCATTGTTGGCGAACGGGAGCGTGGGGTGAAGGTTGGATGCGTTAAGGCGTGATGCGACCGCCCCCCACCGGAACGCTCGGAGAGCCTTCCCTGCCTTTTGAATGACCGGAACGTAAGGATTTTCCCGCAAACATCCCCGCTTGCCCGAACTCAAACGTAATTTCACCGCTGCCCTGAAGCCTGCTGGTCGTGCAGGATCCGTTCGAGTTCTTCCAAACGCCGGACCGTCGCCTGTTGGCGCAGGGCGTGAATCAACAGCCCGAGACCGAAAAGGACAGTACCCGCCGTGCCTGCAAAAGCGAAAATAAACATCAGGAATTGAGTTCCCTGTCCAAAACCAAAAGTGCTCACCACTAAAAAATCGGCCAAGCCGCAGAACTGTTCGGCATGCTCTTTGCTGACCGATTTAGTGCTCCAATGTGACAAAATTGTCACTTGTACTATTGGGTCGTTTCTGATTTCCTGTGGGTGTGGGCCGCGCCAAGGAAAAGATCGATGAGAAGAAGCTCCGCAGTTGGAAG
>CAMAQB010000118.1 GCA_945860285.1 Akkermansia muciniphila | reverse complement strand
GCTTGCTTCATGTTTGCTATTACCTTACGGTTTACCGCGCAGAGGCGGTGGTATTTGTCACTCATAGTCAGTTTGTTCTAAAACCAGACTAGATGAATCCCCGCCTCTGCATATCTAACTTTTATTCGCTAACAACCTGAAACCGCCGACAAAATTTTACACTACCGTTCTGCGTCATTCGTTCGCGACACATTTGTTAGAGAACGGCACCGATTTGCGGACAATCCAGGAGCTGTTAGGTCATGACGATGTAAAAACAACCGAGATATATACGCACGTGGCAACAGGCGTGAATGGCTGCGGGGTGAGGAGCCCCTTGGATCGTTGAGGAAGCTGCGCGCGATTCGTGATTTTATTCGTTGGATCGCAGAAGAGATTGACGATTTCCGATTGTTGATTTTTGAGTTTTGATTTTTTATTATTGATTTGGTTGGAAGCAGACTTCCCAATCAAACTTCAAAAAATCAATATCCATCAATCGTACATCAATCTTTCCAACTTCGGTGCTGAGAGCGTGTTTCGGGCAATCGGCTGCGATCTTCGACGTGGAAGACGGGAGCAGGTGGTTTCAACAAGCATCCTGTGCAAACTCGAGTGGGGATGTCTCCCCTTTGGCCTCTTGAACAGCATGATCGGGGTGATTTTTGAGAACTTTTCAAATCAACCATGGACACTTGCGTGAATTTCATCAATTTTCAGATCGAAATATCGTGACAACCTGATGATTTGTCGGAAAAAGTGCAATTTTTGATTGCTCATTTCAACAAATCAGGCTAAATTGATCTCACCAACAGCCATTTTCAATCAATCACCATGAGCAAAGAGCAATTAGACGGCGCACAAGCCTTGATCAAAACCCTTGACGATCTGGGCATTGAATATGTCTTCGGTTATTCCGGCGGCGCGGCGCTGCCGATTTTCGATGCTCTGGAGACGGTCAAGACCAACATGAAGTTCGTTCTGGTCCGCCATGAGCAGGGAGCGGTTCACATGGCAGATGGTTATGCGCGGGCCACCGGCAAACCGGCTTGCGTGTTGGTGACATCCGGTCCTGGTGCGGGCAATACGGTCACGGGGTTGATGACCGCGCAAATGGACTCGGTGCCGATGATCGTTCTGTGCGGCCAGCAAGTCACCTGGATGCTCGGCAAGGATGCGTTCCAGGAAGCGGATATTTTCGGCATCACCATGCCTTGCGTGAAGCACAACTTCCTCGTCAAGAACACCAACGATCTGCCGAAAGTCGCGCGTGAGGCCTATCACATCGCCACCACCGGCCGCCCCGGCGTGGTGTTGATCGATGTGCCCAAGGACGTTTCGCAGTCGCCGTTCAGCGGAGACATGGAACCGGAGATCGACCTGCCCGGCTATCACCCCGAGCAGGCGTATGACATCGATGCAACGGCGATCGACGAAGCGCTGCAGCTCATTGCCCACTGCACCCGTCCGGTAATTCTGGCGGGCCAGGGCGCGATGATTTCTCGGGCTGCCGAGGAATTGTTGTATTTTGCGGAAACGCTGAACTGCCCGGTGACCACCACCCTGTTGGGCAAGGGAATCTTTCCTGAAACGCACAAACTTTCCCTGGGAATGATCGGCATGCATGGCACGGCCTATGCCAACAAGGCGATTTGCGAGGCCGACCTGATTTTCAATGTCGGCTCGCGATTCGACGACCGCATCATCGGCAAGCCGCACATGTTCGGGCGCAACGCCAAGATCATCCACGTGGACATTGACAACGCCGAGATGAACAAAATGATTCGTCCCGACGTGAAGATTGTCGGCGATGCCAAAGCCGCGTTGACCCAATTGAACAAGCGGATTTCCAAACTCGACACCGTGGAGTGGAATGCCAAGCTAGACGGCTACAAGAAAAAATTCCCCCTCAACTATAAAAAGCAAGGTGGTCTGCGGATGCAGCAGGTGATTCAGGAACTCTACAAACAAACCAAGGGCAAAGCGATCGTTTCCACGGACGTCGGTCAGCATCAGATGTGGGCGGCGCAGTTTTTCCTCAACGACCGGCCCTACGAATGGCTTTCTTCAGGCGGTGCCGGCACCATGGGTTTTGGTTTCCCTGCCGCCATCGGCGCCCAGTTCGCCTGCCCGGACAAAACCGTGATTTCGATTTCGGGAGACGGTGGATTCCAGATGACCTTATTCGAACTGGCCACGGCGGCGATCCACAAACTGCCGGTGAAAATCGTGGTTCTCAACAACCACTACCTCGGCATGGTCCGGCAATGGCAGGAATTGTTTTTCGAAGACCGCCTCAGCGGTGTCGATCTCATCGGCAACCCCGACTTCTGCAAACTAGCAGGAGCCTACGGCATCCCCAGCGTCAACATCAAACGCCCTGCCGATGTCAGCCGGATGATTAAAAAAGCACTCGCCTACAATGACGGCCCTATTCTCATTCACGCGGAATGCATCAAAACGGACAACGTTTTTCCGATGATTCCCGCCGGTGCGGCGCTCGAAGACATGTTGATCGAGCCGCCGAAGCACAAAATGGCCAAGCCCACCGGATCGACATGATGCCTGGCATGTTAGAGACTCAACATCGACAACCGCAACACCCCGCAGCTCCACTTTTATGCAAACAATCGTCACCACCGACACTCCCGTCGCCCCGTCACCCGATCAAGCGATCCACACGCTTTCCGTGTTGGTCAACAACCGCGCCGGCGTGCTGATGCGCATTTGCCAGGTGTTCGCCCGTCGAGGATTCAACATCGACAGCCTGGTTGTCTCGCAGGGGCGCGATGCCCGCTTTTCGCGCATGACCATCGGCATCGTCGGCGATCCCAGCGGTCTCGAACAGATCATCAAACAGGTCAACAAACTGATCGACGTAATCCACTGCTTCGAGCACAGCAGCGACAACGCGGTGGTGCGCGAAATGTTGATGATCAAAATCCAATGCTCCCCCGCCGAGCGATCGCAGGCACTGCAGATCACCGAGCATTTTTCGGGTAAAACCGTGGATCTCACCCCCACCAGCATGATCGTCATGATCACCGGGGAAACGACAAAAGCCGATGCCGCGATCACTATGTTTTCGCAATTCAACATCATCGAAACCGTGCGTACAGGCAAGGTCGTGATGGCGCGCGGCGAGCAGCCCACCTGATGCCCCCGCGCAACGAACACGATTTATGGAATCATGGAAAAGCGAGATGCCGTTTTTCGTGATCGGACATCGCAATCCTGACACGGATGCGATTTGTTCGGCCATCGGCCATGCCGCGTTGTTGCGTCTCACCGGCGAACCGACAGCCCGAGCCGCCCGCTGTGGCGAACTCACCCCGCGCACGGCCTGGGTGTTGGAAGAGGCGGGAGTCGAGCCTCCGGAGTTGATCGACGACGTGCGCACCACCGCTGGCATGATGTGCCGCCGCGATGTCGTCCATGTCGCCCCGAGCGACACTTTTCTCACTGCCTACCAGAACATGCTCAACGCGGGAGTGCGGGCCGTTCCCGTGATCGATGACTCGCGGCATGTCAAAGGCATCCTCCGCTATCTGGATTTGTTAGAGCTGCTGTTGCCGGCGGAGACCAAGGGACTGGCAGTGCGGACGGTGCTGGTCTCGTTGAAAAAAATGGCCGACACTCTTCATGCGACAGCGGCCGGAGCCGGTTATCCCGAAGCCGATGTCGAGGAAAACCTGATCATTCTCGTTGGAGCCTCCTCAGAAGAAACAGTCGAAAAGCGCCTGCTCCAGGCCAGGGAAGAAGGTTCGGCGGGACGTTTTCTGGTCATATGTGGTGATCGGCCCCCGCTTCACAGGCTTGCGATCGATTTCAATGTGCGTGCCCTGTTGATCACCGGAGGATACGACATTGACCCGGAATTGAAAAAACTGTCCGCTGAAAAAGGCATCTGCCTGCTTTTTGCCAAGCAGGACACCGCCTCGTGCACGACGTTGATCCGCTGTTCGCGAATGGTCAAAAACGTCCTCGAGTCGGGCTTCGTCACGGTGGATTCCGCCGAACCGGTTTCGACCCTGAAAAAGCGCATTGCTCCATCCGCGCAGGAGCTTTTCCCCGTGCTGAATCCCGTGGACCAAACCTTGCTTGGGGTGATTTCCAAATCCGACATGATCGACCCGCCGCGCATGAGGCTCGCGCTGGTCGACCACAACGAATATGCCCAGGCCGTCAAGGGGGTTGAGGAGGCGGAAGTCGTGGAAGTCATCGACCACCACCGCCTCGCCGGCAACCTGGTTTCGCGCGAACCGATCCGTTATCTCAACGAGCCGGTCGGTTCCACCTCCACCCTGGTGGCGCGAAAATTCGCCCACCGCAACCTGCTTCCCGAGCAGGGCGTTGCCTTGTGCCTGCTCGCCGGGATAGTGTCCGACACCCTGAATCTGACCTCGCCCACCACAACCGAACTTGATCGCGACATGCTCGCATGGCTGGCGATGCTGGCCGGTGTGAAGTCTGCCGAATTCACCCGCAAGTTTTTCGCCATCGGCTCGCTGCTGGCCAATGGCAGCGTCGCGGAAATCGTCAATTCGGACCGCAAGGAATTCACCGACGAGGGCCGGAAAATATCGATTGCCCAGGTTGAAGAGCTTGGCATGGAAGCATTGCCCGCCCGGAAGGAGGAACTGCTGACTTACCTGAAGTTCCTGGTGGAAAGCGAGAAGCTCGATCTGATTTGTCTCGTCATCACCGATGTCACCGAGCATTTCAGCAACATCCTCACTGCCGGGGATGAAACCCTGATCCAGGCATTGCCCTACCAGCGAACCGAACTTGCCACGTTTTCCGCGCCAGGAGTTGTCAGCCGCAAGAAGCAAATCTTCCCGGCCATTTGTCAGGCATTGCGGCAGGTCCGCATCTGAAGGCGGCCCGTTTTTTCGCAGCCGTCAGCCACGGCGATCAAGCCAGGGAGATGCTCAAAGGCAGGGATCGCTGTCCCTAGCGATCCGCTGGGGGCAGGATGGTTGACGGGGCATCTTCCTTCCTGACTCATCGGCGTTTTTGGCGCACGAGGGCGTGGGGTGAAGGTAGATCAGGTCAGGGTGATCCGCGACCGTCCCCCACCGGAACGCTCGGAGATCGTTCCCTGCCTTTTGATTGCGACATTTCTTGTCAATCCTTTCCCTAGCTTGATCGCCGTGAGCCGTCAGCAGCAAGGCAGGCCAGCGCCCGGTGACGAATTTGCTCCATAAAAGAGCAGTTATGCATAGCGCGTGCTAGGAAATAAATTCATATTGCCTCGCGACTTGGCATAAAAATTTCTATTCTCCCGCCACGTATGTCCGCTACCAAGAGACCACGCATCCTGATTGTCACCCCGGAGATCACCTATCTTCCTTCCGGGATGGGCAACTATGCGCAAAGGATGTCCGCAAAAGCCGGTGGTCTGGCGGATGTTTCGGCCTCTCTGGTTTCGGCGCTTTTCGAACTCGGCGCGGACGTGCACGTGGCCTTGCCGAACTACCGACGGATGTTCCAGGGTGACGTTTTCAATTTTCATGAAAAAGAGCTACGGAAGTATTACGAAGTGCTGCCCGACGCGCACATCCATCTCGCCGAGGACCGGATTTTTTATTACCGCGAACAGGTGTACAGCAACTACAGCGCGGAATCCATGCACATCGCCCTGGTTTTCCAGCGCGAAGTGATCAACCACATCGTACCCAGCGCGCGGCCCGACTTGATTCATTGCAACGACTGGATGACCGGTCTCATTCCCGGCATGGCACGTCGCCGAGGCATCAAGAGTCTCTTCACGGTTCACAACATCCACACCCAGCGTGTGACACTTTCCGAAGTTGAAGACCATGGCATCGATGCCGCGGAATTCTGGGCCAACCTGTACTACGACGGCATGCCCTACAACTATGAACACGCCCGCAACAACGTCACGGTTGACCTGTTGACTAGCGGAATTTTTGCGGCCCACTTCATCAACACGGTGAGTCCGCGATTCCTCTGGGAGGTTGTCGAAGGATGGCACCCGATGATCCCGCTTTCTGTCAGGGAGGAACTGCGCCAAAAATACTGGGCTGGCTGCGCGAAGGGAATCCTCAATGCACCCGATGTTTCCTACAATCCCGAAACCGACCTCTTTATTGAAAAGCAATACCACTTCACGAAGGTGATCGAAGGAAAACGCGCGAACAAACGGGCACTGCAGCGCGAATTGCAACTGCATGAAAATCCCGACGCGCCTGTGTTTTTCTGGCCTTCACGGCTTGACCCGCTGCAAAAAGGTCCGCAATTGCTGACCGACATCCTCTATAAATTGGTGTCCGACTACTGGCTGGAAAACCTGCAAATCGCGGTGATTGCCAATGGTCCCCATCAGCAGGAGTTCCACAAGATCGTCAACACCTTCGGATTGCGCGGCCGGGTTTCGGTTGTTGACTTTGATGAGCGGCTGTCACGCCTGGGTTTTGCGGGATCCGACTTCATGTTCATGCCCTCGCTGTTCGAGCCGTGCGGACTGCCGCAAATGACGGCGCCGATTTACGGTTCCCTGCCGATCGTTCACGCCACCGGGGGACTGTATGACACCGTAACGAATCTGGACATCCACAATGGCGGCGGCAATGGCTTTCGTTTCGAACATTACGACCCGGCCGCGCTGCGCTGGGCTGTCGATCGGGCGATGGATTTTTTCCGCCTGCCGGTTGAGGAAAAAGAAGTCCATCTCCGCCGAATCATGCGTGAGTCACAGCAGCGCTTCAATCATGAGGAAGTGGCCGAACAATACATCGCACTGTATGAGGAAATGCTCACGCGTCCGCTGGTGGCGCGGGATGTCGGCAACACGGATGCGCGGGAAGACGCACCTACCTCACTGTGAGGCTGGCGTTTTTTTCGCATGCTGGACGCGGATTTTTTCGATGAAATCGCGGTCCGCCTGCACCAGGCGGTCGACGGCGAGTTCAACAGGTTTTTGATCCAAAAGCAGGCGCGCCTTGCCGCCGCGAACAACCGTGGGATTCGCAAAAGGAGCCGCGTTCGCCTTCTCCTCTGGCTTGGACTCATCGACAACCACGTCCTCAAAGGCGATCAATTTCGCTTGAATGACCTTGCCATCACTGCTCGTCCAGGCACGTGAATCGGCGAGAACCAGGAACGTTTTGTAACTGGTCTTCGGCTTCTGCGCGCCATCCTCCGGCACGATGGTCACGCCACCGCTGTTCGCGTCACCACCCTGGCGACGATCAAAATTCCTGCCCTGCCCCGGCACCAAAACCTGTGCTCCGGTCACGCCAGTGAGAAGGGAGATCATTGCCAGTATCGCTCGCTTTTTCATTCGTCGATCATCGCACAAAAAAATCCGAAGCCAAGGGAAATGAGTAAAAACATCGGGCGCGCCGCCCTCACTCACTTGCGGAAATTCTGAAATGGAAACGATTTGATGGTGGCATGCAAATAGGAATGAAGACTGAAATTGTCTTTCGCTGCCTGAGCGACGATCTGGTCGACCGCAGGTTTGTCATAGTATTCAAGCCCCCTGCCCAGTGCGAAAGTGAGCAGCTTGACCGCGAAGGCGCGATGAAATTCAGGCAGGCGTTTCCCCGATACCAGCCTGGCAAGGGCTGCGGGAGAGTCGACCATTTCACCGGTCGAAAGACTGCCCCTGGTGTCGAGTCCGGGACCGGCGTTGCGACGCGAACCGTCGACATCGTAGGCTTCAAAGGAAAAACCGATGCCATCCATCAGCTTGTGACAAGAAGCGCAGGCGGGGTCCTTGCGGTGGAGTTCCAACTGGGCGCGGAGGTTGGCGGGGGTGGCCCCCTTGTGAGGCGGTGCCAGCGAAGGAACATTGGGAGGCGGTGGAGGCGGCGCGGCATCGAGCAATGTTTCCAAGACCCACTTGCCGCGTTTCACCGGTGAAGTGCGGTTGGGATTGGAGGTGAGCGCAAGAATCGAACCATGCGTAAGGATTCCGACGCGCTCCGGGTCGGTCATGGTCACTTTGCGGAAATCCACGCCACTGACGCTGGGTATATTGTAGTGCCTCGCGAGCGCTTCATTGACAAAGGTGTAGTTCGCATCAATCAATCGCGTGACCGGAAGATCGTTTTTCCACAAATCGATGCAGAAGCTCCTCGTTTCGGCAACCAGATTGGCACGCATGCTTTCCTTGAACGAGGGATAGATTTTGTCGTCGATCGAGATGAAAGAAACATCGTCGAATTGCAGCCACTGCGCGAAAAACCGGTCGATCAAAGCCACGGTTTTCGGATCGCGGATCATGCGGTCGATTTCCGCATCGAGCCCGCTGCGAAGTTTCTCGTTCGCCGCCAGCGAGAGGTTGGCGTTATCGGGGGTGGAACTCCAGAGGAAATAGGACATGCGCGATGCGAGGGAGAGTTCGGGAACCGCGACAATTGTTCCCGGCTTTTCCAACGAATAAACGGCATGCAGCTCGCGAAACAGAAACTGGGGCGCGATCATCGCTGCTTCAAAGGCCGGTCTCATCGCGAGTTCGACGCTCTGATTTTTCTTCCGCTCGCGGGCCACCAATTCGGCATAGCGGGTGATTTCAGCCTCTGTCGCAGGCCTGCGGAAAGCGTGCGCAAGGAATGTCCGCAACACTGCCGCGATGTATTGTGTGTCGGTCGAATCCTTTTTCCGAGGAGGAAACAAAAGCAAACTGGCCTGCTTGTTTTTGGCCATAGGTCCTTCCAGAGTAATGGAATGTACGATCAGGTTTCGATCCGCTTTGGTCGCCTCATCCCAAAAATCGTTGAGGAACTCAACCGACAGCGTGCGTTGGGAGTCCTTGATCTCTCCGCTGACGGAGAACTCCACCGGGTTGTTTTTTTCCACCGTCACCTGCCGGGTTTGATCGCCGAGGGATATCTTCGCCTTGACCGGCTCGTCCCCGGCCTGGGTGCCGCTGAGACGGAAGACCGCGGTGTATTTCCCTTCTTTCTCGGCCAGTTTTTTCGCCCGGACGCCCGCGGCAAACATGTTCAAAGTGTCGGATTCAAATGCCTGCCCACCCTTAAGTGAGGAGAGTTCGATGGATTTTTTTTGCGGCGATGACTCGCCGTACACCGTGTCAAGGGCACGGGACGCGGTGTTCAAATAGGCTTCCAGATGGGTGGGCGACAAGGTCAGAACATCGGCGATGTTGTCGAACCCATACCCCGAGTCATCCGGAGGCAGCAGGTCGGTGTCGGGTTTTACACCAATCAAATCGCGCAAGGTGTTTTGATATTCGTAGCGGTTGAGCCGGCGCAATGTCACACGTCCCGGATCGGGGTGACGGGGATCGACGGGGAACACGGCGGCATCGATCCAGTCGATCAGTTTCTTCCGTTCGTCGGGTGAGGGTTGATCCTTGTTGATCGGCGGCATCAACTCGTATGCCAGGTTTTCCCGCACCCTTTTCCAGATGTCGCGCCGCGACTGCATGGCGGCGATGCTGGCAAATGCATCAAGTGAGAAGTCCCCTTTTTTCGCACCGTCGGCATGGCAATCATAACAATAATTTTCCAGGATGGGAACGATCTCCCGCTGCCACTGTCCAGCGGGATCCGCATGCAACAGAGCGCAAACTAACGGAAGCACGGGAAAAAAAAACTTCATTCGCATCATGAAATGCTACGCGGTGCGCGGGACAAATGTATCAAAAGTTGGGAGCCGCGACAGCGATGCCTTCAAAACCTGTGGGCGAACTTCACCAGATCGATATGGCCGCCGTTCATTTTTTGGTCCAGACAAAGTGAAAGGAACGGGCGTATGATTAGATCCTCGAGAGGGCTTTGGCAAGCTGCATTTTGAAAAGCAGCAATTGCCGGATTCGGTTTTCTTTGGCGCCAAATTCACTCAGCTAACTGATG
>CAMAQB010000117.1 GCA_945860285.1 Akkermansia muciniphila | reverse complement strand
GCGGAGGCGGGGTTGGGTTTCGCCTTCGCGGGGGAAAAGCTGCTGCATCAGCCCTTTTTTATGGGTCTTGAGCGCGTCCACTTTCCGCGCTTGCGCGGCCATCAGCTCGTCCACCGAACTCAGACACTCGGCGATTTTTTGTTGTTCGGTGTGGCTTGGAGTTGGGATCGCGACACCGTAGAACGTCTCCTTGCTGATGTTCAGCAAGCCATTGCTCCGCGCACCGCTTGTGATGTGGCGCTTTAGTTCCCTGCCATGTTGGTTCTGCTCAAAGCACTGCTGAAAGAAGCCGTTTGAGTAGCCCTTCTTGAGCCGGAAACAGATGAAGACATTTGGCGCGGCGACCTGCCCCCAGCCTTGCAAAAGATACACGCAGCCTTGCGGGAACTTGAGGGAGTTGCCTTTGTTGAAAACAAAGTCGCCATCTCTGACCAAAGTATAGACCTGATACTGGTTGCCGGAGATGTCCCGTCCGAACTTCTCGGCCTGCGGCACAAAGCCAATCCCAGCAGAGATGCTAACCGGAGTTAGTTTCCTTTCCCCTACACGCTCCGTCACTGGCGTGGATGCTTCTTCAAGGGTGATCGGTTTCCACTCCTCTGTCCGCCGAAACTCCGGAAACCGCAGCTTCGGCACCAGCGTGGGCGTTGCCTCTTCCTTTTGGGTCTCACACGAAGACACGAAGGCGCGAAGGTTTTTGGATTTGGAACTCATTGCATCCCTCCCTCTTCTTCGTGGCTTCCTGCCTTCGTGTGAGATTTTGTATTCATTCGCCTTCCAGTTTGTCCGGGTTTTTGAGGGCCTTCTTTTCGTCGGAGGTCAGGCGGCGTTCGACTTTCTTGACATCCTCGGCCGGGGGCAGGCTTTCGGGGCGGATGCCGCGGTTGAGAAGGGTGTCGCGGACAGCCTTGTTGTTGGTGACGTGCTCGCGGGAGATCTGCGGCTCGCTGGACATGCCGTGGGCGCGGGCATTGTGGATGGTGATCTCGGTGGCGAAGTCCTTGGCCTTGAGAATGATGGTCGGGGCGAAGTCGGCGAGAGGGCGGCTATCGGGCACGCGCCACTGGGCTTTCATCGCCTGGGTGGATTTCCCGAAGAGTGCGTGGTCGCCCTTGCTGCGGATAAGGGCGAAGTCTTGATTGCCGCCGGTCTGCTCGAAGATGAGGTGGGAGAGTTCCTTTTCGGTGTCCGTGAGTTTCCTGCGGGCAGAGACTCGTTCGGCTTCGAGGAGGCGCTGCTCGATGAGTTCCGCGCGGCGGGTCTGGATGGCGAAGTAGGTCTGGGCGAAGGCGATTTCCTGCTTCCGGGGGTCGCCATTCTGGGCGATGAGGTAGCAGGCGTAGCGGGTGAGCATGAGATCGTCGATTTCGCGCTCCGCGCCCTTGGCTAGCTGGATCATTTTGTTGACGTCAACAAAATGATCGGAAACCGCGTGGCCGGAGATTTCGCAGGCGATTTTCGCCTTGGAAATGGCGGTTTGGTGGAAATTCCGCCACTCGGCGTATCCAAGGAGCTGCTGAAGATCGCGGGCGAGCCAGTATTCCACGCCATTCTCGGATTGCTGGGAGTGCCACTCGAAAGTCTCGGTGAGCTGTAAAATGAGATTGGTTTCCATGGTCACGGATTCTCTGGATTTTGGTTCACACGAAGACGCGAAGACACGAAGGATTGCGGGCCATTGACAATGCGCTTGCAGCCGTCTTTGAAGGTGGGTGCCCCGAAATTGATGAGAAGTCCCAACGGGAGATCGAGCAGACGAAGGTAGGTTAGAACTTGTTTAGAATGGACTGGAAGCAGATTCTCAACCGACTTCAGTTCGATCAAAAGGCGGTCTTCGACGATGATGTCGGCACGAAACCCTTCCTCAAAAGTCATTCCCATGAGCCGAATCGGCACGGGCACCTGCCGTTTCACAGTCAGACCTTGATCGGCAAGCATCTTTGCCAGAACCACCTCATAAACCGTTTCAAGCAATCCTGGCCCAGCTTCGACATGCAGCTTGAAGCCACAATCCACTACAATAGCGGACAACTCTTCCACATCCCTTCGTGGCTTAGTGTCTTCGTGTGAGTTCATACTTCGTAAGCGCTGAGTCCTGAGATGTCGCGGCCACCGGCGCGTTTGGTGAGGAGGGGGTGAAGATCGGCCATGAGGGAGAGTTCGGCTTGGGTGCGGGCTTTCCAGCCGAGGTCGAGCGGAGCCATGAGGTCGCTGAGCTGTTCGCCATCGAAGATCATGCGGTCGAGGATGCCGTCCACGAAGGTTTGCAGGGCAGTGGTGGCGAGGCCGTGCCGCGCAGCGATGGCGGCGAGCTCCTTGGCGTTCTTCTCGGCCTTGAAGCGGGTGTAGCCGTCGCGGATGGCGGTGTCAGTGACGCCTTTCACGTCCTTGAGCGAGTCCACGTATTCCACGATGTCGTCGCTTTGATCCATGAGGTTGGAATGCCCGCGAATGAGGCCGACGAGTTCATCCCGGCTCATTTTGACTTTGCCCGTCGGCTGATTCGCGAACTTGGCGATGAGGCCCATGATGTAGTCGTAATCAATGACGGCGGAGGCGAAGAGCACGAACTCGAAGTCGATCTGATCCAGGGGGTCGTCGGCGGGGCCGTCTTTGCCGCCGGTCTTGCCCTGCTGCTCTTTCAGCTTCTTGGCCGTCTCCAGATACTGGCCTTTGAAGCCGCGCAGGTTTTCGTCCGGCAACACCTGCTCGATGGTGGTTTTGTTTTCCTCGGTGAGGTCGGTGTATTGGTCGAGCTGGGTTTTGAGCCGCTGGACTTCCTTGAACTGGGTGCAGAAGGCGGCCTTGGCGGCATCGCCCTTCAGATTCGCCACGGCGGAGGGCGTGCAGTCGAGACCCTGGGACTTCATGAAGCTGTCTAGCTTTTGCACGGCGGTTTCCAGCTTCTCGATGACGACGGGGGCCTTGTCCACGAGCCAGATTTCCCGCGCCTGCTCGCCGGTTTTCTCCCCGGAGAAAAGGGCGATGGCGGTGTCCACGGCGTCCTGCTGCTGGCGGAAGTCGAGGATGTTCCCATAAGGCTTGGTGCCGTTAAGCACGCGATTGGTGCGGGAGAAGGCCTGGATGAGGCCGTGGTGCCGCAGGTTCTTGTCCACGTAGAGCGTGTTCAGGAACTTGGAATCGAAGCCGGTGAGCAGCATGTCCACGACGATGGTGATGTCGATCTTCTGCGCGGCGGGGTAATCGGCATTCGGCCACTGTTGGTCTTTGATGCGCTTCTGCACATCCTGATAGTAGAGATCGAACTCGCTGAGGCGGTGATTGCTGCCGTAGCGGGCATTGTAATCGGCGAGGATGGCCTTGAGCGCGGCTTTCTTGCCCTCGGGGTCTTCCTCGTTGTCGGCCTGCTCCTGCGGCAGGTCTTCCTGGATCTGCTTCACATCGGGATCGCCCTCGGCAGGCGGAGAGAAAACGCAGGCGATATTCAGCGGCTGGAAGTCGGGATCGGCGGCCTGTTTCTCCGCCTGCATCTTCTTGAACAGCGCGTGGTATTCGATGGCGTCATTGATGGACGCGGTGGCGAGGATGGCATTGAACCGGCGGTGATTCGTGGATGAATCGTGTTTCGCCAGGATGGATTCGATGACGGCCTTCTTGGCGATGGCCTCGCCGGGCTTCGGTGGGTTTTTGCCTTCGGGCTTGAAGTAGTCAATGTGGAAGCGCAGGACGTTCCCGTCCTCGATGGCGTGGGTGATGGTGTAGGCGTGGAGCCGCTTCTGGAAGAGGTCCGCCGTGGTGCGCATGGAGGCCTGCGTGTCCGTGATCTTCTGGAGGGAAGCATTGGCCTCAAAGATGGGCGTGCCGGTGAAGCCGAAGAGCTGGGCGCGGGGGAAGAACTCTTTAATGGCCTTGTGGTTCTCCCCGAACTGGGAGCGGTGGCACTCGTCGAAGATGAAGACGATGCGTTTGTCACTCAGGGGGGCCAGCATCTCCTTGTAGGTGGGCTGGTCGTTCTTCTTCCGCTGCTGGTTGCGTTTGCTAGTTTCATCCAGCGCGAGGCCGAGCTTCTGAATGGTGGTGACGATGACCTTGTCCGCGTAGTCCTCAGACAGCAATCGCCGCACGAGGGCGGCGGTGTTGGTGTTTTCCTCGACGCAGCCTTCCTGGAATTTGTTGAACTCTTCCCGCGTCTGGCGGTCGAGGTCCTTGCGGTCCACCACGAAGACGCATTTGTGAATGTGGTCGTTTTCCTTGAGCAGGGTGGAGGCCTTGAAAGAGGTGAGCGTCTTGCCGCTCCCGGTGGTGCTCCAGATGAAACCATTGCCGGAGTCATCCTCGATGCACTGCACGATGTTTTTCACCTGATAGACCTGATAAGGCCGCATGATCATGAGCTTCTGCTCACCCGCGAGCAGGACCATGTAGCGGCTGATGGTGCGGCCAAGATCGCACTTTTTCAGGAAGGTGGAGGCGAACTCGTCGAGGTGAGTGATCTTGCGGTTGTCCTCATCGGCGAACTCATAGATGGGCAGGAAGCGCTCATCGGCGTTGAAGGCAAAGTGGCGGACTTGATTATTGGCGAAGTAATGAGTGCGGTCGCGATTGCTGACGATGAAGAGCTGGAGGAAGCAGAGCAGCGTCTTGGTGTAGCCATTGCCGTGGTCGTTTTTGTATTCGACGATCTGCTCCATCGCCTTCTTGGGATTCACGCCCAGGGTCTTCAGCTCGATCTGCACGCAGGGCACGCCATTGATGAGGATGATGACATCAAAGCGATGGTGGCTGTTGTCGGTGTTGATGCGGAGCTGGTTAATCACCTCGTAGTGGTTTTTGCACCAGTCCTTGATGTTGACGAGGGTGTAGTTCAGCGGCGTGCCGTCGTCGCGGGCAAAGCTGTTGATGCTGCGAAGGGTCTTCGAAGCGGTGAAGACATCCGGCGTGACGATCTCATCCAGCAGACGGGCGAACTCCGCATCGGTGAGGCGAACGCCGTTCAGGGCCTCGAACTTTTCGCGGAAGTTGGCTTCCAGCGTGGCGCGGTTGGTGATGTCCGGGCGGTATTCGTATTTGAGGCCTTGGAGCTTTCCGATGAAGCCCGTTTCAATATGCTCTTCCCGGATGTCAGCGCTAGGGTCATCGGCAAGTATGTCATAGATGGACTTTGAGGCAGGCATGGGCGGACAAAGCGCAGACTAATGTCCTGACTAGAAGAGTCAATAAAATTGACAGATGGCCCGACACGGCCCCCGCCACCTGTTCAGTGCAAATTTTTGCAACGGCATTTGTCAGCCGACGGAGGGCACTGAAAGTTTTTTCACCGGCATTTGTCAACCGTCGGAAGGCGCTGAAAGTTTTCGCACTTGCATTTGTCAGCCGATGAAACAGGCACATTGACCATGTCGCCACTCAACAGCGATCAATGCAGACGATTGTTTTGAACCGTTTGCAGGTCAAGAAAATCGGTTCCTCGATGTGATTCGCCTTGTGCGGCAGATATCCTGCCCGACGGAGCTTGCGCGCCCAGTCGCGGGTCAAGTGGAAACGAAGAATGTCGGCGTGACGACGGCGTGCGCTTATTTCAGCTGATCCAGTGCGAGATTCAGGCTGTTCACGGTTGCCTTGCGGGCCTGCGTGGAGCTTTCGGCGTGATTGCGGTTGTACCAACTGAACGTTTCCGGTTTGAAGGTCTCGCCGGAGCGGTTGACCTGTGCGAAGATGTCGTTGACCAGGCTCTTGATTTTCTTTTTCACATCGACCTCGTTCATCGGGATTTTTTTACCGGTCATTTCCGCGTTGATCTTCATGACCTCTTGAACCACCGGCTTGTCCTTGTATTCTTCAAAAACCTTGAGAAGCGTGGTGGTGCCGCCGATGTTGATGCCCATGTTGAAACCGGTGTTGGCGACGGCCGCGCCGCCATTGGAGACTTCCAACTTGGAAATCGCCATGCCGAGTTTGGTGAGGTCGTCGAATTCACGAATGCTCCGTGCCTCGGCCAGGAATGCGCCGATTTTCAGCGGCTTCCATTCCCATTGCTTGTTGAGCCGGCAAACGATGCTGCCGGTCTGTACATCGGTGATTTCCTCCCCGAACAAATCCAGCGGCGCTGTCACGGAATTGGCCACCAGCCCGACAACCCTTCCCGTGTTCATGTCGACCACCGCGGCACCGCCGTTGTTTTGCGAGACCAGCGTGTCCATTTCCAGAATGTCGCCATTGGTTGCGGAAACGCGACCTTTGATCAGAGCGGCGGTTCCGCTGTCTTTGCCCAGCACTGCGACTTCCATGCCATCGGTGCTGCCATTCCCCGCCCCGAACAGCATCCGCGAGTCGCTCACTTCATCGAGGATTTGCATTCGCACCAAATCGGCCCCTTCGGCGGACTCCAGCGTGCCGAATTTCGTGAAGACATTTCCCGAACTGCTGCGGATGGTCAGCTTGGTGTTGCCCGATAACACATGCGCGGCGGTGTAAACGTATTTTTTTCCATCCACGGCCACTGCGAATCCGGTTCCGGAGTTTTGGTCTCCTTCGATGATGATGATCGAGTTCGCGGTTTTTGCGAGAATCTTGCCGCCTTCATCCAGAACCCCTGCGGTTCCCGCGGATTTTGCCGTGGTGGCGAGTTGCGCACGCAGCGAGGCATTTTCACGGGTGAGCCTGCCGTAGTCGATTTCCATCTGTGCCAGCTTGTTGACCTTCTCGTTGAGTTCCTTGTATTTTTCCTGCAATTGTTTTGCTGCCTCCGGATCAAGACTTCCGGGTTTCGGGGTGACCCGGGTGATTTCATCGGTCAGCGTGCGGATGTCGCTCTCCTGCGATGCCACATGCTCCTCCAGCTCCTTGATGGTTTGTTTGGTCTTGGCGCTGGGATTGCAACTGGCGCATAAGAGGCAAAGCAGCAAGGCGGAAAAGAAGCGATGGTTTTTCATAAGTAGCTGGTGGTCGGATGAATGATGCAAATTTCAATTGCCGGCACAAGCACGAACCATCGGACTGCTTCATTTTTCCCGGACCAGAAGGCACGCCAGAGAGAGTCAGCACAGCGATTGCCCGGAGCAGATTGGTCAATTCCCCCTTGGCAGCCGTTTTCCCTTGGCAATTCATGCTTGGCACCCCCGCGATTCCACCCTACAAGTCGCCTGCACATGGCTACCGATTTCGAACACACCCTCGCCTCTTCCGCGAAACTGGAGGGAACGTCCCTTCACACCGGCGGTAAAGTGACCCTCTCTATCAACCCGGCACCGGTGGGCCATGGATTCAAATTTCGACGCATCGATCTGCCCGACCAGCCCTTCATCGATGCCGATGTCGACAAGGTAAAAACGGTCGAACGCGCCACCACCCTGGCCGAGGGACCGGTCAAGGTTCACACGGTGGAGCATGTCATTTCCGCCCTGGCCGGCATGGGGGTCGACAATGCAATCATTGAAATGGACTCCAACGAACCGCCGATCGGCGATGGTTCTTCGCGGCCTTTTGTGGAGTTGATCAAAAAGGCCGGGATCGTCGCGCAGGATGCCCCGCGACGGACCTGGGAAATCCGCGAGCCGATCCACCAGGAATCCGGTGACGGCTGCCTGATCACAATCGTGCCTAGCAAAACGTTCCGGGTGTCCGTGACCAATGTCGGGCCCGACGGACGATTCACGCAGTATTTCTCCAGCGAGGTCACACCCGCGCTCTACGAAAAGGAAATCGCCCCGGCGCGGACTTTTGTTTACTATGAGGATGTCAAACCACTGCTCGAAAAAGGCCTGATCAAGGGTGGGTCGCTCGAAAACGCCGTGGTGGTCCGCGGCAACGAAGTGATGTCCAAGGAAGCCCTGCGCTTCCCTAACGAGTTCGCCCGCCATAAGGCGCTCGACCTCATCGGCGACCTGATGCTCTCGGGCAAACGAATACTCGGCCATGTCATCGCAGTCAAACCCGGACACGGCCCCAACACCGTGATGGCGGCGACGGTGAAACGCGAATACAGCCGGATGCGCTCGATGGTGCCGCCGATCAGCATTCCCAGCGGTGAAGCGGTGCTCGACATTCACGACGTTTTGAAAATCCTGCCGCACCGTTATCCGTTTCTGTTGGTGGACCGGATCGTCGATTTTGTCGGCGACAGCAAATGCACCGCGATCAAGAACGTCACGATCAACGAACCGTTTTTTCCGGGGCATTTCCCCAATCATCCGGTCATGCCGGGTGTGTTGCAACTGGAGGCGATGGCCCAGGTTTCCTCGGTGTTGATGCTGCGCAAGCCCGAGAATCAGGGCAAAATCGGCTACTTCATGAGTGCCGACAACGTCAAATGGCGTCGGCCGGTATTGCCGGGAGACACATTGTTCATCGAAGCCGTGGTCATCAAGATCCGCGGCTCCATCGGCCAAACCCGGGCGCGCTGCCTCGTCAACGGCGAGGTGGTCTCGGAAGGCGAACTGAAGTTCGCGCTGGTGGCAAGTTAACCGCGACCGCCCAAGGCATGCCGCAACCCTCCCGCACACTGCAACTGAATCTGCTGGTCTTGTTGCTTGCCACCACCACGGTGCTCGGGCGGTTGATCTCCCTGCCCGCGACCGCGATGGTGGCGTGGCGGACTTTCCTGGCAATGCTCGGCATGGGCCTGTGGCTGATGATCGGGAAAAAAGCGCCGGTCCGCATCCCGCCCGCCCTGGCCTGCAAGTTCCTCGGCGTCGGCGGCGTGATCGGTCTGCATTGGCTGCTGCTCTTCGCCAGCGTGCAGGTCTCCAACATTTCCATCGGCCTGACCGGCATGGCGTCGATCTCGCTCTTCACCGCCTTCACGGAGCCGTTGATGGAAGGACGCCGCATCCGCAGGCACGAAATTTTGCTAGGTCTGCTGGTGCTCGGCGGACTGGCACTGGTGGCGGGGGTGGAATCGAGCCATCGAACAGGTTTGTTTCTCGCCCTCGGAGCCGCCCTGCTGGCCGCCATTTTTCCAGTGATGAATCGCAAACTGGTTCTCGCCCATCACTCGCCCAAGACGATGTTGTTCTGGGAAATGCCCGGTGCCTGCCTCGTGGCCCTGCTTGCCCACCCGCTTTTTTTTTCCGTGGAATCGCTGTGGCAATGGCGCGGTCTCGACTGGTTCTGGCTGCTGATCCTCGCCCTGGTCTGCACGGTTTTCGCCCACGCCTATCACATTCACCTGCTAAAAAAAACCAGCGCCTACACCAGCAATCTGGCGATGAATTTGGAACCGGTCTATGGCATCCTCTTCGGCACGCTGCTGTTCCATGAAAACAAGTCGCTGCATCCGGCTTTTTACATCGGCTCACTGACGATCATCGTCGCCAACATGATCCACATTCCATTGGCTCGCCGCTTGGCGCGCGAACCCTGATCCTTCGACCCTTACATCGCCGTCAAAGTCAGATTGCGAAACGAGATCTCCATGTCCACGCCAGCATGGACCTGCAGTCCCAGCGGACCTTTTTCCAACGCTTCGTCGGTGGTGTAGTCCAGAACTTGTTTGCCATTCAGAGTGACGATGTATTTTTTGCCCTTCACCGCGATTTTGATCCTGTTCCACTCACCGGTCTTTAGCAACGCATCGACCCCGACGGCCACGACGGGATAGATGCCTTTTTTGCCGATGTACGGAGAGCAGGTCATGTCGCGCTTCAGCGACCTCGACACGCCCAGCTGGATCTGCTCGCTTTCATTGCGAAGAAAAAATCCAGAGTCGATCTGTCCGCTGAAACGGAACTCCGCCTCGAGAACGAAGTCGGTGAAAACATCCTTCGTCCACAACACCGCAGGGCGATTGGCTTGAGGGGTTACGGGACCGGACTGGCGTGAAGAATCAGTTTGATTGCTAGGCTCGGGGAGTTTTGGTAATCGGCGATTAGGGCTGGGAGCCTTTGTTTATCGGTGAAGGGGATGACCGCTAGTAGGGCGTTGCGT
>CAMAQB010000116.1 GCA_945860285.1 Akkermansia muciniphila | reverse complement strand
ATGGTAGAAGGGTTCAATTTGAAAGTAGGCAACGCGATGAGAAGAGCCTTTGGATATAGGAACTTCGAGCATTTAAGCATAGCCCTTTACCATCAACTGGGCGACCTCCCCGAGCCGCAAGCCACCCACAGATTCTGCGGATGAGCCATTTTTTTATTTGGTCGTCTAGAAAAACTCAGAGAAGCGCATCTTTATTGGTGAATCGCCATTACCTATGAGTCATTACTAAAGCGCTTCGTCATAGTATTGACATTGAAACCCCACTCTAGCTAGGGTAACTCAGATGTTTCGTTACCTGCTGCCGATCTTCCTCTTTCCACTAACTTGCTGTGACAGGCCACTAGAGGATCCATCGGCGCAGATTCAGCTTACTTCCCGCGAGAGGCCAGCATATGATGCTTCGGCCCAGATTCACCCTCTCATTGACCCTGACAAGCTCGCTACACTCGGGGACAGGGGTGCTAATTCTAGACATCGACCACAACTGGGAGACCCAAGGACTGAGACGGTCACGGAAATAGATTTCCTGTTGATTATCAAGGGTTTACACGTGCAGGGCGATGTATTTTTAACAAATTCATTCGCGATCAATAGGTCGATTGCCCAATTAGATGGTGACCGCCGCCCGACGAAACTGGTCCAGGTCGAGTGAGACAAATTTTACATTTTTCTTTACAACGTCGGAGGCGTTAATTACTTCTCGATTATGAAAAAAATAGCAATTTCCGTTAAAGTATCCACTTTGGTTTTTGCCGCCGTCTTGTCACCTTGGCTGCTACTCTGCGGTGAGGAGTCCGGAGGCGAAATTGTTGTAAGCGCCCCGACCGACACCGAAGCTGTGATTACGGGCAATCTTGCGGACGGAACACCCATGGCTTCACCTCAGCCTGTTGAAAAACCGTCTTTCCAAGTTGAAAGCACACAGGTCAAACAAATGGATGTGATCGAAGTGCCGGAAATGCAGGGTCTTCCACCCGTGGAAGGAACAATCACCATCACAGTTCACACTGTTGCCGACCCAGCCTTGCCAGAACCAGTGCCTTCGCCGCTGCCACTTTCTGTTAACAGCCAGCACTCTCAAGAACAAGTTGCACAACACAACGCCACATACCCGCAGACGCAGTTGGTTTTTCTATCCGCGACGGTATATGACCACAGGCGAACTTTGCTGCGCTGTTACCCTAACGGCGATGTCAGCAAGGAAATCAAAGCATGGTCGAACCTCGATTTTAATCACTTCAGTGGGTTTGGCACTTTTGATTCACAGAATGCGCAAGGAGATGTCAGAAGATACGCTCTGCTCATGACAATCGGCAACGAAGACACAACGCGTAGGCGTGCAGCTCTCGCCGCGAGGGGGCTTGAATACGAAGAACCGAATATCCCCGCCATTCCAGATGCCACTCCCGCTTGCGTGATTCTAACAGAAAATCCCACACCGGAAGCATTGACACTCGTCGAGGACCTGCACGCTCTCTACCGCAGTGAGGGCGTGCGCATGGCCGACGCCTACGCCGCCCGTACCAGGGCTAACGAGGAGCGCAAGGCTTATCTTCTGGCCAATCCTCCGCAGCCCAAGGATGCAACGATCCATTTTTGGAAACGTGATAATACCGGAATCCAGGCGAACAGCGCGGAAGGAGGTCAACCATGATGTTACGCGATCAACTTACGCCACCTCTGGCCTGCCTCGCTGCGTTGAGCGCGATGGCTGGAGGGGACTTGGTTCCGCAGCCGCCCATGGCATTTGTCAAAGGGCAGCTAGGCACATTCCATGCCGATTGGGAAGGAGTGGCTGGACGGACGTATTTCACGCTATTCTCCCTTGACCTGGAAACCTGGCACTACGCGCCCTTCATTGAATTTGGCGAAGGATCACACAGCCGAGGAATGGAGAGTGATTCTCCAAAGTTCTTTTTACGACTCCATTATGGAGACTTCGAAAACATCACAAGCCTCGACGAGGCAATGGCTGCCGACCTCGACGGCGACGGTCTGTCGAACATATTCGAGGTGACATACGGCTATGATCCGTTCCAAACAACATCCACCATCGACGGCCCGGACGGATCGCTTGATCCGGACACGGATGGCATAGGAAATTCCTCCGAGCAGGCTGCGGGATCTGCGCCGATGATAAAGGACAACCCGATCTTAGAACTCAAAGTCCTTGTGGAATGAAATCTAAATCCATCCGTCAAATTGTAGTTTTGTGCCTGATTCTAACGGCATTTGCGGCCAATGCTTCCGCTCAGACGCTCTTTGACGTGGTTGCATCGCTGAGTGACCGCCAGCGGGTGACCAACCAGCAAATCCAGGTTTACGCATATCTCTCTAAACAGAATGTTCAACCTGGTGGCACTGGAACCGACTTGCCTGCTGACAACCCCATAGATTGGTTGGGTGTCGGAACTAATCCCACGCAGACCGATGTTGATGTCTTGGGAATAGGTGAAAAAATAAGCCTGCTTAATCAGGCGGTTGCGGAATTTGAGCGCCTTAAATTCTCCTACATCAACTCCAATCCAGGAGAACTCCAACAGGGAAACGCTCTGGGAAGCCTAAAACCATATACATCTGGGGATTTCGATCCGCTTCCAAGGGCCACACCTGAAAACTACAACAAACTTCTAAGATTACTGGCACAGCGTGTGCGAGCGTTACGTCTCATTCCGTGGTATGCCTCGTTCCGTAACAAAACTTATACTGATCTGACCAACGTTTGGGAGGTAGTAGACTACAGTGATCCCGAAGACAGCGACGGTAATGGTGATAGATTGCCGTTCGTGAAAATTGTTACTTCGGAAGGAACGGAACCGCCCGCAACCGTTGACTGGGCCCCTCCAGACTCAATCGGTGCTGGAAACCTGAAGCAAACGATTTCTGAATCAACCTCCACTGTTAATCTGTGTCACAAAGCAAAAGCATGGGTTTACGGACATTATTCTGAAGAACCTTCCCTTGAGGAGGCAATTACATCTCCCCTTCACTCGAAATGGCTTCAGATGTCCAGCTCATATCCTGATGAGGCACGTGTTACTGCCACAGCAGCTGGTGCAGCCGGAACACAGATCGATGGAACTGTTGTCATTCTGCACCGAAGTAACTGGCACCAGATTTCAAGCGAAAACGAGCCCTCCAGATTTGAGAAAAACAATGCCGGATATGTTATAGACGGCCAGGGAAATTCAGCGATCATACCATTATTTGGCAGTCCGCCTTCGGTTGAAATCACTGGTAATTGGATTACAACGGTGGACTACACGAACGAGAACGGCCGTTATCATGAAAAAAAATTCGTGGAAGGCGGCTACTTATACAAGGAGGCATTCACTCTTCCCTCCAACGCTGCAGGTTATTCCAACAATTTCAATAATTCATACGAACGGCATTGGGACATCGGATGCACGTTTTATACGGTGTTCAAACCAGCTTTTACACGTGGTCTGGATGCAGTTGGCATGCAGGCGAAGCTGGACAATGCAGACAGTATTCTTGCCGCAAATGATGCCGATGGAGAACTCCTGCTCCATGCTCGCCCGGGTCTGCTGTTTGGTATCGACCTAGGGCCTGGTCTGAAAGGCAGCGGAAACGGATACATTTCAACAAGCACGAAAGAAAGCAACGATTATGCATTCTATGCCAACAACGGCTTGTTCGGAAATTCTGATGTCTGGAACTCAATGATGCGGTTTGATTCGTCCTATTTGCTTCAATTTGCAGGAAGCTGTTCGGACTACCATGTCTTCTATGAGAATGATCGTTCACAAAGAATCCAGAGCCTACCCAACGACTTAATGGGCTGGCCCTATACTGATTTCAACAATGTTGAAAAATACGACAGCCGCACATTGTATCGCGCTTGGGATCTTCCACGTCTAAAGCAGGTCGCGGGAAGGGATCTCCTGGCGGACATCGTATACAACTCCGATCACTACGGCGGCTATACGGTAAACATCTATCGACGGCCGACCGGAAGTCCCGCACCAATTCCAGGGAAGGCGATGGAAACTGTCGGTATGACGTTGATCCGTACCTGGACGTTTTCTCATGAAGGAGGTTCAACCGCGCATCCTACTGACGCTGAAAAACTGGATGTTTCAGGAAGTGGGAACGAAAAGTATGAAATCCAGTCCAACGAAGTATTGCCCAACCAAGGCCTCGGCCTCGGATGGGGATACTGGTATTTTGATAACACCTGGTGGATGACTTGGACAGGCACACATTCCTGGACCCTCAAACTGTCGCAAGGAACCACCGAAATGCTAAAAAAGGATATTCGAGTCATCGTATCAACTAACGAAAACAATATAAGCGTAAGCGATACCACCGTGAGCCTATCGCAGGACGGCCAAGAGGTTTTCTCCTTGTCATCGGCGACGCTCAATCCGTTTAGCTATGCTTTACCTAAACAATGGCAAATCATCTCAGCCGAAAAAACCACCACTGGTTTGGCGATTTTTAACGATTCTACTCCGGCTTTCGGCTATGGCAAGTGGCCTACCTCCTTATCAATTCAATATGACGGCATCCAACCTGACGCGGATTACGCTTGGGACCCGAATGGTCTGTTATCTTCTAAAATACAGGGACAGTGGCGCATGACTGGGAGTGCCGCAGGCAACAGCTATTCTCAGTCTCACGAATTCAACAGCTCTACGGTTACTACCCGTTGGACTGAGTTTCTCGACGGTGGCAACAAGGTGAAAACCTACATCGCCCCGGACGGAAATGCCGGAAGCAAGTCCGATTCATCCGTCGCGTGGAGCGAGATCGAATACGGCACTGCTGCCAGCGGGCTGCCAGGACTACCGCGCTTTGTGAAAAACTCCGATGGCAGCGGTTCAACATATGATTGGAATGCAAGTAGCGCTGGTTCTTACGTTCTCACTCTTGAGCAGGGGCTTCTTTCAGGCAGTTCTGTCAGTCGGGGGACCAAGCTTGTCCGACAGGTCAATACTCGTGGCCACCCTATCAAGACCGAGTCTTTCGTGATCAACGGCGGAACAATCAAAACGGGCGGAACGGCCTTCGCCAACATGACCGCATGGGGGATGCCCAAGAAGGCTACTGACTATGCTACCGGCCTAGTTTCTACATGGGATTATAACAGCAATCTCACCCGCATGTCCACGCACACTGGTTACCTAGGCCTCACATCGGCTTTGTCGGACTACGATGGACTAGGCCGCCCAACAATGGTCAGTGCGAACAATATCACGGCCACCAGAAGCTTCCCGGGCTTCGGTGTCAAAACGACCTATTCTGGAACTGACATTCAGGCAGGAACGGAAAGCACAACCACCCGCGATGCCCTCGGACGCCTCACCACTTCCAACACCACTTGGAATGGTGTGACTGACAGTCTCGCGCTGACGTATGGCACTGGCTCGGTTGACATTAATCAAACTAGCGGCACTTACGGCAACCACTCTGCTGAAGTCCGGCAGGAGGACGGCACCTTGGCCTCAGTATCCGGCCCCACCTTGGCGTTCGGCGGCACTTCTGGAAATGCTCTGTCTGTCTCCAATGGGCTGCTTGTTACTCGCTCCAAAATTCAAAATGCGCCCTTCACTTACCTGGAAACCCACACCGATGCCTGGGGCCGTGTTCGCAAGGTAGTCAAGCCCTCTGCAGCGGGCGCGGGATCAGCTACCACCACCGTCGCATATTCCAACCCGGATGCTGCGTTGCCGCGCACCCGCGTCACCGAGCCGTCGGGACGCAGACTCATCACCGAGTCCGATCCCTACAATTCCTCCGGCAGCATCTACCGCTCCGGTATCGACGTGGATAGCGACGGCACACTGGGTGGAGTCTCCGATCGCTACATCCAATCCATCACCACCGTTGCGAACGGCAAGGTTGTCACTGTCCTGAAACAGACCAAACCCTTATCCGCCAGCCTACGCGAAGTCCTGCGCACCGAGCTGACACCATCCTCCGGTGTCACCGTCACCAAAATCAACGCCAACGAGGAAACCATCACCTCCACGCCGAATTACGCGAACAAGACAGTCACCACTATTTCGACAAAAGGCTGGAGCCATACAACATCTGTCAACAATCTCGGCCTCGCCACAAGCAACACGCTTTCCGGCACCGGCATCCCCGCGACCGCTCTCAACCCCACCTGGCGGGCTGACGGGTCATTGGCAGGTGTCTCCCTGACCATTGGCGGGGAAACGCACAGTGCTTCATTCAACAACGACGGCACACTTGCCAGCCTCACCACTCCTGGCAGAGGCAACATCCTCGGCGGCCACAGCATCAGCGGCGGAGTGGAAACGCTCACTGTCGATGGCATCACCACCACCCGCAAGCTGGACGGCACGGAGGCAAGCACCAGTGGTGGCGAGGTTCCTGGCAAAACGGAGACTCTTGCGGTCAACACCAACGGCAACGGCTTCAAACACACCACCACCCCGGCGGTCGGCAGTCCGACTGATGTTGCCTTCAATGCCGCCGGAGCTGCCACTGCCAAGAACTACGCGGCAGGCGCGGGAGAAAGCTACGGCTATAAGAACGAGCTGCTAACTTCCGTTTCATTAGCCCGCGGCGGCAGCATTGCCTATGGCTATTCCCCCAACGGGGCGAAAGACCTGGTCTCCGCCGTATGGCCCGCCGTCGCTTCGGGGCCTTTCAGCATCCCCCTGCTTGCCGAAGGTTACCATACCGACCGCGCCGGGGGCATTGATGCCCTTGTCGATGCCTCGGGCACCCGCACGTTTTCCTATCAAAACGGCAGGCTGGCATCCACCAACTACACTGCGGGCCTGCTGCGGGGATATCAAATCGTCCGCAACCATGACACCAGCGGACGCCACACCGGCATTCTCCTCAAGCGCGACGGAGCCACCATCCACAGCACCGCCCTGGCTCCCAACGGCGCGAGCGACCAGATCACCGGGCTTGCCAGCGGCGGCATCACCGCTACACCCCAGCGCGATGGCGCAGGACACATCACCGGCTATGTCTGGAGCGACGGCACCGGCAACACCGTCACCCAGAGCTGGCAGCGCGGCGCGGGCGGGCGCATCGAGTTCGCCGGATCGGATGTCCCCGGTGCGCCCACGTTTGACTATCTGCTGAATCCGGGCGAACCAACCGAATCCTTCGATGCCCGCAATCGCCGCCTCAAGTGTGCCACCGCCGGCGGAACCTGGACCTACACGTACGGCATCAGCGGGCAGCTCAGCTCCGCCGTTCACCCCACACTCGGCACCTTCACCTACGCCTTCGACGCCATCGGCCGCCGCACCGACATGGGCGCGGCCAACACCACCAACCTCCTCAACCAATCCACCGCCTGGACCAACAGCCAGCCGAAAAAACTCACCCTCAGCGCCCGCCCCGGTGCGCTGGTTTGGTTCAATGGCACCGAAATCCAGAATTTCACTGGCAGCCATGAAGTCACTCTCGGCACGCCCGGAGCCACTGGCCAGTGGATCGAATGGAACACCCTCGCCGTGCTCGAAGGTCAAGGCGAAGGCGCAGGCAGCCCACCCGCCAATGCCCTTGCCAGCCCGGATGCCAGAGCCGCGCAAAGCGGAGCGGTGTGGATCCCACCCGCCCAGGAAACCCTCGCCTATGATGCCGCCGGAAACCGCCAGGGCAACACCCAATGGGACTACGGCTGGGATGCGAAGAACCAGCTTGTCCGCGCCCGCACGAAGAACCACAGCAGCGCCGCGCATGCTTACGATCTAACATTTACGCATGACGCAGAAGGAAGACGCATTCAAAAACACGTCGTCGAATACCAGCACGGAGCGGTCGTATCCGAGAACTTCATCACCTTCGTCTGGGACGGCTGGGACCTGCTCTACGAACGCCATCAACTCCCCAGCGGACTGACGACGCTGGAAAGGAAATACCTCCGGGGCCCCGACATCGCGGACGGCGCGGCAGGCGGAGCCGGTGGCTTGCTTTTGATCCAGGAAACCAAGGGCAACAACACACAGAAGATCATCCCTCTCTATGATGGGACAGGGCATGTCACCGCCCTGACGAACCTGAACAAAGACCTTCTCGCCAGCTATGCCTACGGCCCCTTCGGAGAAAAAATCTCCGCCACTGGTCCTATGGCCAACAGCAACCCATGGCGCTGGGCAACAAAGTATTTCGACGAGGAAACCGGCCTCTACTACTTCGGCAAACGTTATCTCGACCCGGTCACCGGCCAATGGCTCAGCCGTGAGTTGTTAGGAGAAAGCGAAAGCCTGAATTTGTATTCCTATTGCCACAACGATCCGGTGAACCGGGTGGATGTGTTGGGGCTGGCGGAACACCGGGTTGCGCCAAATACAGTCCCTGTCTTGGCTAATGAAGGAGACGGAATATGGGCGTTTTATGTGAAGGCAGAATTGGAAGGTTCGGAATATCGGATGACGAGTCCAGGTAGTTTCGGTTCGTGGCCGTCGGGCTATAACGTAACAGTTTGGCAGGATGCCGGAGCGCTGCGTGTTGGAGGGCAAGTCGGTGACAAGACAGCCGCACGATTCCTAAAGGGAGAATTCAGCAGTCAGGAAATCGCAGATTTGATGCGCATGGCGAGTCTCCAGACTGAACAGATGAATGCTGAGGCAACCGTCGAGGCATGGCGCGCGACAGGCCAATTCATTCCGGGAATTGGATCCGGAGTGGCGTTTGCTGAAGGTGATGGCATTCGAGGCTCAGCATATTTTGTACGCGATGTGGTGATCACGGTTACTGGCACAAAACTGCTTCAGGGAGGAAAGACTATCTTGAGTGTGGCTCTGCGCGGGGCCACTCTGGGAGCGGTTCAGGGCGGCACCAGCGAGGCGTTCGACGTTGGGGCGGCAAGGGCTCAGGCAGCCTGGGACGGCGAAACGTATGCGGGCACTGTCAATGGAGACGCATGGGAAATGGTAAAAGCGACACGAAACGGGGCAGCATTCGGACTGGTGTTGGGACCTTTGGCCAAGGTGGCGAGTTTGCGAAGGGCGGTCTGTACAAAAGAAATAGGAACTGCCAAAGAATTCGGCATTCCGAAGTTTCTTAACCCGCGCCAAAACCTCCATATATCCCCAGTTGCCGACGGGCGTAGTGTTCTTACTGCGAACCCATCTGAACTCTTGGATAAATTGCATGACGGTGCGTTCACTATTTTGCGCCAACCAAAGTCAGGACAGGTCGTAGTCGATTTCGATAAAACTATCGGAGAATTCTGGAGCCAAGGAGTAAAGGTTGGTGATACTCAATTCGGATCAGTTTTATTTGGTAAGAAGGGTGTTCATTTTGTTCCTGCGAACCCGAAGCAATGGTAAAATATGAAGCAAGAAGCATTTAAAACATCTGCAGAGTTTATTGCTAAACGAAATGTAAGTGATCGTGTTTTGCGTGTTATTGTATCGTTTGATCGACGTGAAGCGCACTTGAAGGTAATATACCACTTGCGATGCGATCCAGAAGAGAGTGATTACGAAGACTGCGAATTAACATGTGCAGAGTTGGTTGCGGAATTCCCTGAGATAAAGGTTGCTGAAACGAGATGTGTTTCGGATGCTGTATGCGGAAATGACATTGGTGATATTGGAGAAGTGGTTTTCTCCTGTGAAAAATAAACCCACGCGCCACCCAATAGTCCCGCAGTGCGGGACTAAGCTGCTTCCCCATTAAACCCATCGTCATTCTTTCGACTTTCCTCGGTCGCAAAATGCTGCCATAAGCATGTCACCTTGCCACGCATCGTTTTCATCTTACTGGCGTTGCTGTCATTCCTTTGCGGAAATGCTTTCGGATATGCGCGCTCCCATTCCCTCGCCAGCCCGGCTGCCAAAGCCACTCACAGCACCAATCTAGCCGCACTGCTCACTGATCACTGCTCACTAACCACTTCCTTCGACTTCGGCTGGGATGCGAAGAACCAGCTTGTCCGCGCCCGCACCAAGAACCACAGCAGCGCCGCGCATGCTTACGATCTAACATTTACGCATGACGCAGAAGGAAGACGC
>CAMAQB010000115.1 GCA_945860285.1 Akkermansia muciniphila | reverse complement strand
ATCGGTGGCGAACACACCGGGTGGCGCAGTGCGGTGATCTACACCTTCGTAGAGCAAATCCGCGTGCATGGTGCCGACCCATTCGCCTACTTCGAGTGGGTGTTTGAAAAGCTCATGCACAACCCGCCCGCTGAAGAACTTGAAAGCTTACTGCCGGTGCACTGGCTCCGGGCGCGGGCGGAGGAAACCAATGCCATCGATTTCGAAACCGAAGCGATAGCATAGATGCCACAGATCGGCATCCGCTAATGGACATTTTTGCCAGAGATGCCAGAGCTATGGCGAAAATGCGAGAGGGGGTTCCATTGACCGCTTACGGTTAGTATGGGGCCTTGCCGCCACAACATGCTGTATCGAAGGCGCTCAGACAGGCTTTATCTTGTGCTTTCTAGGTCCGACAGGCTGCTAGAGCGTGATTTTTTTAAGTAGTTTTCCACACCTATCCATAAGGAGGTTGTTGTTGTTGTTGTCGTCGTCTTGAAATTCCCCATCCAGTCAGGAAATTCATTGCAGCAGTGGGGCTCTTTACTATTTCTGCGGGAACTTGCATGGGGGTATGCTCCAACTCGACTTTTTTTTCATTGTGTTTGGGGTGAAACCCGAAACCCTTTTTACTCTATTTTTCAACTGTCGCGCAATCAGGGAAGTCGACATATCAGTACCAACTACACGCCCCATTGCGACTAGATTGCGCGCTTTACAGTCGAAAAATTCATGATTCTTTAATAAAGAAGACATCATCCCAATCTGGAGTTAATCCAAATTCTGAAATGAAATCTACAAAGTTTGTGCCACTATCATTACTAATGCTCGCATCGGCCTTCCAAACTGAATCGCATTCAAAACACATTTGAAAAACTATCGAAGGATGACTTTTAAGACGAACATAAGCAACGCTTGATTGTTCACAGTATGGACAAATAGTCATTGTGGGAATGCTGTTATAATATTGGAAGTACCATCTCTAACACCTATCTTTATGTTGGTTTCTTCGGGCTGGCGATCAGTGCGATACAGTTATACTATATACGTAGTAGGTGAACGGAATTATTCTGTAAAAACAGCAAAACGTGCTCTTTTCTAGGGCGAATTTAAGCTGCTCGCCTTGTGAAAGGGGTATTCGGGCGTTTTTCAGGAAGCTACGTAAAATTACTCAAAGTCAAGAAATCGATTCCACCAAGTGTAATTTATATCATGAATGCTCAGTCTGCCTTTATAAGGAAGATTAAGAAATTCATTAGGAATGTATATCAAATCACTTTTATTTAACCCTAGGATAAGATTTTCATCATGCACGTTGTTTTCTAATAACCCTGCTATACCGCCGTATTTACTAATATATATTGAATTTATATATTGACTCTTAAAATTTACGATTACCCGGGCGTAATGCGCACAATCTTGATCATGTTGAATATTCGTTTCATAAAATTGAAGTTCATCTTGTAGGTTAAATATTTTTTTATCTAGTAACTGAGATTCAATGTTGGATGGCTCAAACCAATCTGGCAATAAATCGTAGTTAGAAAGCACTTTTAAAGCTTCGTTGTATGTCATATATTCTATGGTAATGTGGTGACATCGCATGGATATGCGGTAATTATTTTAGATGTGTTCTTTTCGCATACAATCAATATAAAATCTTGCTCTATTGCTTTTCCAGCTCCTTGTGATACAATCCGATAAACGTCGTTTTTTCTGCCGACATTATTTAGATTGCTAATTGCTTCTGTAGGGCTTAGACGATTAATCCAAGCACTATCAACAACCGCTGGAATTTCTTGTCTTGCTACATTAAATAGGCTGTTGGTTGATTTGGGAATTTGAGTGCCAGGTTTAATGTAACCATCAACAGAATGAGCTAATAGATGAATGAACCTATTTCCTTCTGGACAACGATTTGATACCTCATAGACAATGCCTGCAGGGCTTACCCACTTGGTTGGGTCTGTGGCATCTCGGGTGAGTTTGAATCCTGCTTTGGTGTCGTCAAACAGTTCCAAGATCGCGTTGACACTTACTGCATCTGCGGGACTGGTGGGGGTGTTGCGGCAGACATTGAGGAAATGCTCTGCGAAATCGGCGGTTTGAGAGGTGGGGCTTCTTAGGGCGGGGTAGAAGCGAGCAAAGCCTTTCATGGCACTTTCGTTCAGCACAAGGCGACCAATGGTGCATATCTCGCACATGCGTTTGTAACAAATGTAACCGTATTGCATCCACGCAGTCACGGTGGTGCAGTGTGGTGCTACCAAGTTGGCAAACATTTGATAGGTCATGCGTACGGGAGTGAGCCTGATGATTACTTCGTGCGTCATATCCGCAGCACGGAGCCCTAAGTAGGATTTTTGGGATAGGTGGCGCATGATGGCCTGGCCGCTGCGGATCCCTTCTTCGCCTAGGGTGACAACGTGTTTCGTCACGGAGAGGAAGGCACCGACGAGGAATTTCTGAGTTGCGGAGATTACTTGGCCTACTACAACTCCGGCGCGTGTGGCGAGCATGGCGTTTTTGACTCCGTTCCCTAACCACATGACTCCTTTGCCAATGCCTGCGGTGACGTAGATCATGATGACTTGTTCTGATACAAAACCTCCTGCATAGCCGCTCATGTAGGCCGCAACACCCCAGTCATCCGTGACGTTGTTTGCTGAAGCATCCCAGGGGACCTCCGCTTGTGCCTTTTCTAGAAACGTTAACTGCATGTTATCAAACATGACTGCCCTTTCTGCTGAGGACATGTTTGCCAGCATCTTTATGCCATCCCAAAATTGCTTTGCTCTTGCATGGTTGCCTTGCAATGATTCAAAGGTCATTAATCCTAGCTCCTGCACTCCTTCTGCATCAGCTTTAAAGCCATCAATCAACCCATCTGAATAGCCTTTGACGAAGCCCCCCCCAAGCTTGAGATTTTTTATGGTTTCATGCTTAGTTTTCTCCCATGCTACGTTCGAAATGAAGCAGACTTTTGCCCATAAATTTCGTGATGTTCCCGTCATGGTGGGGACTGAAAGCGGGGCGGGTGCGGGGAGCGGTGGCGGAGGAATTGGTAAAATTGCAGGTGGGGGATCTTCTTCGTCGTCAATTCCTATTTCTGTGGTTGGTTCGGAGATCGATGCTAACACTGGCATGTTTGAGCTGCTGGTGCGCAAGGCGAGGTGATCCATGAGTCCGCTAAAGTTGCTTTCAAAAGTAGGCATATGTTTCAACTGGCCAAGTGCTACGCCACTTTGTGAGAGTGTGATCTTGAATTCACTGATGGTGTTGAGTGCGGTGAACCATTTTATCTGTATGGGTTGTTCAGTATCACGATAGAAGATTGTTTGGTCTGCAATGCGGTGATCGTCGGGGTTTGGAATGGTCGAGTTAACCATGGCCAATTCATCGTCAGAAAAGACCTCATCGGTGCTGCTAAAAATATATCCGCTAGTGGTGCCGGAACCGAAGGAGTAGCTGCCTAGATTTTCTGTGGCAGTGGAGAATGCTAGATCGAAGGAATGGAAGAGATGGCTCAAAATGGAAATGTCGCCTTCGATCAAGCGATCCCGTGATGTGATTGGTGCCGTAAGAAACAGCACGCGTTTGGGCTCGTGGGTGGTGAGGAATGTGGTGATGTTGTCGTTGTCGTCGTCGCTGGGGTTGATATCTCCCGTGTCGCGCAATGGGGTGGAGGGATCGGCGGTTTTGGTGCGTGGATCGTAGCTGTCGATAAGGAGGTGGCTTTGGTTGCCACTGAGGGGATCTACGACGAGGTGGTAGTCGAAGTCGGCTCCTTCGGCGTTGGCTGTTCCGGGACTTTTGGCGTTGTTGTTGGTGCCTTGCCAGTCGATTTGGAAGGTGTAGCTTTGGGATTTGGGGAAACTGCGGGTTTCTTCTTTGTATTGGCCAAAGCCGCCGCTTCGGAGTGTGTAGATTCGCTTTTCTGTGCCGTCTGCTTGGAGTTGAAAGACGTTCAGCACGTAGTCTTCGCTGTGGCTGGTGCTGCGGTCGCCCACGCCGAGTTTGAGGGTGAGGAGTTCGTTGGCGGGGGGGCGGATGCCGTTGTCGCTGGCATCGTTGGGGTTGCTGCCGTCGTCGGTAGCGGGGTTGCCATCGGTACCTTTGGCTTCGGCTCCGTCGAGTTTGCCGTCGCCGTCAGTGTCGCGATTTTTGGGGTCGGTGTTGTAGCGGTATTCGTCGAGATTTGTTAGTCCATCGGCTCCGCCTGTGTCGTTGTCGAGGGTGGCATCGACGGGGTTTTTGGCGTTGAGCCCGTGAGTGAATTCCCAGCCATCGGGCATGAGATCGAAGTCGCTGTCGGGGGTGGCGATGCCGGTGCCTAGGGATTGTTCTTGGATGTCGGTGAGGCCATCGCCATCGGTGTCGTGGTCGAGGGGCTGCCAGCGAAATGGATCGTTTTGATAAGTGAGTTCGCTTAGTTCTTGGATGCCGTTGGAGTTGGTGTCGCGCCAGAGTTTGGTATTGTTTTCGGTGATGTCCCAAAGGCCGTCGTTATCGATGTCTTGTTGGTAAAGTGCGGCGACTTCGGAGGTGGTGCCGGAGGTGGTGAGTCCGCGTTTCCAGACTTTGAGTCGATCAATTTTTCCTTTGAATAGGAAGGGGTTGGTGGCTGGTTGGGTTAGACCGGTGTCAGCAGAGTAGCCATAGAGCCGCCCGATGCTACAGGCACTGTAGTTGTTGTTGTTAACCGTGAAGAGTGGATCTGTGGAACTGCCTTCGAGGATGTTGTCGACGTAGAGTTTGGTTGTGCCGCTTACCCTTATCATGACGATGTGGTGCCAGCGATCATCGTTGATGACACCGGGGGCGTAGGTTTTCACGACACCTTCGGTGAGGGTAAGGGGTGGGTTGCGAAGTTGGATTTGTGAGTTGACGTATTGCCAGTTCGTGTAGAGATAGCTGCCGGCGTGAAGCTCAATGTTGTTACCATTTTTTTGTAGCCAGAGGCCGTTCGTAGTGGCACTGATGAGCCCCCAGTTGGGAGTGCCGTTTGTCACAACTGGTTCGTAGTTGTGGTGGGTAAATAGCCCGGCGGCGTTGTTGGCGATGGCATCGGCTGGGATTTTTGCCCATAGGGAAATAGTGAAGGTGCTGCGGTCTTGGAGTAGAGAGCGGTGGATGTGGCTGAAGGTTTGGGTGTGGTTGGCGGCTTTGGATACCATGCCGTCTGTGGTGTTGTTGACGGAAAATGATGTGGCATCGCGGTTGGATGTTGTTAGGTCGTCAAAGTAAAGTGCTGTGTGTCCGGCGGGTGGATTGGTGCGAGTAAAGAGGGTTTCAAAATCCCAGTTGCCGATGAAATCGGTGGCGAGGGAGGCGGGTAGACCGATGTTATCGGGATCGGAGATGGCGTTATTTTGTAGGGGGGTGCCATCGAGGTTGTCGGGGATTCCATCGAGGTCGGTATCTCTATGGAGTGGGTTGGTGTGCGCGAGGATTTCGTGCAAATCGTTGAGTGTGTCGCCATCGCTGTCGGATGCGTTTGGGTTGGTTCCGAGTTGATGTTCTTCATTATTGGTGAGACCGTCGATGTCGGAGTCGATGTCGTCGATCAGGATGTGCCAGAATAGCTTTGGAGGGGTGGGAGAGCCGGGCTCGGTGACGTTGATGCCGATGCTGTGACTCGTGTTTTCCGCAATGATGGGATTGCCGACAGAGAGCCAACTTTCCAGATCGGTGCTTACCTGGAGTTGGTAGCGTTTTCCGATCCGGGTGGGCCAGGTGAGGGTGTAGGCTCCGGCGGTCGCGCTGGGGAGCAGTGTGTTGGCGACGGTGCCTTCGGGTGGATTGGCCAATGAAGGATCGGTGCCGGCGGCGGCTTCGGTTCGATTGTCCCAGCCGTCTAGATCGGGGTCGGCGTTGGGCAGGTGCTCCGGGTTTGTTGGGGAGAATAGTTGGCCGTCGTTATACTGTTTTTCCCAGAGGTCGCTCAGGCCGTTGTTGTTCGTGTCAAGGCTGGCGTGTGCGACTAGACTGAAAAGCAGGGTGTGCAAGAGGATGAGTCGTTTCACTGGGCACCTCCTGCTTCGCTGGTGTTTTCTTTTGGCTCGATGGTGGTTAAATGTAGTTTGTTCTGGTCGCTCTTCCGCGCCCAGTGTCGGGTTTAGGATCAGGGGGATTGGCGAGGCGTTCGGCGGCTTTTTGAGCACGCTCTAGTGTTAGGCGTTGCTGTTCGGCGATCAGTTCGCTGTGGTTTTCACGATAGATTTCGTGCAGACCGTATAAAGGGGCGAGTTCTTCGGCGCTGGGGTTTCCTTGAATGACTTGAAAGCGGGGCGCGATGGTGCTGTCGGCGGGTAGTTCAGGAATGAGCGGTGGGGAGTAGGTTTTTCCGGTGCGGGCAGCGCGGGCCGCGGCTCTGGCCGTGTCTTCATCGCCGACCATGAACATGAGCATGTAGGTGGTGCGATTTTTCTTGAAGCGGCGGAGGGAATCGAAGTGGTGGAAGTTGACATTGCTCCATGCTTTGTAGGTTTGCATGGGTGTCACGCCTTTGCTGGACCAGGTGATGAGTGTGCGGGTGCCGTCATACACCGTGCAGGAAAGCATCAGTGTGCGCTGCGGATCTGCCTGTGCGATGCGCGCATCACGTGCCGCGAGTTCTTCGGCAGTGAGCGGTTGCGGCGCAGGTGCCGCCGGGATGGGAGGAAGATCGATGGGGACGATTTCCTGAATGGTGAATTTTTGGCCCTCGCGATAGACGACTTTGGAGGAGAGAATGTCTTCAGTGTCGATTTTGAGTCGCTCGGGTTCGGGGGTAGAATCATTCGGGGGACCGGGTGCCTTTGCAATGGGTTCGATGAGAATCGCAGTCTCACCAGCAGGTTCTTGAGCGTGGATTGCGGCGATGAGTAACAGAGTGACAAAGGTATTTTTCATAGTGGAGCGGGGAAATGTTGAGTTTCATCCTCACAGGTGGACGGGGAGTGAATAAGCCGCACTAGGTCGACCGCAACGGCCTTTGGCCTCCCTCCGAAGAAAGCGGCTTGGATCCCGCAGGGCGGGACCGCTGCCCCCCAGCCTTTCGGCTGGTTGGGCAGCAATGTGTTGCGGTCATTGCTAACCGCCTAGAGCGAGGCTATTCAGACCTCATCCGCTTGTGCGAACGTCCTATGACTGTCAGAGTCGCCAGAGAAGACAAGAAATTTTTCAGAAATATTGCTATGAATAAACAACGCCGATCTGCATTATATTATCGTTCTCAACGTGGCATTTCTACATTGATCAAAGGAAGCATTGAAAAGAATTCATTTCATGTGTAGTTCGACCGACTGCCAGCCTCCATAGGCAGCACGCGTATCACTCTTTCACCCGCTCGACCCTGGCGTGGAGTTGCAGCAGTTTTTCATCGATGTGCTCGTAACCGCGGTCGATGTGATAGAGGCGGGAAATGGTGGTCGTGCCCTTGGCGGTGAGACCCGCGAGCACCAAAGCAGCGGAGGCGCGCAGGTCGGACGCCATGACCGGGGCGGCGGAAAGCTGTTTCACGCCCTTGATGATCGCGGTGCCGTTGTCGACGTTGATATCGGCACCCATGCGTTTCATTTCCGCACAATGCATGAAACGCTGCGGGAAAATGGTGTCCTTCACCACGGAAATGCCCGGCGTGGTGGCGAATACCGCCGTCATCTGCGCCTGCATGTCGGTCGGATACCCCGGAAACGGTGCGGTGTTGATTTCCCCGCCGATCGGGTTTTCGCCGCGATGAATGGTCACGGTGTCGCCCGCATCATTGTACTCCACTCGATGTCCGCAATCCTCGAACATCTTGTTGATCGCCTCCATGTGCTGACGACAAACGCGCCGCAACGTGACGCCGTCGCCGGCAATCACCGCCGCGGCCATGAACGTGCCGGCCTCGATTCGATCGGGGATCACGGTGTGCTCGCAGGCACCCAGTGAAGTGACTCCGTGTATGGTGATGCGACGTGTTCCCGCGCCTTCGATTTTCGCGCCGAGACTGTTGAGGAAATTCGCCAGGTCCTCGACCTCCGGTTCGGCAGCCGCCGATTCGATCACCGTGGTGCCCTCGGCAAAAACGGCGGCCATCATTACGTTGTCGGTGCCCAGCACCGTCGGACCATGAGTGCCGCGCAAATTGATTTCCGCGCCTTTCAAGCCGCCTTTGGGAGCGGTGATGGTGATGTTGCCGCCATCGAATTCGGTGGTCGCGCCGAGTGCTTCGAGCCCGCGCAAGTGCAAATCCACCGGCCTGTCGCCGATGACACAACCGCCGGGAAGTGAAACCACCGCGCGTCCGCTGCGCGCCAGCAGAGGCCCCATCACGCAAATCGAAGCGCGCATGCGCCGCACCAGGTCGTACGGCGCGGTGTCGATGATTTGTTTGTTGTCAATCCGGATCGTGCCCGACGAGCGCTCGATCTCCCCGCCGAGCGCGCTGATGATCTGCACCATGTAATTGGTGTCGGACACATCCGGCACGCGGCGGATGATGACTTCCTGTTCCGTAAGCAGCGATGCGGCCAGGATGGGCAGCGAGGCGTTTTTCGATCCCGAGATGTTGATGGTGCCGTGAAGCGTGGCCCCGCCGTGTACGATGAGTTTGTCCATGATGAAAAAATGTCTGGGTTTGTCATGCCTTCGCGCCGATGTTTGAAGAACCGGGCAGGCTGGCAAAGGGGAATCGCGCGATACCGGAAAGATCGCGATGGGTGATGACGTCCACGAAGCCTGCGGCGCGCAGCAGTTCCTCCGTTTGCGCCGATTGCTCGTGGCCGATTTCCATGGCAATCATACCACCGGGTGCGAGATAATGTTTCGCCGATTCGCAAAATTTCCTGATCAAGTCCATTCCATCCTGCCCGCCGAACAACGCCATCGAAGGATCGTGCAGCACCTCCGGACTGAGCGTTTGACGATCCGCTTCCGGAACATACGGGAGATTGGCGACGATCAGATCGAAGGGCCCGCCGATGGCGGAAAACAGGTCGCTTTCGACGAACAAAACGTGGTCCACCCCGAGCAGTGCGGCATTTTCCCGGGCCAGGGAAAGCGCTTGCGATGACAAATCCGCCAGCGTCACCCGGCTGTCCGGCCACTCGGCGGCAAGCGTGAGTCCAATGATTCCCGAACCACACCCCATGTCGAGAACCCGCGGCGGCGGCGAGGGCAGCAACCGAAGCAGCAACTCGATCAGTTCTTCCGTCTCCGGTCGAGGGATCAATGCACGACTGTCGATTTTGAATTCGCGGCGGTGAAATCCGACCGTGCCGAGCAGATGTTGCAGCGGCAGCCGCTCGCCGCGTTTTTTCAAATCCTCGCGCAGGAGTACCAGCACGTTCTCCTCCAGTGCTTCGTCGAATCGCATGTAAAGCTGCGTTCGCGTGCATTGCAATCGATGCGCCACCAGCATCTGCATGTTGCGCCGGGCATCTTCGACCCCTCGTTTTTCCAAATAGCGGGTGCCGGCTTCGATGCATTCGAGGACAGTAGTCATGAACGCAGCAAAAATGCTAGCAATCCGCGCCGCTGGAAAGAGCAAAAAGGGCCGCAGTGAAAGAATCTTCGCTTGTCATCTGCCGGAGGATGCCTAAATTCCCCACGCATATGAAAACTACTTCAGGATTCCTCGCTGCATTTGCCACGCTCACTCTTTTGCCTCTCAGTGCGGCGACGAAGGTTTTCGAGTCCTTCGAGGGCGACGGCTTCGGCTCATGGACGGAAGAAGGCACCGCCTTCGGCAAGGCGCCGATCCCCGGCACGACAAGCGGCCTGACCGGGGAGTTCAGCAATTACGCCGGCGAAGGCCTGGCCTGCTCGGCGCATCAGGGCGATGCCGCGCTGGGCTCGCTGACCTCGGCGGAATTCGTCATCGAGCAACCATTCATCGCTTTCCTCATCGCCGGTGGCAATCACCCCGGCAAAACCTGTGTGCAATTGCTCATCGATGACAAAGTCGCTCTCGAAGCACTCGGCAAAAAATCGCTGAGTTGCGAAAAGGTCAATTGGGACGTGACAAAATGGAAAGGGAAAAAAGCCCGCCTCCGCCTGCTCGACCAGGAAACCGGATCCTGGGGCATGATCGCCGCGGATCATTTCGTGTTTACCGACGATGCCAATGCGACATTCCCCGCCACCAGCAAACCGGTCAAAGCCAAGGTCCCGGGCCTGGTGACGGGCGCGGTCCTGCCCGGCGTGAAAATCCCGGAAGGCGTCGAAGCCAAGGTGATGGCCGATTATCAAACGCAGAAGGTCACTTCGCCGACCGCATTGTGCTTCGATGAAAAAGGCGCGATCTACCTGTCGGAAACCCATCGTTTCCGCTTCGGCATCGAGGACGACCGCAATCACTTGTACTGGTATCTCGACGACCTCGCGAGCAAGACCGTGGACGACCGCAGGAAACTCCATGAAAAATGGAGCAGCAAGCTGCCGATCAGCAAACT
>CAMAQB010000114.1 GCA_945860285.1 Akkermansia muciniphila | reverse complement strand
AAGAGGCTATGGTAAAAGCCCTCAAAGCTCGGCAATGCCCCGCAGGACTGATCTTTCACAGTGATCGCGGTAGTCAGTATGGCAGCAAAAGCTTTCGTGCGTTGCTGAAAAAAGCCGGCGTAAGCCAAAGTATGTCAGCCCGAGCCAATTCCTATGATAACGCCACAATGGAATCTTTCATGGGCACATTCAAAGCTGAACTCATCAAAAACGGCAGCTTTATCGATGAGCGAGATGCACAGATTGAAATCTCTGAATACATCGATTACTACTACAACACTAAACGCAAGCACTCCTACATTGCCTACAAACCCCCCAAGCAATTCGAAGAAAACCTAACAAAAGCAGCATGAAATTTTTGGTCCAAAAATCAGTTGCATCTCATCTGGCGGTGCGGCCTCATCTTGCGCCAACGCGAATGGAACAAGCATCGCAGTGACTATAACAGCTCGCGCCAGTGAATTCATAGACGGTAATTATCCACGCCGAAACGGGACTTTGCAAGGTGGTTTATTTGTCGTGGTCTTCATTATTTTGCAGAACTGTGCCTGTTGTTAGAAAATCTCATTCCGACCTGCCACCGGCGGCACCTGTTACCGTGAATTCCTCGCGACTGAGAAATCCATCGCGGTTGAGGTCCCATTTTTCGAACCGTTTGCGCCCCTCGTCGGCATCACTCTGGCGTTTCATGAATTCCTCGCGGCTGAGTTTTCCCGGAACCCGCTTGTCCATCCTGTCAAACCGGGTGCCGCGGTCGGCAGCCGCGGGTGTCGGTCCTGCTTTCGTTTTGGGTGCCGCGGCTGATGTCATCACCGGGGGAAGATTTTTTGTTAGGGATTCGATCACTCCGCTATGCTCGGGATTGTCGGCGAGGTTCTTCGTTTCATCGGGATCGTTTTTTTCATCGTAGAGTTCCCTGGCGATGATCTTCGACCCCGTGGTTTCGCGCCAGAGGGTGAGGCGCCAGCGGTCATCGCGGATGCTGTAACCCATCACCGCCACGCCTGCTTTGCCGGTGGAACGGGGATACTGGCTGATCGCGCATTTGACGGCAGGAGCGTCGGCATTCTCCAAAAATGGCTTCAAACTGCGACCGTCGATGCCCCCCGGCGCGGGCAATCCGCAAACGTCCGCCAGCGTTGGATAGACATCGACGAATTCAACTGTGGCATCACATTTCAGGCCTGCGGTTTTTTGGTGCGGCGCGCTGATGATCAATGGAGCCCGTGTGGCCGCCTCGAAATTCGTGTGCTTGTGCCACAGCCCGTGCTCGCCAAGTTGCCAACCGTGATCCCCCCAGAGCACGACAACCGTGTGGGCGGCAAGCCCTTCGCGATCAAGCGCATCCAACAGCAGGCCGATCTGTGCATCGGTATAGCTGATCGCGGCATAGTAGCCATGACGAAGTTTTTTCGCGAAATCCAACGGAATCGGATTCCCCGCAGGCACTCCGGGGTAGGCATGCAGTTCGCCGTTGTCGTGGCCTGCGAAATCAGGCGCTCCTTGTGGAAGATGATCGAACGACGGAACGGGAATGCGTTCAGGATCGTAGAGATCCCAATACTTTTTGGGCGCCACAAACGGCAGATGCGGTTTGAGAAATCCCACCGCGAGAAAAAACGGCGCGCCCTTGTTTTTCAAATCGTGCAGGCGTTTCACCGCCTCAAGGGCTGTTGCCCCGTCGGGAAGCTGCGCATCGGTTTTCGCACTGACTTCATACGCCGGACCCGCCTTGCCGCTTTTCCCTGCCTTGCTTCCCTCAAGCTTCGCTGCGGGAGCCGCATATTCCGAAACATTGACATCATGACGGGTCTTGATCTGCACCGTCCAGTCCACGGGATCGGTGTCGACACTCGTGCCATTCGGATACCAATGCGGCTCGCTCCAAGAACGACCGTCCTCGAACCCGCGGTGATAGACTTTGCTCAGCGCCGCGCAATGATAGCCATGGGATTTGAAAAACTGTGGCAGGGTCACGCAATCGGGCAGCGCCACCCGGAAGTGCGTTTCCAAATTCCAGACCCGGGTGGCGTCGGGACGTTTTCCCGTCATCAGTGAGGAGCGCGACGGACTGCACACCGCCTGCTGGCAATAGGCGTGGTTGAAAACCATGCCGCGGGCCGCGAGCCGGTCGATGTGCGGCGTGGCTATGATTTTGTTGCCATAACAGCCGAGGTCGGGCCGCAGGTCATCGACCGCGATGAAGAGCACATTCGGTTTCCTGTCATCCGCTTGCAGCACAGGGGCAAGCAGAAGCAGCAGGGAAATGGCAGACAAAAGTTTCATGCAAGAAAATCGACGTGTTGTTCTATTTGACCGTACCTTGATGGAGGAATTCTTCGCGGGTGAGCACGCCGTCCTTGTTGACATCCCATTGATCGAAACGCCGGGCTCCTGTTTCCTGATCGCTTTGCCGGCTCATGAATATTTCACGGGTGACCTTTCCGGTTTTATTCTTGTCGAGCTTGGCAAACCGCGCCTCACGGGTTGCGTCAGTGGCATCCGCAGGCGGTGCCGGTTCGGCGGCACCCGTTGCTTTTGCAGTGCTGTTCTTTTCATGTTTGCCCGTGCCATCGCCATGATGGATCTTTCCGGATTTCACATCGAGCTTCACGAGCACGGCCTGCAATCGTTTGCGCGCGTCAACAGACGCGGCATCGGCACTGTCGACGGCGACTGGCTTTTCCTCAAAGGGCGCGCCTTTCATATCGAACAATTCCCCGGCATGGTTCAGCTTCCATTGGTCATCGCGAACATACCAGCTCCTGCCGAGTTGAACGAAAGCCCATTCGCGCGGAGACCCCGACTGGCCATGCAGTTGCGGGGCGAAACTTTTGCCGTCGATGGTCACCCCTTCGGGCAGTTGCGCGCCGCACAGCCCTGCGAGAGTCGGCAGAAAATCCGAGAAGTCGATCAGATCACGCGAAACCTTGCCGGCGGGAACCACACCCGGCCAGCTCGCGATGCAGGGAACGAGGCTGCCACCTTCCAACATGGTGCCTTTGTTTCCCGAAAGCCGCCTGCCATGGATGGTGGCACGCTCTGCCTCAAAGGCTGTGGAGCCGTTGTCACCCACGAACAACACCAGCGTCCTGTCGCGCAATTTCAACCGATCCAGCTCGCCGAGAAGTTTGCCGACCAACTTGTCCATGTAGTTGATGTTGTCGGTGAAATAATCCTTGCTGTCGGGCGCGCTGTCAGGTGTGCGCAGGATGTCCGAATGAACGTGCGACATCGGATAATACAACAAAAACGGCCGATCCTTGTTTCGGGTGATGAAGTCGACCGCAAACGCATGCATTTTATCGGGTAGATATTCCCCTTTCGCCAGCGGCACTTGTTTGCCGTTCAAGGTGTAACTTTCGCCGCGCTCCTGGGTGTTCCAGTAGGTACCGCTGCCTTGAAAGCGCAGATACTCGTCAAATCCCCAGTCGCCCGGTTCGAGAGGCAGTTGACTCCATTTTCCCACCTCGCAGCTTGCATAACCCGCGGGCTTGAGCACCTTTGGCATCATGATTTCCTTTGAAGTTGCAACGATCCCGGAACTACCCTTGTCATTGCCGGTCATGCCGGTGCGAAATCCATATCGACCGGTCATGATCATCGCCCGCGACGGTCCGCAAACTGGTGCCGAAAAACACCGCTCAAAGCGCAGGCCCGATGCCGCCAGCGCATCGATGTGCGGGGTTTTGAAATGATCCGCGCCATAACATCCAACGTTGCCGATGCCCAGATCATCGGCAAGAATGAGAACGATGTTGGGCTTCTGCCGCACGACCTCCTCACCCTGAAGCAGCGACAGGCTGCAACACGAGAGAGCCGATGCAAGACCCAGCCACGAGGCAGTAAATGCGATTCGATGATTCATGATGGATATTTATGAAATTTTTTCGCCACTTTCCAACCGCTTGATCGACCACGCGAGATTCAAACGCGCCTGTTCTTCATAAACGTCGCGCAACATTGCGCTGGCATAGATTGCCTTGCGATTGAGGAATCCCTGGAGAATCGCGGCGCGTTTGTTGCGATACTCTTCTTCGGGAACAGCGGAATATTCCTCGCGGATCTGCTTTTCATACAAATCGAAACGCTTGGCATCGCGTGCAAAGATCGACAAATCCAAGCCCACCATAATTTCGACATCGGGGTCACCACCGCATTCATGCTTTTTGGTGGCGAGGATCATGTCACTGACAAATTCCACCACGGAGGGTGTGGCGTCGCATTCCGCCAGAAACTCCCTGGCCAGGGCCGCGCTTTGTTCCTCGTTGTCGTCCGCCAGAGGTCGGTGGATCGCATCGTGAAACCACAACGCCACCTCGATCAATGCCAGCTTTTCCTCATCGCCCTCGATTTCATCGAGTTCTTCGAGGCATTCATCCAAATGCTGGAACGTATGATAACTGCGGTGCTTCTCCGACCACATCCGCTCGAGGCGGTCATACCAGAACTCCATGCGCGGACCCGTGCAGCCGAGAAATTCCATCAATTCCAACCAGCGCGATTTTGAAACATGGTTCATTGTAATAGTCTTCTTAGCAAAATGCTATACGGACGAACCGCTGTGTCGAACAAAATGCCAGCCGTCCGGCTACGACGCCTCCGCATTGAGCCAGATTTTTTTGCGCAGGGCTTCGGTCGCCGCACGAACCTCGGCTTCTTTTTTGCTTTTTCCACGACCTTGCGCGAGCAGCAGACCGTTCCAGAACACCTGTGCGTGAAACACCTTGCGATGATCAGGACCGCTTTCGCCGACGATGCGGTACGAAGGAGCCTCGGACCCGATCGCTTGCAAAATTTCCTGCAGGGTGCCCTTCGGATTGCCTTCCTCGCTGCTCATCGAAATCGCGCCGATTTCCTGCTCGAAAAGACCAACGACGAGATCCCGGGCCGAGCTGTATCCGGAGTCCAGATAGATCGCGCCGAGCAGCGCTTCAAAGGCATCGGCCAGCGTGGAAGCGCGCTTGCGGCCGCCGCTCGCTTCCTCCCCCTTGCCCAGCAGGATGTAAGTTCCCAGCCGCAGCGACACCGCAAATTGCGCCAGGGCATTGCGCGAAACCAGTTGTGCGCGCAGTTTCGTCATCCGCCCCTCGGTGACATCGGGAAAACTCCGGAACAGGTGCTCCGTCAGTGCGAGCTGCAACACGGCATCGCCCAAGAATTCCAAACGCTGGTTGTCGAAATGCGCCTTCTGCGATTCATACGCGAGACTGGGATGCGTCAACGCCTCCGCGAGCAACAGCGGATTGCGGAACTTATAACCAAGTCTGATTTCGATGCTGTCCATGGGTGTGGTGCTGCCTTCTCTCCCGTCCGAAACCCTGAAAAATCAAGCTTTCCGGCGGGAAAGATGGGGTGATCGACGGGATTCGAACCCGCAACAACCAGAATCACAATCTGGGGCTCTACCATTGAACTACGACCACCATCTTTCGCTGGGGGGACCGGAAATATCCATGAAAATCGAGGATTAGCAAGACAAAAATTAGTCCAGAATGCAACCCGCGCATTCGTGGCCAAATGCCTTCTCATCAAAAGGCAGGGAAGGCTCTCTGAGCGTTCCGGTGGGGGGCGGGTGCTTCACGCTCTAACACAACCCACTTTCATCCCAGGCGATTGTTTGCTATAAACGCCGATGAGTCGGGTAGCGCGATCGCTGCGCTTTCACGGATCACCCGCGAAAACCCGTGCCCGGCAGGATGCCGGCCACAGCCTGCGGGACGCAGGCGCTCCCCGTGAAGAATTACGTCCCGAGAGGCATCGTTCGCGATCATGCCCGACACCACAACGCCGCGCAACTTTGCCCGAACCGTGGAGTTGTTTCCTCGTGATGATTCGCCATTTTGCCAAAATCATTCTGATGTTCTTGTGCGCGCAATCTTTTTGCGCTGCCGAATATGATCCTTTGAAAGTCGCGACCAAGGATGTGGCAACGCGGACGTTCGAGGTCGTGGACTCCAAAAACCACCGCACCCTGCCGATCCGCGCGTACTTTCCCGAAAGCAATAGCCCCGCACCGGTCATCCTTTTTTCCCACGGTCTCGGTGGTTCCTGCGACAACAACCCGTATCTCGGCAATCATTGGGCGCGACGCGGTTATGTGGCGATTTTCGTCCAACACTCCGGCAGTGACGAATCGGTCTGGAAGGACGCTCCCATGCTTCAACGGATGACCGCCATGAAACAGGCGGCGTCGCTGGAAAATTTCATGGCGAGAAGCAGCGACATCCCTGCGGTGATCGACTCCCTGACCACGTGGAATCAACAAAAAGGCCATGCCTTGCATCAGCGGCTCGACCTTCAACACATCGGCATGTCCGGCCATTCCTTCGGGGCCAACACCGCTCAGGCGGTGGCCGGACAATCTTTTGCCAGAGGACGAAAATCGTTTGTCGAACCTCGCATCGATGCCGCGCTGATGATGAGCCCCAGTCCGCCGGCGCTCGTCGACCCGGCGAGCGCGTTTGCATCGATCAAAATCCCCTGCCTGTTGATGACCGGAACGAAGGACGACAGCCCGATCGGCAACAGCACTGCCGCCGACCGACTCAATGTATTTCCCTACCTGGAGAAAGCCGCCGCCTGGCAGGTGGTCTTTCAAGATGCGACGCACATGAGTTTCGGCGAACGCGAACTCACCGGCGGCGCGAGCAAGAACAGCCGCTACCACAAAGCAATCCTTGCCCTGAGCACGGCATTCTGGGATGCACAGCTACGTGGCGATGCGGATGCAAAAGCCTGGCTGAATGGCGAAGGAGCCAGGAAAGTTTTGGACCCCAAGGATCTGTGGGAAGCGAACGCCAGGACGAGATAAACCAGCAGATGCACAGATCGCCTTGACGTGAACGACTTCAGCACCGACCCGCATACACAAGCAAGGCAGTAACGATCTCCGAGCGTTCCGGTGGGGGGAGGCCGCTCATCAACCCATAGCAACCCGACTGCGGTCAGGCCTTGATTCTTGTTATTTTCTGTTAGATAATTTTTTCTTGATAGGTTCGGTAGTGGCAAAACGAACCAAGAGTGATTCTCGACTTTTTTTGCCGCTTCATTTTTGGCGTTTTTTTGAGGTCAACGCTGTGCTTTTGGCTTTGCCAGAAAATCGGTGATTTTTTCTAACGACAAAGTGTTCGCCACATCCTCTTTGCGCAGCCAGCCTTTGCGGGCTTGAAGGATGCCGTAATGCAAGTACTGCAGTTGTGCGGTCGAATGCGCGTCGGGATTGATCGAACACAGCACGCCTTTGTCGCGGGCGCGGTGCCACCAGCGCCAGTCCATGTCGAGGCGTTTCGGGCTGCAGTTCAGTTCGATGATTGTCCGCGTTTCCGCGGCAGCGTCGATGATTTTGGCATGATTCACGGCGCAGGCATCGCGTTTGAGGAGCAATCGTCCGGTCATGTGCCCGAGCATCGTGACGTGTGGATTTTCCATCGCCCGGATGATGCGCCGGGTCATCGTTTCTTCATCGAGGTTCATCACGTTGTGGACCGATGCCACACAGTAGTCCAGCTGCGACAAGACATCGTCGCTGAAATCCAGCGCGCCGTCCTTGAGAATGTCGACCTCCGATCCAGCGAATATGCGGAATCCTTCGAGCTTGCCGTTCATTGCGCGGATTTTTTCCACCTGTCGAAGCAAGCGCTCTTCATCCAAACCGTTGGCCTGAAACGATGATTTGGAATGATCGGCGATTCCGAAGTATTGCAGCCCCAGGTCTTGCGCAGCCTCGACCATTTCCTCGAGCGTGTTTCGGCCGTCGGACTCGGTGGTGTGATTGTGAAACGTGCCGCGCAGATTGCCGATCTGGATCAACCGCGGCAGTTTGTTGTCGCGCGCTGCCTCGATCTCGCCGAGGTTTTCACGCATTTCCGGCGGAATGCATTGCAGTCCGAGCGCCTGATAGATGTCAGCTTCCTCGTTGATTGCGGGGATCGCTTCGGCATCGTCGCGGATCGCGGTGAAGGCGTATTCATTGAGCGACCAGCCCTTGTCGTTGGCAAGTTGCCGCAGCGCGACGTTGTGCTCCTTGGAGCCGGTGAAATACAGTAAGGCAAAGGGAAATTGCGCATTGGCCACCGCGCGCAGATCGCATTGCATGCCTTCGTCCAACAAGACCGAGATTTTCGTTTCGCCATGAACGAGAATTTTGTTCACTCCGGGAAGTGTGGAGAAATATTCCGTTAGAGAAGCTGAATGAGGGGTGGCCACCAGCAGGTCGATGTCGCCGATTGTCTCCCTGCCGCGTCGATAGGAGCCGCAGGCCGCCACGCGCAGCGACTCCGGGTGATCCCGCAGCAAATCCAGCAGTCGATCCACAACCATCGCAACAGTGCCCAGCAGGAAGCGCCCCGCGTTTTTCTCCCGGTGTTCGATCGACTCGAGAATGTTGTGTTGGGATTTCTCGCCAAATCCCGTTTGTCCGGCGATGCGGCCATCCAGGCAGGCCTGCTTGAGGTCGGCGACCGATGAGATTCCCAACTCGCGATGCAGCAGCATGATTTTTTTCGCGCCGAGACCCTGCACTTCGAACATCTCGAACAAAGTTGCCGGAAATTCCGCGCGCAGTTTTTCGTAGTACTCCAGCCGTCCGGTGGTGGCGAGTTCGTGAAGTTTGTCGCGCAGCGCCTCGCCGAGTCCCTTGATGCCCGACAACTGGTTGTCGCGCGCCATTTGCAGAATGTCATCGGGATACGAGCGCACGGTTTCGGCACCGCTGCGATAGGCCCGCACCTTGAACGGGTTCTCGCCCTTCATCTCCAGCAACAAAGCGATCTCCTCGAACAGGGAACTGATTTCCTCACGCGTCATGCGGCAACGATACGATTGCAGGAAAAAAAGAAAAGCGCGTTCTTGAAGCGGCCTGGTCAGGAGAGAAGCTCATCGCGCCAATCGCGGAACAGGTCGTATCCGGTTGTATTCTTTCGCGCTGATTTCGCCGGGACCACAGGCGAATGACACATGGCACCAATGATCCGGATGTGGAGTGGCATGGCGGTTGAGGCTGCGGGGATTTTTTTTTGCCCGGCTCCTGCCGTCCCGGTTTTCGTTTTTGCTGGTGTCTTCATCGTCTCGAATGTTGAAGGAAATTTCCGTTTGCAACCGCGAATTGTGCGCGGTCGGAATCCGGGAAATTGCAACATTCGATTGTGAATGCCTGATGAAGAACGCGTGAAAAATCGAGCGATCGCCGATCCACGCGGCCGTCAGTCACTAAGCGATCAACCCGTAGTTGGTCGGCCGCCGGGCCATGGCAAGGCAGCTACGACTTATTTCTTCTTCTTGAAGAATTTCTTCAGGTTGGCCAGGCCATTCACGGCGATGTCGTCGCGATTGGGCTCCATTTTGCGCCAGATTGCCGCCGCGCGGGCGATCACCTTGACATCGGTGGTGAAGGATTCGATCACGACATCACCCTTGTAATCAATTTTCCGCAGCGCCTTGACGATGGGTTTCCAGTCGATGTGGTCGCCACCGGGCGTGCCGCGGTCGCAGCCGCAGGCGTGGAAGTGACCGAGCAAGGAACCGGCTTTCAGGATGGCGGCGGCCTGGTCTTTTTCCTCGATGTTCATGTGGAAGGTATCGAGAAGAAGTTTCACGGCCTTGGAATCGATGGCTTTCACCAGCTTCAAGCCCTGGTCGCAGGTGTTGAGGAAGTCGGTCTCGAAACGGTTGAGCGGCTCGATGGCGAGAACGATGCCTTTTGTTTCCGCATACTTGGCAAGCGGTTTGAGATTCTTCACGACCAGATCGAAATGCTTCTTCTTGGTCTCGTCGCTGTGCGCACCGATCAGACCGACGACCGAATAAATCGGGCCGATGACCGAATGGGCTCCGAGGATCGCGGCTTGGTCGATCAATGCCTTGATGTAGGCCGTGGCGTTTTTTTGTTCCGCCGCCGTGCCGCGGAAATCGCGTCCCGGTCCCATGGCGGCGCACAAGGTGCCAATCGCGATGCCAGCCTTGTCGGCGGCTTTACGGACGGCCGCAGCGTCGATGTGCGATGGGTCTTCGATCGGCAATTCCAACGTATCAAAACCCCATTTCTTGAATTTGGGGAAGAGTTTCACGCTGTCGGTGACGAAAGGTGAAACATACAGAAAAGTGTTTAATCCAAAGCGCATGATCGTAGGTTGGTTCTTGGTTTGTTTGCTGCTTGTTCGGGCGTGTTCGGAAGGGAATAGGTAGCAGAAAACCCGCATTAAGCAATAAAAACCTTTGCCTGACTTTTGGCCTGGCGATCAAGCCAGGACGATGCTCAAAAGGATAGAGGTAGGAACGGGGCATTGTATTGCCCCGCCCCTCCCTCCGAACCGGACTTGCAGATCTCCCGCATCCGGCTCTCCAGTTAGTGGTTTGCTCCTTTTCGGAGACTGGTGATTTCCGTGACTTTGGCTTCCAGCAGGC